>JAPUDV010000146.1 GCA_027492875.1 Candidatus Competibacteraceae bacterium | reverse complement strand
GGGTGTCACCGGCCAGATTTTCCGGGCCCAGGATTAGGCGGTTGGCTCGACCAAAGCCTGCCGAGCCGCCGGTCGGTGCACGGGGAGCCCGCCGCTTTACGGGCGATGCGTGGTTATAGCGATTCACCGTGCCGCAGCGCGCGAATTTTCATCACATACCAAGAGGGTGTGCCCAGCCTGTTCGGCAGGCGATTCAGCCGCCCCCGCCAGTAATAGCCGCGCAGCAGCGCCGGATGGCGGATGGCGGATGCCCAGGAGAAATTCCCCACTCAGCCAGGCGGCGGCCATCGAGGATCGAGCCCCGTCGGGCAGTGGCTGACCGAACAGGTCGCGGGCGACGCGCAGATATCCGCCCAGCGCCGCGCTCCGACCCAACGCCGTAAAGCGCGCCTCGATCGGCGGCCAGTCGATTGCGCGCTCGCGGTTGGCGCGCAACTGCACCAGATCGAGCAGTTGCCGCAACGCTAGCTTCCCCAATTCCACGCCACGATCCTGCAACAGGGTGTGCAGTGCGTTGTGCAGGGCTCGGTGCGTCGGCGTGGGCACCCGCACGAAGGTTCCTTCGAAATCGATCCGCCGGCTGTCCCGCCACAGGTCTTCGGCTGGTAGCGCCGCGTCCAGCGTCCGGCCCGTAACGGCGCGGTGCAGTTCCAGCTTGACGCCATGATCGGGATGGATCAGCGGGCAGGCGTGATGATGTTCCGCAAAATGCCAGTCGGGGTAGGCCGGGCGATAGCCGAGCTGGTCTTGAAGCGCCTGCTGGCCAATGTCCACGGCGGCGGCGGGCAGCATCAGATCCAAATCACCCATCAGGCGGGCGGCGGTTTCCGGCGGCTGGCCGGGTAGCAGCGCCAGCGTACCCTTGAGCAGCAGCGGTTCGACGCCCAGCGCGTTGCAAACCTGTGCGGTACGGATCAGTTCGCGGCGCAACAAGTGGTTGCGCTCGATGCTGAGCGCGTGCAGGGCGGCCAGATGTTCGACCATCTCGGCCGGCGCCCGCTCCAGCAAGCCGCGCCGTTGCAGCGAGGGGTACAGCTTCCCGAAGACGAATCAACCCCCCGGCGCTGCGCGCCATCCCTCCTGATCCCAGGGAGTCCCAGAGGGGAAACGCACTACCACGTTCTGGAAAACTCTACCCTACTTCGTAACTGCCCAGGTACCTACGGAAAAAACGGCTTGACAAGCCGGACATGAATGGATTTCAAATCTTCCAATGACATCCGTCACTTAAAAGCTACTCAGCGATACCGATCTCGTGACTTCTGCCATTCTGACAGCGGTGGCGGAGGAGATCACGCACTTGCGCGCCGAGAACGCGGCGTTGCAACAGACCGTTGCCACGTTGACGGCGAGCTCAGTACAGGACAAAACTGGTAACCCTATGAATAAAAATGGTTAAGCCAGGTATTTTTTGCAGGAACTCCAATGAAGGCTACCGCCAACGACCCCGTTCGTGAACGCAAGGCCGTGCTGGCCGAATAGCTGCCTTGGCATGGCGCCCGGATCGGTTTTCTGGCGCAGTCCCTGCTGGCCCTGTTCAAGGTGCGCAGCGTCAACTTGGCCGAGCTGACCACCGGCTCGGGCGGCAAGGCCCAGGTAGATTCACGCTACAAGCGTCTGCAACGCTTCTTCCGCTCGTTTGAGATCGACCCGGATTCCTGGGCACGGTTGCGGGTGCGCCTGGTCCCGGCCGGTGACGGCCCTTGGCGACTGACGCTGGATCGCACTCACTGGAAGTTCGGCGCGGTGGATATTAATTTCTTGGTGCTGGGTATCGCCTATCGCGGCATCGCCCTGCCGGTGTCCTGGAACGTCTTGGGCAAGGCGGGCAATTGCAACACCACCGAGCGCATGGCCCTGATGGAGCGCTTCCTTGCGGTCTTTAGCGTAGCGCGGATCGCCGTCCTGCTGGCCGACCGCGAATTCGTGGGCGAGGCGTGGTTCCGGTGGCTGCAAGCGCAACGGATCCCCTTCCATCAACGGATCAAACGCGACACGCCAGTTCCCGATCATTGGAACCGGATGACGCGGGTCGATGCCTTGTTGGGCTCGATCGAACCGGGCCCGGCTTACCTGCTGCCAGGGCGGCGTCCGGTCTGGGGATGCTTCGTCCACCTGTCCGCGCTGCGCTTGGATGACGGCGAACGCCTCATTATCGCAACCTCGGGTGCGCCCCAGCACCAGGCCATCGACGCCTACGTCGACCGCTGGCAGATCGAAATCGACCAGCCATACAACCTCCATAAGAGTTCTTTATTGGCGATGAGAGGGATAGCGCTCGGCCCGCGCGGCGGCGCGCCACGCCTGGAGCTGTTCCAGTTCCTGGGCGTCGGCGTGGATCAGCCAGAGCGAACGGGCGGCATGGGGGACCTGGCGGCCTCGCAGCCGGCCGCGCCGCAGCCAGACAAACAAGGTCGGCTGCGGCATGTCCAGGCGGTGGGCCAACTCGGCGAGGGTCCACTCGGCGAGGCCACGGTGGGGAACCGCCGCCGCCGGGGGCGGGCTGCGCAGCCCCAAGCGGACTTGGAGGTCACCGACCGTGGCGGCGTTGAAGGGTTCGCAGCGTTTGGCCGGATGCCAGCCCTCGGCGTTCAATTGCGCGGCCATCGCCGTGGGGCCATGCCCCGCCGCATGCAGCACCGTCACCCGGGCCGTCAACTGGGGATAGTAGCTGAGTTGGTCGAGGCGAGCGACCGGCCGGATCAGGGTCGTCTGGGTACCGTGGCCACCGAACCAGTGAATCTGCGCGTCGACCCGCTCGCTCTCACCATGCACCGTGACCACCACCCGTTCGACCCGTTGCCGCACGATGGCCTGGCGATCCGCCGCGGTGGTGGTCGGGGCGTGCCAGAGCGCCGGGATCTCGGTGGCCAGCCGCCAGATCGCCGCCCGCTCCTCGGCGGTGAGGACGGCCGGTTGCTCGGCCTGGAAGCGGGCATGGTCCGCCCGCAGGGCCGCTTCGGCGGCCAGGGCTTCCTCCCATTGGCGTTCCAGGGTGCGGGCGACCAGCCGGCGCTCGGGTTCGACCGCCTGGTATTGGCGGGCGGCCCGTTCGACCTGGTACTGCGCTCGTTCCAGGCGTTGTTGCCAATGCCGGTGCAGGTGCCGCCGCTCGGCTTGCAGATCGTCGGCCACCCGCAGGCTGATCTTCCAGGGCCGCCGGCTCCAGCGCCCGCAACACCTGGGCGCTCGCCCACTCATCCAGCCCGTGGCCGACCAGCGACTGGCAGCGCGGCTCCCCGTAGTCCACGGCCATTCGGCTACAGTCATACCGCAGCCGGCCGCCGCTGTTGTTGTACACTCGATGAGTCACTCAACGATGGGGAAATTCTTTTCATTGGTCATACCGCAGCCGGCCGCCGCTGTTGTTGTACACCGCCGCCATCCGCAAGCCGCAGCGCCCGCAGATGACCAGCCCCGACAGCAACGACGGCCCCGAGCGGATCGGCCCCGGACCGGTGGCTTGGTTCGCGGCCAACCGCGCCTGGTTGCATTCGAATTGCGCCCAACTGATATAGGCCGGCACAACCGGTCCTTGAGCAGCACCGAGCACCGGTCCGGCGTGGCGACCCGGCGTCCCGTCGCCGGGCGCCCCGGTTGTTGCCGGCGCGGGTCGGTGGGCCGGCGCCCGTAGGCGTACGCCCCGGCATAGATCGGATGATGCAGCAGATTGCTCAGCGTGGTCCGATTGGGCCGATGCCATTCCAAGTCGCCTTGGCGCAGGCCCAAGCGCACCCGGTGGGGGAGTTGAATCTGGTGACGAACCAGGTACTGCAACACGCCGTTGATCGTTCCGTACCGCTCGAACCGATCGAAACTCAACGCGATGGTTGCTTGCGCCTGCGCGTCCGGATCCAGGATCGTCTCCCCCGACGGCCGCCGCACGTAGCCCATCGGCACGGGTTGGCCCACCTGGGCGATCAGGTGGCGTTGACGGTCGCGAGACAGGCTCGCCGCCCACACCCCCGGGTCGGATTGCGTCATCATGGATCGTTCGCCTCGCTAGCCAGTTCGCCAGCCCCAGCAGGGCGGCCCGATCCACGGTCGGCGCAATCGCCGAATCGGTCAATCGTATAGCGGTATTCTCAATGGTATATCGAGGTTTTTTTCCGAATCTTTAAAACCGGTTGCCGGGTGGAAGCCTTGCGACTCAGCACCCGGGAGCGGCTGGAACCGGCCCTGGCTTTGTACTTGATCATCGCCTGGCGGATTCAGTCCCTGACCCTGCTGGGGCGGACCACCCCCGAGTTGCCCTGCGATGCCGTCCTGGACCCGGCCGAATGGCGAGCGGTTTACGTCGCCATCCACCGCCCGCCTCCGCCGGTCACCCCGCCACCGTTACTGGCCATGCTCGGTTGGATCGCCCGCCTCGGCGGCTATCGGGGCCGCAAGCGCGATGGTCCTCCCGACCCCAAAGCCTTGTGGGTCGGCTTGCAGCGCACCTGCAACCTCGCCTGGGGAATGCAATTGGCCTCCGATCTCCATGCCCCGTCAGCCGGGTATCAGTACAGCCAGTTCAGCCATCGGTAGTGTTCCAGACATGGATGTGCTATATTTCTCATTTTGAATCCGCT
>JAPUDV010000145.1 GCA_027492875.1 Candidatus Competibacteraceae bacterium | reverse complement strand
GCCGACGAACCGGGAATCGCCGCCACTGGCCGCCACTCCGTCGGCGACCGCCAGCAGCGCCTCGTCCGACGCCAGGGACAAGGCGGTGATCGGTAACACGGAGACCTGATGGATCACTCCGTCGATCAGGATGCAATCCTGTTGCCGGCGGCAGACTTTGCCCCGGTGCAGGGTGTAGGCGATCTCCAACATGGCGCTCGGCTCTCCGGTCAACAGTTCAGGCAACGACGTGAGTAGCGTTTCCCGCCATTCAATCCTAGCGCGGGTCGGGGGTGCTCGCTGGCGTAGCCCCCGCGTGCGGGCCGCCCATTCCCCGCGTAACACCACGCCGCATCGACGGATTCAAGGCGGGCCGCGTATCCGCTTTTGCCGATCCGTTCCAGGTAAAACACCGCCGCCCGCCGTTGGCCTCGCCGCACCAGCTCGCGGCGCCCAATCGAGTAATCGCGCCCGCCGTTGCGCCAGACCCCGAATCCGCCTGTTATAGTTCCCACCGCTGTTCAACTCACTGGCTGCGCTAGGGTAACCCGAGGAGAGCGCCCGATGCTTGACCTGGATCTCGAATTGCAACAAGGGTCGTTCGCGCTGCAAGGCCGGCTGACGCTGGAATCGCCGGTGATGGGGCTGTTCGGCCCGTCCGGCTGCGGCAAAAGCACCCTGCTGCGCGCCATCGCCGGCCTGATAAAACCACGGGCCGGGCAGATCACCCTCGATGGCGACATCTTGTTCGACGCCCGCCGGCGCATCGACCGGCCACCGCACCACCGCCGGGTCGGGCTGGTGTTCCAGGACAGCCAGTTGTTCCCTCATCTCTCGGTCGAACACAATCTGTTGTACGGCTTCAACTTGCTACCGCCGGCGGAGCGCCGCTTTACCCTGGCGCATATTCTCGATCTGCTGGACATCGGCCACTTGCTCCAGCGCCGGCCACGCCATTTGTCCGGTGGCGAACGGCAGCGGGTGGCGCTGGGCCGCACCCTGTTGGCCGCGCCGCGCCTGCTGCTGCTGGACGAACCGCTGGCGGCGCTGGACGAGGGTCGCAAGCAGCAAATCCTGCCGTTCCTGCGCCGGGTGCAGGACGAATTGCGCCTGCCGATGCTGTACGTCAGCCACGCCATCAACGAAATTCTGTACCTGACTTCGCATCTGGCGGTGATGGAGCACGGTCAAATCCTGGCGCAGGGTGCATTTGCGGACGTGATCCGGCAAGACCGGACTCTAAACCTGGCACGCTCGCTGGGCTTGGAAAACGTGTTGCGAACGACCGTTTTGCGGCACGAGCCGGAGGCCGGCTGCACCACGGTTTGCTACGATCACCACGAACTGCACCTGCCGCTTTCCGCCCTGCCGCCAGGCGCTGAAACCTGGATCGCGCTGCGCGCCGCCGACGTCGCCCTCGCCCTTCGTCCCGTGCCCGACATCACCATCCAGAACCAGATACCGGGCCGCATCCTCGGCTTGCGGCGGATCGCCGACCGCGTGCTGGCGGAAGTGGACATCGGCGTGCCAATTCTGGCCGAAATCACGCTTAAGGCCCTGCGGGATTTGCATCTGACGGAAGGCGATGCCGTTTATTGTCTGTTCAAGGCCCGCGCCTGGCATTATCTCGGGGCGGATTGAGGCGAACGGTCGGGGATCTTCCCGCCCGCCGGGATCCGCGGAAGAGGCCACCCATCCCGACCCTTGCCGTTCAAGCCAACGGGTAAAACCGCATGAACGAACTCCCCGTCGGCATCCAGACCTTCCGGGAAATCCGCGAGGAAGGTTATTGCTACGTCGATAAGACTTCGCTGGTCGCCCGCATGGCCGACGAAGGCAAGTACTACTTCCTGTCTGGCCCGCGCCGCTTTAGCAAGAGTTTGCCGGTCAGCACCCTGGCCGCCGCCTTCGCCGGCCAGCGCGAGTTATTCGCCGAACTGCACTTGGACGACCGCTGGAACTGGAGCCGCCGTTCCCCACGACTGGCGCCGCCGCAACGCCATCGCCGATTACGAAGGCTACTGGGCCGGGCGCTGGAACAGATTCAGGCGCGCAGAACTACCACCAGAAGTACACCGGCCAGCCCGTCACCCTGATCGGCATGGAGTTCAGCCGCGCCAACGCCATCTGACCGGGTTTTGAGTGGCGGCGGCTGGAGTCATGACCGCCTTTCCCTTGTCGGCTTCCCGACAAGCAAGCCGTTCAGTCTGTGCGAAACCTCCCGCAGCCGTCGAAGTTAACTGATCAAACCACTGTTTTATCGATGCTCATAGCTTGGCATGGAGATTGTTAGCCTCCCTGGCACACCCTCCGACGAGCCGGACCATGAACGCAGCCTCCCGCACTCTCGTGATCGACGACACCACCCTGCGCGACGGCGAACAGTCGGCGGGCGTGGCCTTCTCTCGGGACGAGAAGCGCGCCATCGCCGGCGAACTGGCGGCGCTCGGGGTGCCGGAACTGGAAATCGGCATCCCGGCGATGGGCGCAGAGGAACGCGACAGCATCCGCGATCTGGTCCTGCTGGGCCTGAACGCCCGGCTGCTGGTGTGGAGCCGGATGTGCGAGATCGATCTGCGGCAGTGCCGCGCTCTCGGCGTGTGGGCCGTCGATCTGTCGGTGCCGCTGTCCGACCAGCAACTGCGCCACAAACTGGGCTGGCGACGCGAACAGGCGCTGGAGGCGATCCGCCGCCTGGTCCCGCAAGCGCGCGAGCTGGGCCTGGAAGTCATCGTTGGCGGCGAGGACGCTTCGCGGGCCGATCACGATTTTCTGCTGCGCGCCGCCCAGACCGCCCAGGAAGCCGGCGCGCGGCGGTTCCGCTTCGCCGACACGCTGGGCATCATGGAACCGTTCGGCGCGCTGGCGATTTTCCAGCGCCTGCGGGCGGCGGTCGATCTCGAATTGGAAATGCACGCCCACGACGATCTGGGACTGGCTACCGCCAACACTCTGGCCGCCGCGCTGGGCGGCGCCACCCACGCCAACACCACGGTCAACGGCCTGGGCGAACGGGCCGGCAACGCCGCCCTGGAAGAGGTGGTGCTCGGTCTGCGCACGCTGTACGGCTTCCGGGTGGACGTGGATCTGTCGCGCTTCCCGGCGCTGTCGCAGCGAGTCGCCGCCGCCGCCAACCGCCCGCTGTCCTGGCACAAGAGCCTGGTCGGCGAAGGCGCGTTCACCCACGAGGCCGGCATCCATGTGGACGGTCTGCTCAAGAACCCGCTCAACTATCAAGGGGTGGACCCGGCGGAACTGGGCCGTAGCCACCGCCTGGTGCTCGGCAAGCATTCCGGCACGCGGGCGGTGGTGCGGTTCTACCACGATCTCGGCATCGCGCTGAACCCACGCCAGGCCAGCGCCGTGCTCCAGCGCATCCGCGCCTTCGTCGGCCAACACAAGCGACTGCCGGAGACCGCCGAACTGGAGGCGTTTCACCGCGATCTTGCCGTCGACTCCCAATCTCCGCTCGCCCCCCTTCCGCAACGCTCCACCCACACCGAGGTGTAACCATGACCACGACCACGACCACCCTGCAACAGGATCTGAGCGAGATGACCTCGGCCGAGGACTTTCTGCTTTATTTCGGGATCGACTTCGATCCCAACGTGGTGGAGGTGAGCCGCTTGCACATCCTGCAGCGTTTTCACGATTATTTGCAGCAGGGGGAGGCGCGCGACCGAACCGGTTACGCCCGATGCCTGCAACGAGCCTATCAGGACTTTGTGGACTCCGACCCCCTGACCGAGAAGGTCTTCAAAGTATTCCGGCGACAGGCCGAGGCGCGCGAGACGCGGATTCCGCTGGCGGACATCGGCCGCCGATTGTGATCCTGCAACCGCGTTTCGCCTGCGACGATGCGGTTCGCGTCATCCGCAACCTCCGCAACGACGGCACCTATCCGGGCTGCGCCACCGGCACCCTGCTGGTGCGACGCGGCAGCGTCGGCTACGTCCGCCATATCGGCGTGTTCCTGCAAGATCAGATCATCTACAGCGTACATTTCCTGGACGCCGGCAATCGCATCGTCGGCTGCCGGGAAACCGAACTGATCCCGGCGGACGCGCCCTGGGTTCCCAACCGCTTCGAACGCGGCGACCAGGTCACCGCCAAATTGGCGCTGGCGGTCGGCGGCGCGGTGGCGGTCGACCCAGGAACGTCCGGTGCGGTGCTGGCGGTGCTCCGCGAACCGGACACGACGGCGGATTACCACGTCCTGTTCGGTCAGCGCCTGCTGTGCGTGCCCGAAAGCGCGCTGGACGGCGCCGCGGCGCTGGACTGAACGCGCTCCGGCGGAGGATGAGGTCTTGGCGCCGCTCTGTCATAATCGCCTGCCTTTTCGGGACTCGCGGAGATGACCGATGGACTCGGACCCGTTCGTGCAATGGTTCCGGCAGGCCGGCCCCTACATCAACGCCCATCGCGGCAGGACCTTCGTGGTGCTGTTCGGGGGCGAAGCGGTCGAGGCCGATTCCTTTTCCAGCCTGATTCATGATCTCGCTCTGCTGCACAGTCTGGGCATTCGCTTGGTGCTGGTGCACGGCGCCCGCACGCAGATCGAGACCCGCTTGCGCCAGGCCGGCCGCGCACCGCGCACCGTCGATGGCCTGCGAGTCACCGAGGGCGAAGATCTGCCGCTGGTCAAACAGGCGGTCGGCCGGCTGCGCATCCGCATCGAGGCGCGGCTGTCGATGGGGTTGGCCAACTCGCCGATGCACGGCGCCCGGCTGCGGGTGGTGTCGGGCAATCTGATTGCCGCCCGGCCGCTGGGAGTGCGCGACGGGGTGGATTACGGCTTCACCGGCGAGGTGCGGCGCATCGACGACCGCGCCATTCGCCTGTGGCTGGAGCAGGACGCCATCGTGCTGCTGTCGCCGCTGGGCTATTCGCCGACCGGGGAAATCTTCAACCTGCGCGCCGAGGACGTGGCCACCGCCACCGCCATGGCCCTGCGCGCCGATAAGCTGCTGGTGCTGGGCGAGGGGCCGGAACTGTGCGACCCGGCCGGCCAGCCGGTTCGCCAGCTCAGCCTCAGCGACGCCAGCCGACTGCTGGCCGAGCATCCCACCTTGTCCGAAGACTCCGCCCGTCACCTGCGCCAGGCGCTGCGTGCCGGCCAGGCCGGGGTGCGCCGGGTTCACCTGCTCGATCGCCGGATCGACGGCGCGCTGCTGCTGGAGCTGTTCACCCGCGACGGGATCGGCGCGCTGATCGCCGCCGATATTTACGAGGGGCTACGCCCCGCCGCCATCGACGACGTGGGTGGCGTCCTGGAACTGATCCAGCCGCTGGAAGAGGACGGCACCCTGGTGCGGCGCTCGCGCGAGCGGCTGGAGATGGAAATCGAGCGCTTCGTCCTGCTGGAGCGCGATGGCGCCATCATTGGCTGCGCCGCGCTCTATCCATTTCCCGAGGAGGGCGTGGGCGAACTGGCCTGCGTCGCCGTGCATTCGGACTACCGCAATGGTGGCCGCGCCGATGCCCTGCTGCGCCACATCGAGCGTCGCGCCCGCGAGCAGCGCCTGCAACGGCTGTTCGTGCTGACGACGCGGGCCGCGCACTGGTTTCGCGAGCGCGGTTTCGAACCCGCCGAGGTGGCCGACCTGCCGGTGCAAAAACAAACCTTGTACAACTGGCGGCGTCGTTCCAAAGTTTTCATCAAAACCCTGTAAACTGGGCATGTCGCCATCCCCGAGGACGCCTCCATGCCGATCGCCGCCCCGCTGCGAGTCCTGCAAGTCACCGATCTGCACCTGAAAACCCAACCCGGCAGCCGGGTCTGGGGCGTGGACGTGGATGCCGGCCTGAGCGCGGTGCTGGCGCACATCCGGGAGAAACATCCCGTGGTAGATTTCATCCTCGCCACCGGCGATCTGGTCGGCGACGACCCGGAAGCCTACACGCGGGTGCGCCAAGCGCTGGAACCGCTGGACGTGCCGGTCCATTGCCTGCCGGGCAACCACGATTTCCCCGCAGCCCTGGGCCGGCGCCTGCACGACGGCCCGGTTCGCTGGCAACGGCATGTCGTCGCCGGCGACTGGCAGTTCGTGCTGCTGGATTCCAGCTTCCCCGGCACCCCCGAAGGCCATCTGGCCCCCGGTGAACTGGCCTTGTTGGACACCGTGCTGGCCATGGATCCCGAACGCCATGCCATGATCTGCCTGCACCATAACCCGGTCCCGATCGACACGCCCTGGCTCGATACCATGACCGTCGGTAACGGTGAGGCATTGTTCGCGGTGCTGGACCGGTATCCCCAGGTTCGGGCGGTGGTGTGGGGGCACATCCACGCCGAATTCAGCGGCCGGCGCGGCGCTGTTCACCTGCTGGCCGCCCCCGCGACCTGCGTGCAATTCAAGCCCGGCACCCCCGAACCGCAAGTCGACGAACGGCCACCCGGTTACCGCTGGTTCGAGCTTCACCCGGACGGACGGCTGGAAACCGGAGTGGAGCGGGTCGAGCCGTCGCGGATGCCCGCCTCGGCCCGGCGTGCCTCGACGTGATTCCATGTATAATCCGCCGCCATGAACAACAAAGACGATCTCGTTCGACACTACCACTGGCTGCGTCAGTACGGCCTCAACGACTCCCACAGCGGCAACGCCTCGGTGCGGGACGACGAGGCGTTCTGGATCACCCCCACCGGTTGCTGCGCCGACCTTCTCAGCAGCGGCGACCTGATCGAATGTCGCCTCAACGGCATGCTGGGCAAGGGCGCCTCGATGGATGCCCGCCTGCATCTGGCGGTCTATCAGGCCAATCCCGAAACCCGCGCCGTGCTGCACAGTCACGGCCCCTATTCCGTGGCGATGACCATGGACAACGAAGAATTTCTGCCGGCCGACTTCGAGGGACAGTTGTACTTCAACCGGGTGCCGGTGCTGACCATTCCCTACGATCAGTACGTGGCCCGCGCACCGCGGCTGGTCGCCGAAATCCTGGCGGAATACCCCATCGCCGTGGTGCGCGGCCACGGCGTCTACGCCAGCGCCGACAGCCTCAACCTGGCCTATAAATGGACCTGCTCGCTGGAACTGTCGGCCAAGACCGCCTTCATCGCCCAGCAGGCGGGGAAGATCTGAATCGCTCACGGTCGCAGTCCCCGCCACGCCACCAGCCAGCCCAGCACGCCCAGCACCGTCGCCAAATCGTACATAGCCACCGGCCCCACCCCCTGCCACAAATAACCGGCGGCGAGGCTGCCGAGCGCGTTGCCGGCCCCGAAGGTCAGACTGCTGTACAACGCCTGACCGCGCCCCTGCAACGCGCCGGGGAAAAATCGATGGATCAGATGGATGGCTACCGCATGGAACACCCCGAAACTGAAGGCGTGCAGGGTCTGCGCGAACAGCAACACCGGCAACTCGCGGGCAAAATGGCCGATCAGCACCCAACGCAGCGCCGCCAGCGCCAGCGCCGTCAACAACAACCGGCGCGGCCCGAAACGCGGCAGCAATCGGTGCATCACCAGAAACAGCCCGACCTCCGCCGCCACGCCCAAACCCCACAGCAAACCGATCCACTCGCGCGAGTAGCCGATCGTTTCCAGATACAGCGAAAAAAACCCGTAATACGATCCGTGCGCGGCCTGGTTGAGAAAACAGGCCGTGAAAAAAGCGATCACCGCCGGCCGGCGCAACACGCTCCCGAGTGGTGGCGACTCCCGAATGGTCGGCGGCGCGGCCTGTTCCGGCACCAGCAGGCTGTTCAACCACAGCGCGGCAAACAACCCCCACAGCAGCGCCGGCACCACGCCGATTCCCCAGTCTTCCACCAGCCAACCCGCTCCGACCGCCGCGCCGATGAACCCCATCGACCCCCAGAGCCGGACCCGGCTGTAACGCTGGACCTGCTCGCCCAGATGATTGAGGGTGACCGCCTCGAACTGAGGCAGCGCCGCATTCCAGAAAAAGCTGAACAGCAGCATCACCAGCATCAGCCCGAGATAGGAATCACCGACCGGGTAAACGCCGGCAAAGGTTAGCAGCGCCGCCAGACAGGCCCCGCGCACCACCCACATCCGCTGGCCATTGCGGTCGGCCAGCCAGCCCCACAGATTGGGCGCCACCATCTTGGTGGCCTGCGGGATCGCCATCAGCTCGCCGATCTGGGCCGGGTCGAAACCCAGCGCCAACAGATACAGTCCCCAATACGGCAGCAGCACGCCCAGGATGGCGAAATAGAACAGATAAAAACCGGACAGGCGCAGGTACAGGCGAAACGGCAGCACGGAATTCCAGCGCGGCCGCTTAGCCGGCGGGGTCGCGCGGCGGCGCGGCGGCAGCGATCATCGGCGTGTCGGTGCGCACGTCCAGATTCTGGCCCCGATGGCGCAGGGCGTGGTCCATCAGCACCAGCGCCAGCATCGCCTCGGCGATGGGCGTGGCGCGGATGCCAACGCAGGGATCGTGGCGGCCCTTGGTGACCACTTCCACCGGCTCGCCGCAGGTATTGATGGTCCGCCCCGGCAGGCGGAGGCTGGAAGTCGGTTTCAGGGCGATGCTGGCGATGATGTCCTGCCCGGTGGAAATCCCACCCAATACGCCGCCGGCGTTGTTGCTCAGAAAGCCCTCGGGGGTCAGTTCGTCGCGATGCTCGGTGCCGCGCTGCTCCACGCTGGCGAAACCGGCGCCGATCTCCACCCCCTTGACCGCGTTGATGCTCATCAGCGCGTGGGCGATATCGGCGTCCAGCCGGTCGAACACCGGCTCGCCCCAGCCCGCCGGCGCCCCGCTGGCGACCACGGTGACCCGCGCGCCGATGGAATCGCCGGACTTGCGCAGCGCGTCCATGAACCGCTCCAGTTCGGGAACCCGGTCGGGGTCCGGACAGAAGAACGGGTTGTTATCCACCGCTTCCCAGATCAGTCTGGCCGGGCGGATCGGACCCAACTGAGCCAGATAGCCGCGAATTTCCACCCCGTAACGCTCGCGCAGATACTTGCGGGCGATGGCGCCCGCCGCCACTCGCAGCGCGGTTTCCCGCGCCGAGGAGCGCCCGCCGCCGCGATAATCCCGGACGCCATATTTCTGGTGATAGGTGTAATCGGCGTGGCCGGGCCGGAAGCGGTCCATGATTTCGCCGTAATCCTTCGAACGCTGATCCACGTTCTCGATCAGCAGGCCGATCGGAGCGCCGGTGGTCTGTCCCTCGAACACGCCGGACAGAATACGCACCTGATCCGGTTCGCGGCGCTGGGTGGTATGCCGGCTCCGACCGGGCCGACGCCGGTCCAGATCGTGCTGCACATCGGTCTCGACCAACGCCAAACCGGGCGGACAGCCATCCACGATCGCGCCCAGTGCCGGCCCGTGGCTTTCGCCGAAGGTGGTGACAGTGAACAACTTGCCAAATGTGTTGCCAGACATGCGGAAACAATCCTTGGGTGCGGCACGCCGTTCACCCGTCATGGATTAACGGCACGTATTTTGCTCAATAATCTCGGCACCGGTGCGCCGACGGTTAATTTTGGCCGCGAACCGGGCGATTACCTACAATTGAAGGTCATATCATACCGCGCCAGCCCACCGCCATGTCCGCACCGCTCGCCCGTCGCCACGACGCGCGAGTGCCCCTGATCGCGATGGCCGGCGCGGAAAATACGAAACCCGCCGCCGGATAGCGGCACCGGCAATAAGACAGGATCAAACATGTATATTCCAGGCTATCAAATCGAGCGCGAACTCGGCCAGGGCGGCATGGCGATCGTCTACCTCGCCATGCAGGAGTCGCTGCACCGCCACGTTGCGTTGAAAGTCATCAAACCCGTTCTGACCACCGACGCCGAATTCGCCGCGCGCTTCCTGCGGGAAGGCCGGATCATCGCCCAGCTCAGCGACCCGCATATCGTCACCGTCTACGATATCGCCTCGCATGAAGGCACTTACTACCTGTCCATGGAGTACCTCGGGGGCGGCACCCTGCAACAGCGCATCCGCGAGGGGCTGTCGCCGTCGGAAACCCTGATCATCACCCGCGCCATCGTCGGCGCCCTGCACTACGCTCACGAGCGCGGCATCGTTCACCGGGATATCAAGCCGCAGAACATCCTGTTCCGCGAAAACGGCACGTCGGTGCTGACCGACTTCGGCATCGCCAAAACGCTCGGCAGCAGCACGATCATGACCCGAACCGGCCTGTCGATCGGAACGCCACGCTACATGAGCCCGGAGCAGATTCGCGGCCAGGGGGTGGACACCCGCGCCGATCTGTATAGCTTCGGCGTGCTGTTCTACGAGATGCTCACCGGCAACGTCCCCTATGCCGCCGAAGACAGCTTCGCGCTGGCCATGATGCACGTAACGGCGCCGCCCCCCGAACTGCCGCCGCGCCTGAGCGCCTACCAGCCGCTGCTGAACAAGCTGCTGGACAAGGACCCCGATCAGCGCTTTCAAACCGGCCGGGATTTCATCGCCGCGCTGGACGCACTGGAAGCGGGACACACCGACGATCTGTTAAACATCACCGGCATCAACCGACCGGTCGCGGCGGCGCGCGCGTCGCGCCGGCTCGGCCGGAAAGCCGGGGCCTTGGCCGCCGCCGTGGCGCTGGCCGGTGCGGTCGGCGGCGGTGGTTACCTGTACCTGCACCGACCGGCGCCGACCGCGCCGCCGTTGGCCGGGCCGACTTCACCGCCGGGGGCATCCACCACCGACAGCGCCGCGCAACAGCGCGAACAGGCCGAACAACTGCTGTCCGAGGCCCGCCAGCAACAGCAAGCCGGCGCCCTGAAAGATGCCCTGGCCCGCGCCGAGGAAGGTCTGCGACTGGCGTCCGACCACGCCGGCCTGCTGGCCCTGCGGGCGGAACTTAACCAGCAACTGGCCGATGTTCGCGCTGGAGAGGAACAACGGCAGCAAACCGAATTGCAGGCCGAACAGTCTTTCGAACAGGCCCAACGCGCCCGGCAGGAAGGTACCTTGGACGTCAGCCTGGCCTATATCGAACAGGGCTTGCGGGCCATACCCGGGCATACCGGCCTGCTGGCGCTCAAGCAGGAGGTGCTGGCGCGCAAGAGCGGACTCCAAAATCAGGAAGAGGCCGCCCGCCAAAAAGCCGAGACCGAGCAGCACCAGAGGAAAGCTGAAGAATTTCTAGCGCGGGCGCTGGACGACCAGCGCAACCGGGCTTACGAAAGCAGCCTGCTGCAGATCGAACAGGGTTTGCAGCAGGTTCCAGATCACCGGCGCCTGCTGGCGCTGCGCGCCGAGGTCCGCAATCAACTGCGCGAGGCCAAGACCGCGCCGACCGCGCCGACCGCGCCGGTCCCGGTCGAAGACACCGCCACCCGGGTCACCGCCCTGCTCGGGGAATGCGACGCGCATCTGCGCGCCAACCGCTTGACCGTCGGCCGTGGCGGCAACGCCGCCGACTGCTACGCCGAAGTGCTCAAGCTGGATCGCGGTAACACTGCGGCGCAGGCCGGACTCGACAAAATCGCCGATCGTTATCTCGATCTGGTCACCTCCGCCATCCAGGGCAACGACCTCGGCCGGGCCAAGAGTTTGTTCGAACGGCTGGAGTCGCTCGATCCGAACTATTCCCGCCTGCCTGGCCTGCGCGAGCAACTGACCCGCGCGCAGACACCGGCCGAACCGGCCAGCGCGCCGCCTCGCCAGCCGGAATCCGAACCCCCCCGGGAAGAACCCAAATCGACCCGGCCGGAACCGGTGACCCCGCCGCAGATCAATCTGGTTTCGGTGCCGCAGCCTTCCGGACAGGAACCGGCGGTGGAACCACCCAAAACCCAGGTCGTCGCCGGGGACAGCCACACTCGGCTGACCAAAACCGAAACCGATAACAACGTCAGCCTGCATGTAACGGTTTCCCCACAAGGTTTGCTCGACGATGCCGGTCGGAAAGGCTCCAAGCCGCAAAGCACGCCGGCCCAACTGTTCGTGCGCGCCGACGTGGACGCCGCCGATGTCTGGATCAACAACCGGAAAGTCGGCACGACGCCGCTGGCGGTAGACCTGCCGCCCGGCTCCTATCGGGTACGGGTCCGCCGGGAAGGACACACCGACTGGAACGGACGGGTCGAACTCGCCGCCGGCGATGAAAGCACCTTATCGGCTATCCTGCCCAAAAAGCTGGCGGTGGCCACCACCGCTCCGGAACCGAAACTGGAGCCGGAGCCGAAACCGGAACCGGAGCCGAAGCCCGAGCCACCACGCACCAGCGCTCAGGAAACCCGGGCGGTGGCGCTAACCCCGGCATCCTCCGGTTGCTTGAGCGGCAACTGCGAAAGCGGTCAAGGCGTCTACCATTATTCGGACGGCAACGAATACACTGGCCAGTTCCGCGGCGCCAAGATGCACGGTCAAGGCACTTACATCTACGCCGACCGTGGCGAGAAATACGTCGGGGAATGGCGCAACGGTTCGATCAACGGTCAGGGCACCTACTACTACCGCAGCGGCAACCGCTACGAGGGCGAATGGCGCAACGGCCACAAGAATGGCCAGGGGACTTATTACTACGCGAGCGGCGACAAGTACGTCGGCGATTTCGCCAACGACCAACCCAACGGTCAGGGCGCGTATTACTACAGTAGCGGCAACCGCTATGAAGGTGAGTGGCGCAACGGCCGCAAGAATGGCCAGGGAACGCTCTACGAGGGCGACCGCAAAGTCGTCGGCGAATGGCAAAACGACCAGATGGTCCGGGTCAGAGTAGAGCAGTAAACGAAACATTAAAGCGAGGCGGCAAGCCTGGTTTACCCCAGGCTTGCCGCCTCGAACGAAAAGGTTTTGCGGGCTTGTTTTGAATTCGCGTTACCGCTGCCTCACCGGGTAAGCTGCGCGGCGCGGCAGCTTCATCCAGTTGTACAGAACAAGATCAGCGTTGTTTTCTTCCAGGCAGCGAACGGCGTGAAGCTGGGTGCCCTTGATGGGCGCGTCTCCGCCGTAACCGCCGCAATAGCTGCCTCCGCTCGGGCTCACGCACGATGCTTCCCCGCGATACGGACAACTATGCTTATCTACAGGTATCAGACCTTCGCTGCCGCTGCGCCTAGCCTTCACCTGTCGAGTAATGTCGCTTCTCATTAGATTGGGATTCCTCAAATTTTGGTGGTTGAATGGTGCCGCGTACCTCCCCGCGCGGCTGGAACCGCTGGTTATTCTTAATTTTCTAGTGTGATTTTATAGGCTTAACTCTTAAATTCAGTATGGCTAATATTACGATCTGGACTAGGGGAGTAAATAAGGGATTTCGCGAGCGGTATCATTGTTTTCCCTAATATCGGTAAGCTTGGGAAACAATCCGACGCACGCTTGCGCATCCCAACGGAGTGTGAGGAATTCGAACATGCGCACCACCAGCCGTATCACCCTGTCGGGCCTGTTAACCGCTTCGGGTGCGCTGACTTGCGCCGCCAGCCTGATCGGGTTTGGAGGACAACTGTGGTGGGTTTTCGAACTGGCTTCCCATTTTCGGCTTCAGTACGCGCTCATCCTGGGGCTGTGTCTGCCACCGTTGCTGTGGGGGCGCTACTATCGGTGGGCGGCGCTCTTTGCCGCGTTTGCCCTGCTGAATGCCATGGTACTTGCTCCGCGTCTGTTGCCCCGAGCCGAAGCCGCCGCTCGCACCGAGTCGGGTCAGACCACGTTCCGGGTCCTGCTGGCCAACGTCAATTCCGCCAACCGCGATTACCCGCGAATCCGCCGCTCCATCCTCGAGTACGACCCGGATTTTATCGTACTGCTGGAAGCCACGCCCTGGCTGCTCGAACGGCTGAACGAATTCGACGGCCGCTACCCGCATCGCGTTGCCGCGCCGAGGGAAGACAATTTTGGAATCGCCCTGCTCGGTCAGCAACCGTTCCTACGGGCAGAAATCCTGCAATTCGGCGCAGCCGGCTTGCCTTCGATCACCGTCGAGGTCGCGGCTGATGGGGGCCATTTTATCCTGCTGGGCACCCACCCGTTGCCGCCCGTCAGCGCCGGGAGCGCCCGGGATCGCAACGAGCAACTGATGGCGCTGGCGCTGTTCGCCCGGCAAGCCCAACAGCCGCTGCTGGTGCTGGGAGATCTGAATACTTCCCCCTGGTCACCCTACTTCGCGCGGCTGCTCGCCGCCTCCGGCCTGCGTGACAGCGCGGACGGTCGTGGTATCCTGCCTTCTTGGCCGGTCGGTCTGCCGCCGCTCTGGATTCCGATCGACCACGCGCTGTTCTCCGACGGCATCCGAATCCTGCGCCGGGTAACCGGGCCAGCCCTCGGCTCCGACCATTACCCGGTCATCGTTGATTTTCAGCTCGCCCGCTCATAGATTTTTCTGGTACCCCACGCGCCAGCCTTTCCTGACTGGAGGTCGTTTCATGCTACTCACCGGATCCTTTCCCTCGGACGCTTCCATCGACTCTCGTTCGGTCGCCGATCCCTCGAAGCGCGCGTTCCTGTCCAAAATGACGGCTCTGTTCGCGGCGGCTGCTTTCGGCGGCCTGGCCACGCCCGCCGGCGAAGCGGCCCACCCCCCGGTCATGAGCGCATTAACCGCAGAAATTGACAATCATATTAAATACTTGCGTATTTCTGGCCGGATCGCGGCCAACGAACGCACCGCTTGGCTGATCTACGACTTCACCAGCCGGCAGTACCTGACCGCCATCAACGCCGACATTCCCTACCAAAGCGCCAGCATGATCAAGCCGTTCATTGCGCTGGCTTTCTTCTACAAGGTGCTGGAGGGCAAACTGCCCTATACGCCCTACCACCGCATGCGGATGGAAGCGATGATCCAGTACAGCGACAACGGCGCCACCAATTACTTTATCCGCTTGCTGAATCAGACCAGCCACCGCAGCGGCCCGGTCGAGGCGGAGCGCACGCTCAAGCACTACCATCCCGGCATTTTCCGGAATACCCGAATCGTCGAGCGCATTCCCAACGGTGGCCGCAGCTACCGTAACAAGGCTTCCGCGCTCGATTACCACCGCTTCCTGCACGCGCTCTGGTACAACCAACTCCCGTTTTCCAACGAACTGAAGCGGCTGATGAACCTGCCCAATCGCGACCGGGTGTACACCGGCGCGGACGAGGTGGCGCGACAAACCTGGGTGTTCGACAAGACCGGCACCACCGCCCGGCTGTGCGGCGACATGGGCATCCTGGTCGCCCAGGGACGCAACGGCGGCCGCTATCCCTACACCTTCATCGGCATCATCGAAAAGGCCCGACCGACCAGAAACTACCGGGCCTGGAAGGATGATCGCGGCGATGTCATCCGCGATGTGTCCGGCATCGCCTATCAGCACCTGCGCCGGATGTACAACCTGGTGTAAATCCGCTGGCCAGGAGCCGGTCCGGCAGCCCGTCCGTCCGCCCGACAGACGCCAACCTCCTGTTTCTTGCCCTCGAACCTGAATAGCCCAACTCACAACCCGTACTGATTTATATGACCTACAACTTTAATCAGCCTCGCATCCGTCACGGCGGCGACAGTCTGAAATGGCAGCGTTACGGCTCGGCCCTGCCGCTGTGGGTGGCGGACATGGACTTCGCCACCCCGGAACCGGTGCTGGCGGCCCTGCACGAACGGGTCACGCACGGAGTATTCGGCTACGGCGCGCCGCCGGACGAATTGACCGAAACGATTTGTGCGCGAATGGCCGGGCTTTACGGCTGGACGGTGATACCCGAGCAGATTGTGTATCTACCGGGATTGGTGTGCGGCTTGAACGTGGTGTGCCGAACGGTCGGCGAGCCGGGCGACGGCGTACTGGTGCAAACGCCGGTGTATCCGCCGTTTCTGGCCGCGCCGGGCCATCAGGAACGACGGTTGATCACCGCCGAGCTGACCGCCGAGCAGCGCGATGGCCGGCTGTATTACCGCTTCGACGCCGCGACGTTCGAAGCGGCCATCGACTCGCGCACCCGACTGTTCATTCTCTGCCACCCGCACAACCCGGTCGGGCGGGCGTTCGGAGTCGAGGAACTGACCCGGCTGGCGGAGATCTGCGAGCGCCGGGATCTCGTGGTCTGTTCGGACGAGATTCATTGCGATCTGCTGTTGGATGGGCGTCGGCATACGCCGCTGGCCGCTCTGTCGCCGGAAATCGCCTGGCGCTGTATCACCCTGATGGCCCCCAGCAAGACCTTCAATATCCCCGGTCTGGGCGCCAGCTTCGCGATCATCCAACATCCCGATCTCCGCCAGCAGTTCAAACAGGCGATGCGCGGCATCGTTCCGGACGTGAACGTGCTGGCGCTGACCGCCGCGCTGGCCGCCTATCGCCACGGCGGCGAGTGGCTGCGGGAACTGCTGGCGTATCTCGCCGCCAACCGCGATTTTCTGGTCGACCATATCGCCCGCCACTGGCCCGATATCGACGTGACCGTGCCCGAGGCCACCTATCTGGCCTGGCTGGACTGTCGGAATGCGGGCATCGCCGGCAGCCCGCAACGCTTCTTTCTGGAACGGGCCGGCGTGGCGCTGAACGACGGCGCAACCTTCGGGCCGGGCGGCGAGGGCTTCGTGCGGCTGAACTTCGGCTGCCCGCGCGCCACCCTGGCGGAAGGTCTGGAGCGGATGGGGGCGGCGCTGGCCACGCGCTGAGAAAGCCGGCGGCGGCCGCACGAAATCCCGTGGCTGTCCCTGGCCACCGCCGCTTTCCCTACAGGTCGTAGCCCCGTTCCTCGTGCAGGGCGATGTCCAAACCGCCGATCTCGTCCTCGCGGCTCACCCGCAGGCCGATCACTTTATCCACCAGCTTGAGCACCACAAAAGTTACGACCACCGTGTAAACCACCGTCGTGACCACGCCCACGAACTGCACGCCAAGCTGCTGTCCCATGGAGGTAACTCCAGAGGCGAAGCCCTGGCCCTTGAACACGCCCAGTTCGGTGGAGGCGAACACGCCGGCCGCCAGCGTCCCCAGCATCCCACCCACGCCGTGCACCGGAAACACATCCAGCGAGTCGTCCACTTTCAGCACCCGTTTGAGGAACTGGGTGGCGTTGAAGCAAGCGAACCCCGCCACCGTGCCGATGACGACGGCGCCGGCCGGACCGACGTAGCCCGAGGCCGGAGTGATGGTGCCGAGACCGGCCACCATGCCGGTTACGATACCGAGCACGCTCGGCTTGCGGTACTTGATCCACTCCATGGTCATCCACGCCAGCGAACCGGCGGCGGCGGACAGATGGGTCGCCATCATGGCCATGCCGGCATTGCCGTTGGCCGCCAGCGCGCTGCCGGCGTTGAAGCCGAACCAGCCGACCCACAACATGCCCGCGCCGGTCACCACCATGGTCATGTTGTGCGGCGGCATGGCCGTCGCCGGAAAACCGTGACGTCGGCCCAGCACCAGGGCCGAGACCAGCGCGCCCACCCCGGCGGTGATATGCACCACGGTTCCACCGGCAAAATCCAGCAGGCCCATGTGCTGGAGCCAGCCCCCGCCCCACACCCAATGAGCCACCGGCACATACACCAACATCAGCCACAGGGCACTGAACAGCAGCATGGCGGAAAACTTCATCCGCTCCGCGAACCCACCGACCACCAGCGCCGGGGTGATGATGGCGAAGGTCATTTGGAACATGGAAAACACGGTTTCCGGAATGTCACCGGTCAGGGAATCTTCTTCCACGCCCGCCATGAAGGCTTTACCGAAGCCGCCGATCCAGTTGCCACCGCTCCCAAACGCGAGGCTGTAGGCGCAGGCAAACCACAGCAGCGACACCACGCAGGTGATGGCGAAGCATTGCATCAGCACCGATAGCACGTTCCTGGTCCGCACCAGCCCGCCGTAAAACAGCGACAGACCCGGCAGGGTCATGAACAGCACCAGCGCCGTGGACGTGAGAACCCAGGCGCTGTTGCCCTGATTCAAATTTGTGGCGATCTCCTGTGCCCAAGACAGCGCGGGCATCAGTATTCCCACCAAACCCAAAAGTAGATAGTTCGATAGCCGTTTATCGTTCTGGCTCATGGATCGTCATCTCGATTCGTTCTGTTAGGATTGTTTGATTCATCGGGATTATTCGCCTCATTCCGGGTCGAAATAGGGTCTTCGCGGATAAAGCGGGCGCAAATTAGCAAATTTCGCACCTGTGATACAATCATTTTTAAATCAATAATATGATTAACATCCAGTCCGGCCAAGTGGATTTTTGCACTTAGTTGGTGCGTAATTGATAACTGTTGCACAAAATATGGGCATTTCAGGGATTGGCGGAGAGCAGCCCAATAGGCAGAACGGATTCGCTGCTGGTGGTCGCCATCCTCCACCAGCAGCCGGACCTCAGCGATTTGCCCGATCATTCGCGAGTTGCCCTGAAACCGAGCAAACGACCTTCCCCGTACTGTCGTCTATAATTTATCGCCATGCGCCATCGCCGTACCCGCATGGCGAAACCTCAAGCTTCGAACAAACTCTCGTGTAAGGTCCGATACCCAATGGCCAGCGCCGAAGTGATTCATCGCTACCGGGAATTTACCCCCCCCTCCGGCGAAACCGATTACGATCTGTTGGATTTACCGCTCGATGGCGCACGTCCCGAGGTTCACCTCAAAGCTGAGGTCCTGCGGACCGATGTGGTGCGCGATGGTTTGCTGGCTCTCGGCGAAATCCTATCGAGCGATCTGCGCCGCCAAGCCAGCGACCGGGCCGACTATCTGGCCCACCTGCTACGCAAGGGCAAGCGTGCTACTCAAGCGGTCTGGGAAGCACAAAAAGCCTTCCTGGCCACCCAATACGGCGAAGCCACTCAGCAGGAAGCCCCACTCGATCCCTTGTTCAGCGTCGATGAGCACGGCGTTAGCATCGAAGTCTTTTCGCGTGACGAATCGACTTACGCCCGACTGCATCTCAAAGCCGATAGCGCTTACCAGGCCGAATCCTTCACGGCGGGCACTTCTCATCTCAGTCTCACGCCGCCGTTGTTGCAGGCATTGACCAGCATCCGTGCTCACCGGTCCGTCATTTTAAACGGTTATTCGTCGGCCGCCGGAACCACCAAGACCGTGCGCGTACCCTATCGTTGGCTGCGCGCCTTCGGGCAGGTGCAAGCCGCTTCGACCCTGCCCGCCGAACGGGTCCACCTGGCCCCGGTCGATCTCTACAACGTTCTTCTGAGTCTGAGTCTGCGCAAAGCGAAAACGGCGCCACGCGCGCTGCGGTACGAACTGGTTCCGGGCCAAACACCGCGATTGGTGCTGGAACCCTGGGAACAGGTGTTGAACGCCAGCGGATCGCCCTATCAAGGCCAAGCGCCGCAGGTAGTACGCACTTGGGGTCGCCAGCGATTGAATCTGCTCGGCCGCTTGCTGCCCCATGCCAAGGCTGTGGATATTTATCTGCTTGGTGCCGGTTTACCCGCTTTTTACGTGCTGGACATGGAATCCGCCAGTCTGACCTTGGCTTTGAGCGGCTGGACCGACAGCGGTTGGGCCGGCATCGCCACCTTCGATCTGCTGGCGCCCGGCAACGGCGATGAAGTATTGGCCAAGCGCATCGTCAAGCACGCGGCTGAACGTCCGTCGACCTTGGACACCCTGGCTGAAACCCTGCGCCAGCCGCGTCAGACCATCCGGCAGGCGCTGTTGCGGGAATTGCTCAAGGGAACCTTGGTCCACGACATCGCCAGCGGCCTGTTTCACTACCGGCCGCTGCTGGCCCAACCGCTGGAACTGGATCGGTTGCGCTATCGTGACACCCGCGAGGAGCAGGCCCACCGGCTGTTGGCGACCGAGAATCAGGTTCAACTCACCCGCATTCACGATCTCGGCCTGGAAGGCACCACCATCGACGGCGAGGTACAAGACCGCCAAGCCCATCGCCACTATCAAACCTCGTTCACCCTGGACCGCGAGGGCCGCACCGTCAAGGCGAGTTGCACTTGCCACGACTTCCGCCGCGCGGGCTTGAAGCAAGGCCCCTGCCCGCACATGATTGCGCTTCGGCTGCGCTACGCCCGCGAACAGGCGGCGCTGGAGCAGGCGCGGGAAACCGCCGATGGCCGCCGATTGATTCGCGCCGAAACCCGCACCCTGACCCGCCGCCAGGGCGAAACCGTACTCAGCTACCGAATCTCCCTGGACGAACGCCAAGTGCTGCTGCACTGGGGCCACGATCCCCGGACCTCGCGCCAGCAACGGCTCCTGTTCAACCGCGCCGAAGAGGCCCGCGACGCCTATTTCGCCCGCCTCGACCGTCTGGCGAAACAGGGCTTTATCGACGCCAGTGCGGCATAACTGACGCAACCCGTTCATTTTAACTAACAACTAGCTCACAACAACTTTTGACAAGGGAGCGAAAAGCCCGTAGCGTAATGATTGCTGGAGTGTGAGGCGTTCCTCCATTAGCCGTTTGGGCGGCGTTGCGCCGTCCGGGAATTCCAACGCCACACACGCCACAAGGTAGGCTGTTCTTGGCCAGCTTCGCCAGTACCCGGCCACAGTTGTTGGCGGAGCTGGGCCAACCACGCCACCGCGGTTTCCGCCAACAACTGTGGCCGGGTACTGGCGGCTGGCCGGTGAGCCTACCGTGTCCCTTGTGAGAAGTAGCGGTTTGCGCCTCACGCTCCAGCAATCCTTACGCTCGGACTGGAAACGGCATGAGCGAAACACCCCCCATCTGGGAAGAGATCGCCCAAGTCGGCGATATCGAACGCTGGGTCGTCACCCGGCTGCGGCAACTGGGTCTGCTGGACGAGGCGACCGATCCCGCCAAGCTGACCGGCGCCGCACTCCACCAATACAAAGCGCGGCGGGAAGAAGAGCGGCGAGTCCGCAAGCAGTTGCGCCAGCAAGCGTGGGCCGCCTTCCGCCAAGCCCATCTGGTCCATCTCGGCGCGGACGTGTTCCATCACGATACGCCCGACCAAGACCGCTACGACCTGCCCGATCCCGAGACCCGGCGCGAAGCCAACGCCTTGCCGGAGCTTAAAGACGCTCAGGCGCTCGCCAAGGCGCTCGACCTGTCCATTCCCCGCTTGCGCTGGCTGGCGTTCCACCGCGAAGTAGAGAGCGGCAGCCACTATCAATATTGGACCATCCCCAAGCGCGACGGCGGTGCCCGCCTGATCAGCGCGCCCAAGCCGACGCTGAAAAAGACCCAACGCTGGATTTTGCGTCAAATCGCCGAACGCTTGCCGGTGCACGGCGCTGCCCACGGCTTTTTGCCCGGACGCAGCATTTTCAGCAACGCCGCCGTTCATGCCGGCGCCCGAATGATCGTCAAGCTCGATATCCGCCATTTCTATCCCACCGTCACTTGGCGGCGGGTCAAGGGTCTGTTCCGCAAAGGCGGCTACGGCGAGCAGGTGGCGACGGTGTTGGCCCTGCTCTGCACCGAAGCGCCGCGCGAACTCCTGCCGCTCGACGGCAAACATTACCACGTCGCTAACGGGCCGCGCGCCCTGCCGCAAGGCGCGCCAACCAGCCCCGCCCTCAGCAATACGATTTGCCTGCGCCTGGACTGCCGCCTATCCGGCCTGAGCCAAAAGCTGGGATTCCGCTATACCCGCTACGCCGACGATCTGACCTTCTCCTGGCACGACGACTCACCGCCGCCGCTGGGCCGTCTATTGCGCGGAGTCCACGCCATCATCAAGGCGGAAGGCTTCGTCCCGCACCCGCAAAAAACCCGCGTGCTGCGTCGGGGCCGCCGGCAAACCGTGACCGGCCTGGTCGTCAACGAAGCGCCCGCCGGCAGTCCGGCGCGAGTACCGCGTGCCCAAATCCGGCGGTTGCGCGCCGCTCTGCATAACCGCCTGCAAGGCAAACCCGGCAACGGGGAAAGCCTGGCGCAATTGCGCGGCTGGGTGGCGTTTCTGCACATGACCGATCCGGAACGGGCCAAACCGTTTCTGGCGCAACTCAAACACCTGGAGGAGCGTGACACGGATGAGTGAGTGGCAGGTTTCCCTGATTTTTCAGGACAGCAAATCCAACAAGTTTTGGCGGGCGCGCTGCCTCGGCAACAATCTGGAAGTCAATTTTGGCCGGATCGGCACCCATGGGCAAAGCCAGGCCAAACGCTACGATTCACCGGAGGACGCGGCGCACGAACTGGAAAAACAGGCGCGGGAAAAATACAAGAAAGGCTACGCGGACGGCGACAGCGGTTCGAGTGCAACGACCGCGCCGTCTCCACCACCCGAATCCGCGTCCACAACCCCTGCCGCCCCGCAATGCACGCTGGTTCTGACGCTGGGCGAGCGCCGCCTGGAACTGCACCTGAGTGTGGAAGGCAACGCGCTGCACACCCACGGCGTGGAACACTACCCCGACGTCTCCGCCGCCGAAGCCGCTTTCGCCCAAGTCCGGGCGGCTCTGGAAGCCGAAGGCTACCGGCCCCAATAGGCGATGCTCATGACCGACGACCGCTCCATTCTGTTCGCCGATCTGGAATGCGCCGCCACCCGGCGCGACCCGCAGTTCGTCCCGTGGATTCTGGAATTTCTCGCGCAGCCCGACCTGCCCGCCGGTCAGCCGGAAGATCCGCCGGACGATTTCCAGGTACAACCCCTGCCGCCCGACGCCTGGTCGCTGGACCGCCTGCGCCAAACTCTGAATGCGCCCGCGCTGACCGGCAAAACCGCCGACGAGCTGAAGGCGCTGCGTCTTGGCGCCTGGGCCGCGCTGCTGGCCTCGCCCAACCCACCGCCGCGCCTGCGCTTGGGCCAATTGCTGCTGGACTTGTACGCAGCCGATGACGAACCGGCCCGCGCCTTGCTGCTGGAACTGATTCCGCAATTGCCGTCGAACGCCATCGGCTGGGGCATCTGGCAAGGCATCAAGGGCATTTATAAACAGGCCGAACAGCGCCACGATCTCGCCATGCTGGGCGTTCTCTGCTATCGCCTGGACGATCAGCGCGGCGAGGGCGAAATTTCCCGGGGCACCTGGCTGTACATGCGCCGCCGTGCTTGGCGCTATCTGCGGCAACTCGGTCAGGCCCTGCCCGAATTGTTTTCTGTATACGCTGGCCAAGTCTTGCGTCACTATCCGCCTCAATGCAACTTCCGCCACTGCTGGATCGCCAACCAGATTTGGCGGCACCAAGATTTGATCGGCGCTACTGACCAGGGCAGGCTGGGGAATGGCGGTCTACCGGGCAAGCTCGACCGCCGCGCCTTCGACGACGCCTGGAAAATCAGTCCCGCGCCGCTGTTGCGATTGCTGGAGGATGCCCAAAACTCGCAAGTTTGCGAATTCGCTATTCGCGGACTGGAGCAGAACTTCAAGGATGCCCTGCGCCATGTCGAACCCGCCTGGCTGGCTCGCCTGGGCGCCAAGCGGCTGGACATCGTGCACGACTTCATCATCAAACTGCTGCGCGACCATCCCGAATTCCACCAATCGAAACTGAAGCAACTCGGCTTGCACGACATGGTGCTCGGATTGCTATACAGCGGTAATAGTCCGGCCCGCCGTTACGCCATCGACTACGCTCGCACTTATGCCACCGACCTGCCCGTTGCCGAACTGGTTAGACTGGTGCGAGAAGGGGCACAGGACACGCAGACCTTCGCAATTGCCGTGCTCGAACAGCGAAAACCGGCCGAACTGGGCTTGCCGACGCTGCTCAAGCTATTGACGGCGCCAGCTAGCGCCACTCTCGCCAAGGCCAAATTGCGACAGGGTTTCCGGCCCCAGGACATTACCGCCGAACAGTTTATCGAAGTCGCTCTCACCCCTTCCGGCTCGCAAAATGCCGCTGTCGAACGGCAGATGCAACACATCCTGGAGCTGATTCAACAGGGCGTCCAAAACGCCGATTTCGAGCGTATCCTCAATAACCTTTCCCAAAGAGGGGGCGCTTCCGCTCTCGATGCCGTGCTCGAATTCTATCGGGACGCGAAAGTCACGGTCCCCGCTGTTTACTACCGCCAGGTATTGGACGATCCGCGTTGTACCACCATTGCCCGCCAGCGGGCGCTCAAGGCACTGGCGGATTATCCGGGGCGCGAGATCGGCTCGGAGTGGATGCAGCAGGCTTTATTGAATCCTCATCTGAGCGACACCGTGGCCAACTGGCTGCGGCAAGGCAAATTGAAAGGCGAGGATTTGGATGTCGAGTGGCTCAAGGGTTTCGCCATGCGCCCGGCGCTGCGCCCGCTCGCGCTCCAGTTGCTCGGCGATTCGGAACTGGTCGCGCCGAACCGCATCGGACTGCCCTGGCTGCTGGCGATGGCGCGGCAAGCCGACCCGGCTTTGCACGATTTTGCCCACCGCTACCTGCTGGAATCCTTCCGGCCCGGCGACTTCGCCAGCGGCCACCGCAGCGGGATCGATCACCTGTGGGAACTGGCCTGCGGCCCCACGCAGCCGGAGCCGGTGCGTCGCTTCGCCGCCACCTATCTCAAGGCCCATCATCCGAAAATCGGCCCCAGCGATCCCGAAACGCGCGCTTTCAACATCCAGCCCGGCTTGACCGCCACCGATTATCCGTTGAGCCGACTGCACCCATTGTTCGCCGATCAACGGCCCGACCTGCGCCGGTTGGCGGTCGCCATCGCGCGGGAGGAATTGCGCGCCTGGAACGAACCGACTCTCCTCTATCGGCTGGCTGACAGCGAACACCGCGAGCCACGCGCTTTTGCCATCGAACAGTTGCTGCATCTGGGCGAAACTTCGGTGGAACCGGCCCTATCCGCCGAATGGCTGTTGCCGGACCGGGTATTTCAGTTGGCCGAGAGCCGCCACAAGATCACCCGCGAAACAGCGCTGACCCTGATCCGCCGCCATCAGGAGCAACTCGGCGATCCGGCGCGGTTGGCTTGGCTGATGGAAAGCCCGCACCGCGAGGTTGGGCTGTTCACCGTGCGGCTGCTGTGGGAACGCCAGCGTCGGAGATTCGCACCGGCCGCGAAGGCTGTCGAACCGGGGCTTAGCGCTCCATTTGAGGAACTGCGTCGATTTCTGCGCAAGACCCTGTTCGGCTTGCCGCCCGGTCGAATGGAGCGGCGTGAGCTGGACGCCGAACAGGCCACGCCCGAACGACCGTGGCCGGCAAGCGTCGGTAAGCGTCGGCTGATCGAAGCGATCAAGACGCTGGCCTTGACCGATGCCGGTTTCGCGGAGTTGGTAGCGCCAGTGCTGATGGAATTTCGCCACTCCAAGGCCAAGAACGAATGGCAACACTGCGTCGCGACCTTGGCGCAAATTCGGCGAGCGCATCCGGGGATTAGCGTTGATTTGCCGGTGGGGCAGGTTAATGTCAGATTGCGCGGCATTTAACTTCTCAAAAGGACAGCTCAATTTGCCCTTATGAAAGTCGGTGATATGCTCAAAATGTTGAAAGTCGATGGTTGGTATCTCGTCGCTACCGTGGGAAGTCACCGGCAATTCAAACATCCCACCAAGTTAGGGCGTGTCACTGTACCGGGTAAACCAAGCGATGATTTAACCTTGGGTACTGAAAACAGCATCTTAAAACAGGCTGGTTTAAACAAGTGATGAGGGTTCTTCCATGCGTTATGCGGTAGTGATCGAAAAAGCCCAGCGAAATTATGCGGCTTATGTTCCCGATCTTCCTGGTTGCGTAGCCACCGGCCAAACTTTGGAGGAAACTGAGACGCAAATTCAGGAAGCCATTCAATTACATTTGCATGGTATGCGAGAGGACGGCTTACCGATTCCAGAATCCTCCAGTCAGGTGGAATATATTGAAGTGGCTGCTTAAGCTCGGCTTGAAGCTGCAATCAAACTACTTTGCGGAAATCAAGACCAAAGAAATAACCCCTAATCGAATAAAGATAGGCGACCAATACAGCAAGTGGATTGAATGGAGTGAAAAAGATCAAATTTACATTGGCAAATGCCCAGATTTGATAACAGGAATTCATGGCAATAATCCTACACAGCTTTATGGCGAGCTATGCGAGGTTATTGAAGATGTGATTCAACATTTTGTTAAGGAAGGCTGGGAACTGCCACCGCCACGAGTTCGTCCCATGCAGGAGGTGGCATAATTCAATTATCTGACATGCTTATATTAAATACATCAATATCCAATAACAGCTAGTTAGTTAAAATTGAGTGCATCCTTTATGAAAAAGCTCATCCTAATCGCAATTGTCTTAGCTATTGGTTGGTATGGAAATTATCTATACAGGCACTCGGATAGATCAAGACTGACACAACAATTATCTGTTGATCCAGCCTATAACAATCCAAAAAAGTGCATTACCAAAGATGGCAAAGTCTTTTATGGAAAAATACCTCAAGGAACAGTTTGCGTTCAGGAAAAACAAATAGAAGGAATGTTCACAGTGGTACCCTCTGAAAACTCCAGCAAGTCAGTACAGGTAAGCTTTAATTGTGACGGCCGAATTTATTGCTCTCAGATGACCTCCTGCGAGGAGGCAACCTTCTTTTTACGAAACTGTCCCAATGTAAAAATGGATGGAAATAATGATGAAATTCCGTGTGAGAAACAGTGGTGTAAATCGTAAGAATAGAAAAATTCCACATTAGGACTTTGCTTCTTTTGTTGTAGTTGATCTTACTGAAGGAGCCGCCCAACGTGGCCAAACAATACGCGCCTCACATCGAACGTCTATTGGCCGTTGCCGCCAGCGGCAAACTCCTCGCGGTTGGCGGTCGCCGCGATGCGGTGGGTATCACCGACTCCAGCGTGTATCTGCTGCAACTGCCCAAGCTCAATGCCCGATTCAGCGCCCCGCTGGACGCTGCCGCGTCCGCGCTGGCCTTTTGCGGCGACGATCTATTGCTGGCTGGAACCGCCAAGGGCGATCTGGCAATTTGGCGCACGAGTGGCGAAGGCAAAACTCTGGATTGGCAACGGGCTGTTCATAGCGGCGCGGTGCGGGCGCTGGTTGCGTCCGACTCGCAAGTCTTGAGCGTCGGCGATGACGGCGTGCTGGCAGTGCACGCCATCGAAACGGAGGGCGACCGGCCGCGCCTGCACGAGCAGGCCAAGCGCCATTTGAGCGAACAGCCATTACGCGCCGTCGCGCTGGATGCAGCGAGCGGCAGCGTGGCCGCCGCTGGCGCTGACAACGCGATTTACACCCTACCGCTGGCCCGGCTTGGCGACGCCGAATCCCGCGTCATGCCCTGCGGCGAACGCGGTATTTTTGCTCTGGCCTTCACCGGCGACGGGCGGATCGTCGCCGGCTGCGGCGACGGTTCGATCCGGGTTTGCTTTCTGGAAGGCGCCATCGACGAAGAAAATCGTAGCGGCGACGCCGCCCATCAGGGACCGGTACGCAGCCTGCTGTTCAGCGCGGCGCTGAACGATGAGCAAGGCCGACCACTACCGCGCCGGCTGTTCTCGCTCGGCGAGGACGGCGAACTCAAAGTCTGGACGCTAGACCAGCGCCGCAAGCCGCGTACCGTGTCCATTGGGCGCAACGCCAGCGCGCTGACGTTGTTCGACCCGTTGCCGCAAGCCAAACCGGAACAGCGCGGCGGCCTGTTGGTCTCGGTTACGGAAAATCGGCTGATTTGGCTCAGTCCGGTCGATCAAAACGGCAATCCGTCCGACAGTGCCGAAACCTGGGATTCCCGACTGCAACGACTGCTCGACGAGGTCAAGGCGAACCGCTCGTCGTCGGCCACCTTGGACGCTTTGGCGCAACTGGCCGAGGACGAGGCACGGGAAGGCTTGGAACACGTACTCAGCCAGGATTCCCGACCGGGGCAACGCATCGAAGCCGCGCAACGGCTAGGCGACGGCCAACGTCGCCGCAGCCGACCGACACTGGCCAAGGCGCTGAACGACGATCATGTCGGCGTGCGCAAGTCCGCGCTGAAAGCCTTGGAACGGATCGAGGCCGAAACGCCCCTGCAAGCCCTGCAACTGGCGCTGGGCAGCCGGCACCCGGACATTCGGCTCGATGCGGTGCAAGGCCTGACCGCGTTACGTCAAGCGTCGCCCCTGGTGCCGAGACTGCTGAACGAGCGCCTGAACGACTCGGATGCCAAAGTCCGCGAAGCCGCTCTCGACGGTTTGCTGACCTTGGACCCCGAAGCCGGCGTTACGCCGCTGCGCGGTGCGTTCGAGCGTGGTTCCGCCGACATCCGTCGCGCGGTTTTGATCCGGCTGGGACGCCAGCGATTGAGCGCCACGCCGCAAGGCCGCCAACTGCTCGGCCAAGCACTCAACGACGAAACCTACGAAGTCCGCCAAGCGGCGCTCTGGGTCGCGGTCGCGGCGCATCCCGCGCTGGCCGCTCGCCTGCACGCCGGTGGCGGTTACATCACCAAGATACTGGACGAACTCCGGGCACAGGGGGTCGGCGAAGAAAGCGCGGCCACGCCCGACGCTCTGGCCGAGTCGGAACTGGAACCGCTGTTCGCGGCCCTGGTCTCCCGTCACCCGGATATCGCCCTGCAAAGCGCCCTGTGCCTCGGCTGGCTCGGCGACGACCGGGCCAGCGGCGCATTGTTGCAGCTCAGCCGGGAACCGGAGGTCGGGACACGGCGAATGGTCGCCCGTTTCATGGCCAACGCGATCGTCAATCTGGCGGGTGATCGGCGCTTGCACTTGCGTCTGCAATGGCTGTTGAACGACGACGACGCGCAAGTGCGTGCCGAAGCGTTCGACGGTCTGCTCAAACTGGCCGAGCCGGAAGGTCCAACTGGCGAGATCGATCTGGCCGAACTGGCGCTCCGCACCCAGGCGGGCGAGATTCGGACCCGCGCCCTGCAACTCCTGGTCAAACACGGCGCGACCGCGCAAAACGAACTCGCCACCCGTATCGACGGGTTGCTCGGTCACGCCTTGGACGACGAGGCTGAGGACGTGCGGCGCGAAGCCCTGCGGACGCTGTGGGCCTGGCACAGCAAGCGCCCGGAAACCACCTTGCGCCGGGCGGTAACCTCCGTCCATCCCGACGTGCGCCGCTGGGCGGTGGACGAACTGGCTCGCCAAGCCCGCCAATCGCGCGCCTGGGCCAGGGAATTGCTGATCGGGCGGGTCGGCGACCACGCCGCCGAGGTGGGATTGGCCGCCCACGAAGCCCTGACCAAGGAAGACGCCGACAAGAAACGCTCCCATTACCACTTGGCGGCGCTCGATTCACCTGCCGCCGAAGTCCGTTTGGCTGGCTTGAAAGGCGCGCTGGAAGCGTCCGACCCGGCCCCGCTGCGGAACCGCTTAATCGAGCTATTGCAAACCGGGGAAGCGCCTCAGTTCCTCGCCGCCATTGAGGCGCTCGATAAATTGCTGCCCAACGACGCACAAGCTTTCGCTCTCGCCTTCGACAGTCCGTTCTATCTGCTGCGGGTACGAGCCGGCGAGTTGTGCGGCAAGCGCCGGGATCACCGCGCCGTCGGACCGATGCAGGCTTTACTGAGTATCCCCAAGACCGACCGCGACCGTCCTTCCGATACGTTGCGTCAGCGCGCTGCCAGCGCCCTGGCCGACGTGGGCGACCCGGCCAGCATTCAGTTTTTGAGCGTGCTGCTACGAGACGACGATTCCCTAGTGCGGGAACACGGCGCGCGAGGTTTGGCCGCCGCCTGTCTAACTGGCAACGAGCAACCGCTGGTCGCCGCTCTAGCCCACGCCGATCTAGCAGTGCGCAGTTGGGCCGCCGATGGCCTGTCGAAATTAGGCGATACGCGGGCGCTGCCGGTGCTGGCCGGCACGCAACGCCACGAGCATCTGCCGATCCGGCGCGGCGCGCTGTACAGCTTCGTCGCGCTCGGCGCCGGCGGCGTGCAAGGCTTGCTGCAAGGTTTGGAAGACCGTGAACGCGACCTCCAGGAATTGACTTTCTCCGTGATCGTGGCCCGCGATATTTCCTTGGCGCGGGCGCGACTGGAGCCGGATTTGCTGCTCAGCGCCCTGAGCGCCGGCCAGCCGGAAATCCGTTTTGCCGCCGCCCGCGTCCTGGAAGCGCGGTTGTGCGACGAAGATCTAGGACAATGGGGTCTGGAACTGATCGGGCCGCGCCAGCCGGAAAAAGCCGGCGATATGCGCAATTGGCCGGAACCGGTGCAGCGGCCGCGTCTGCTCAACGCGGTGGTCAATGCCCTGGCCAGCGATTCTCCGGCACGGCGCTACGCCGCCGCCCAGGTTCTCGGCCTGCGTCCGCAACCGGAAACCTTTTGGCGCGAGGCGAAACATCTCGCCGAAGTCGCCACTGATCAGGCGCCACCGCAAACCGCACCCGAAACCGAAACGCCGCTGGAGCGCAAAACCGGCTGGATACGCGGTCTGTTCCAGCGCAAGCAACAATCGAGCGGTTCCGCCACCCAGCGCCTGCTGACCGTGCTGCGTTTCGCCGGCGGCGGACGGCGACCACCCAAAGAGCAAGGTCAAGCCGGTGCATCCGAACTGTGGCGGCTCGCGTTCGGAACTTATGCCGGTCTGATTCGGCAAGCGCCGGTCGCCAAGGGACCCGACGATTATCAACGGGTGCGGCGCGACAGCATCGCCCGTCTCGCGGCGTTGGCCCAGCAACCCGCCATCGGCCGGGAAGCGGTGTTGCCGGTACTGCGCCAAGCCTTGGGCGATCCGCATCATCTGGTCCGACAAGCAGCATTGAATGCGCTGGCCGAACTGCATCCGCACGAGCCGTTGGAACCGCTGGCCCTGGCCTTGAACGTGGACTCCGCCGATCTCGGCCGCAATGCTTTTGATCGCCTGCTGGCTCTGGCCGCGACCGGCGACGCCCGCGCCGCCGAACTGACTCGCGGCGCGATCGATGCCGCCAACGCGGAGACGCGCCGCCACGCCCTGGAGCAACTGCCCCGCCTGTATCCCGCCGGCAGTCTGGAACCCTGGTTGCTGGCCTTGAACAGCCGTCACGACGATTTGCGGCTCACCGTGGTGGATCGCTTGCTCGATGCCAACGATCCGCGCATCGCGACCGCCCTGAGCCGCGCCCTGGAAAGCGAACATGAGGAGTTACGCTTGCGCGCCGCCGTGGGCTTGGCTCAGCGCGGCGAATCGCTGGCCCTGGACGTTTTGGCCACCGCCCTGCGCGGCGAATCGCGGACCGCCAACCGAGCGCTGGAGGCGCTGGTCGTCTTGGCGCACGCCCGTCCGAACGAGCACGTCGCGGCAAAGGCGGCCGAAGCCGTGACGGCGCGCCTGGAAGACGATCCCGACCTGATCGCCGACCGTCCGGCCCTGCTGCGCGCCCTCGGTCGCATCGGTCACATCGCCGCCACGCCGCTGCTGGGCCGCTGGTTGCTGGACAAGCATAAAGCCATTTATCACGGTCAGGCCTTGGACGTACTGTTGCAACTGTTGCGCGACCGGGTCCAGCCGGAGCAAAAGCGGGTCGGTGGGCGGCAATACCCGCGCTATCGGGAAGAATTGGCCCTGGAAACCTTGCCGCCGTTGCTCGACCACGACAACGCCGCGATCCGCACCCGCATCGTCGAAGTGTTGGGCAACCTGGAGGCGAAACAGGCGGAAACGCTGCTAGTCCGGCTACTGGACGACCGCGACGAGGCGATTCGGGCGCTGGCTTGCGCGCAATTGGCGCAACGTATCGTCGCCGGTATGCCAGGCGCCAGTTTGGAACCGCTGACGCGGGCGCTGGTCACGGGCCGGCGCGAACTGTTGCTGGCCGCCGCCGAAGGCTTGGCCAAGCAGCAACGACCGGAAGCCTTCCAACCGCTGTTGCTGGCTTTCACGGCAGGCACGGAGGTGGAGCGGAAACGCGCCATCGCCGCGCTGGGCGAGTTGGGCGACCGGCGCGCTTTGGACTATCTGGAACCGTTGCTCGACCAACGCGCCGATTTGCCCGCCGGCGACCGCGCCTTGGCTCCGGATGCCGCCGAAGCCCTCGGCGCTTTGCTACCCCGGCTGATCGACGCCGACGAACGGCAACGGGTGCGCGACAATCTGGAGCGGCTGGCCCGCGAGGGTGTGGGCGAACCGCGCTGGCGGTCACTGAGCGGTTTGCGGCGCGTCGGCGACGAGCGCAGCCGTGCCCTGCTGGAACGCCTCGCCAGCGATCCCTACGAAAACGGCACCGCCCGGCAACGAGCCGCCGTCGAACTGGGCGAATTGGGTAACTCCCTTTCCGAGTCGGTGTTGGAGTCGCTGCTGCATCAACGCGACGCCGGTCTGCGCAAGGCGGGTCTGGAAGCGTTGCGGCGGATTTATCCCAATGATGCCACCCAAGTCAACCTGCTGGCTCTGAACAGCGAATACGCCGAGATCAGCCAGCCCGCCGCCCATTTTCTGGCCCGGCAGGGCGATCCCGACACTTTGACGCAGCGGCTGGGCGTGGTGAAAGATCAACAGGTTCGGCAACGCCTGCGGCGCGGGTTGATCCGTCGGCAAGCCTTTTCCCGCGATGCCTTGGGCGAGTTGCTACGCAGCGAAGCGGCAACGACGCGAGCCGAGGCAGCCTGGATCGCCGGCAGCAGCAATGACCGGGATTTAGCGGGAGCCGTGCAAGCTGCATTGGAACGAGCCGCCAACGGTTGGCGACAAGCCGACGAACGGCATTTATGGGAACAGGCCGGTGCGGAAGCGCAAGCTTGGCGAGCCGGTCTGTGGGCCGCTCGTCAATTGCAACTCACCATCGCGCTAGCGGCGCGGGCCGCGCTTGCCGATCCCCGGCATCCGGTCGAGGTACGTCGCGAAGCGATCCGTTGCCTGGCTGAGTGCGGCGATGCCAAGGACAGCAGTGCGCTGTTGCACGCCTTGGAGGATATCGATTCTAGGGTGCGCGTGGCGGCCAGCGCCGGGCTGGCCCGGCTGGGTGGTGAGCCCGTGCTTCAGCATTTGGATCGATCCAAGAGCATCGATGGCGCAGCCTTGCGCCCGGCTCTGCGGGCAGTTCTGCCCGGCGTGGATGGCCGCTTGCTGGCCAGCACCGAACAGCGCCAAGCTGCGCTACCGGTTTATCTGGAGCAGGGAGAAGTCGCGGCGCTGGTTCGTCGCGCCACCGCGATTGATGGTGAAGCGGCGGGGCGGTCGAGCGCGATTGCGGCCCTGGGCCGACTGGGTGGCGAAACCGCGCAAACCGCGTTGCAGGGCATTCTGGCCAACAAGAGCGAGGACGGCGCGATTCGGGCCATCGCATTCAAGAGTTTGCGTCGATTGGAACGGCGGGCGGCGAACCGGGTTGCTTCCGGTGGACAGGCGGGTTAGCAGGCTGCCAAGAGTTAATAATCTGTAGGCAATTGCCTAACGTCTGAGTACAGCGGCGGCCCGTTTTAGTCGTCCGCTGGAGAAAATTGTTAGCCCTTTTCTGGCGTTGGTGCATAAATCAATTGAGGGGCATATCTTCCCTGACTCCGGTTTA
>JAPUDV010000144.1 GCA_027492875.1 Candidatus Competibacteraceae bacterium | reverse complement strand
GGGGGCACTCCGATCCAACCACCCCGGCCCCTGACGGGGCCACCCCTCCTTATCCGAGGAGGGGAAATGCGGCCAGACGCGCGGTTCTGCATTCCCCTCCTTGAGTAAGGATGTAAGGAGGTAAGGAAATAAGGAGGTAAGGAGGGGTGGCGCGCGGCGCCGGGGGGGGTTCGTCACGCCCGCGCCTCCCAGTACCCGGCCGCATCCGCGACGGCCAGCGCCTGCCCCATCAGTTCGGCGAAGGCTTTGCCGTCCAGATCGGGGTACAAGGTCAGGAGGCTGTCCCGGAAGGCCATCAGGTCGGCGGACGACTCCAGCGCCGCCCGAACGGGTTCGAGCAGGGCATCGAGCAGCGGGTCGGCCTCGCGGCCCAGCCGCTCCACCAGGGGCGCGGTGGGGTCGGTGGCGTCCGGCGGCGCGGCGAACGCGGGCGGGGAGGGCGCCGGGGCCGGGGGGTCCGGCACGGGCGGCGCGGCGCTGGGCACGATTTCCCACTCGCCGCCGTAGACCTCCTGCACGTCTTTCAGGGTCGGCCGGTAGCCGAGGTCGAAAATCTTGCGCTCGCGCTCGGCGCGGCCGTTCAGGTCGTCGGCCGGATCGGTCTGGCGGAACACCCGGGGCGGGGCCGCGCCGGGAAAATTCCAGTCGGTCAGCCAGCGGACGGGACCCCGGTTGAAGCTCTCGCACAGCAGGTCCGCATCGGCCTTGATCAGCTCGCGCCGGACCTCGTTTTGCACGTCGGCCTTGTACTGCCCGCCGACCGCTTCCGACGTCATCACCTGCCCCAGCGTGACCTTGGCGATGGCCTGGTCCATGTACACCGCCAGCCGCTCGTAATCCAGCCCGGCGGCGCGCTTGGCCTCCAGCAGCTCGGCGCGAATTCCGTCCGGCAGGATCAGCCCGGAGTCGGTCCGAATCGCTTTCATCGCCGCCAGCAGCCGGTTGCGGTCCTCGACCGGCGTGCCGGGCGGGAACCAGCCGACGGCGGTGGGGCTGCCAAACTTCTCGGCGGCGATCAGCCAGAACTTGATGTTGCCGCGCTTGAATTGCACCGGCCAGTACAGCCAGTGGGCGATGCCCATGCCGTAGGGGTCGTCGTCGTGATCGGCGCCGGTCTGAAACGCCCAGAACTTGCGGGCGGGCAGGGCCTCGCCATTAAAGGCGTCCTTCTGGGTCAGCAGCCGCAGGGCGCCGTTGCCGGCGAAAACGAAACGCGACCGGTCCCGGACCTTGATCGCGTCCAGGGCCACGGTCCCGCCGTCGCGGGCATACAGGCATTCGGCCACCGAAAACCCGTAGAACACCCCGAAGTGCATGCCTTGGGTCGCGTCGTCGAAGCCCGCCTGGTCGAGCATCTCTTCCAGAAACGCGGCGGCGTTTTTGTCGGCGCGCCGGTCGCCGCCGGCCTCCACCGTCCAGTCGCAGGCGGTCAGGGCCAGCTGGCGCTGCTGGAAGGTGCTGCGCACTTGCCAGTCGCTCATGACCGCGCGATAGAGGTCGTACCGGCCGCCGCCCTGCGCCATCAGGATCGGGTCTTGCGGGTCGAGCCGGCCGTCGGCGGCGATCCAGCCTCGGGTGATGTCCCGGCCGTCCAGGGTGGTGGCGATTTCGCCGTACACCGGTTGCTCGGCGCGGGACGGGGCGAGGAAGTCGGCCGTGGTTCTGAGGAGCCGCTTGATGCCGTTGAACATGCTTACCAGCCTTGGGTGAGGTGGGCGCCGCCGACCGTGCCCCATCCGACCTTTTTCCCGCCGTCGGGGGAAAGGTCGCGGCCGGGGCGGTCCGCAAAGGCCCGCGCGCCGAGAAAGGATGCGCCGGCGGTTTGGATTTCGTCGAAGGCCAGCACGACGTGCTGGCTGGCGTACAGCGCCAGGAAACAGGCCCAGGCGCGGTCGGCGTGGCCGCTGGCGTCGGCGTCGGCGACGAAGCGCGGCGCGCCGGTGGGGCTGGTCACTTTTTGCAGCTTGTGCAGATCGGTTCGCACCGCCGGATCGCCGCGCGGGATGCGAATGCGCCGATCTTCGAACGCCTCTTTCCCGACCGTGGCGAGCTCCAGCTTGGCCGGGCCGGTGAACAGCACGCCCTCGACCCGCATCGCGCCATAGCGGCGTTTGGCGTCCTCCACCGGCTTTTCGCCCATGCCGGTCTGATCCTTGGCGCAGCGCACCACCCGGTAACGGGCGAACACGGCGTCCAGCAGGGCATCCTGTTCGGCGAAGGAGATACGCTGGCGAGCGATGATTTCTCGCGTCCAAAGCACGTCGCCGACCGCTTCGAGCACCCAGATGACGTACAGATCATGACGAGCGGCAATGTCCACGCCGACGTAACAGGGACCGCCGGCGTAGCGGCCGAGGTCGCCCGCGTCGTCGTGCTCGCAGGCGTCGATCAGCGCGAACGACAGCCAGGCGCTGGCTTCGTCCAACCACTGCAATTCGTACTCTTGCGCCCAGGCGTCGGCGTCGCCGATACCGGCCTTGAGTTCGGCGATGTCGCGGGGCAGGCCGTCGGCGACGGCGGCGTGGATGTCCACAACGTGGCGCGACCACGCGCCGGCCAGTTCCTGGGAGGTCATCAGTTCGTAGAATTTGTTGCCTTTGCCGTTGGGGGTGGACACCACCCGCAATCGGTGGCCGGCGGAAATCACCGGAAACAGGGCCTGCCAGATTTTGCGGCTGTCCTGGTGAAAGGCGAACTCGTCGAGCAATACGCTGGCCGAGAAGCCGCGCGCGGTGTCGGGGTTGGCCGGGAGCGCGGTGATGCGCGAGCCGCCGGGCAGGACGATTTCCAGGGCTTTGGCGTGCGGGTCGAAGGGTTTTTCCAGGACTTCGCAGGCGATGGAAAGGGCCTGTAAATGCCGTTTAACGCCCTCTTCCATGGCTTCCTTGGCCTGGCGTTCGCCGCGCGAGAGGATGACCCAGCGGCGCTTTTGCCCCCGGCTTTCGGCGTCCAGACAGTCGAGGACGAGTTCCAGGGTGGCGGTGAAGGTCTTGCCGGTCTGGCGGGCGAACATGCCGATCTTGAACCGGGCCGGATCGGCCAGCCAGCGCCGTTGGTAGGGATAGAGAATCGCTCCCAGGGGAGAAACCACCCCGGCGCCGCGCGCCACCCCTCCTCGAAAAGGAGAGGAAGGGGAAGCGCCCCCCTCGGTGGAGGAGGGGGTCGCCTTACGCCGAGAGGCCATAGACCTCTTTCCGGATGCGTTGCAGGGTCTGGATGTCGAGGGCGTTCTGGCCGTGTTGCGCCTCCGTCAACAGGGCGTCGAGCTTGGCCTGGACGGCGGCGGCGTGGCGCTTTTGATTGATGCTGGCGCGGCTCAGGTCGGCAATCGCGCGGGCGGCGTTGCCCAGCAGCTTGATCCGCTCCTGCGGGTCGGCGTCCTCGGCTTCCTGCAAGGCCACCAGCATGGCGAACATGTCGGACTGCACCAGCGCCAGCACATTACCACCGAGACCCGCTTCAACCTCCAGGAGTCCGGATGCGATGTTGACCCATCCCACCCTCCAGAAACTACACGACCTGCGTTTGACCGGCATGGCCGCCGCGCTTGAAGAACAACTCAACACCCCGAACCTCCAGGACCTGGAGTTCCACGAGCGCCTGGGGCTGCTCGTGGAGCGCGAGGCCAGCGTTCGCCACAATCGGCGATTGCAACTGCGCCTCAAACAGGCGCGGTTCCACCAACCCGCCGTCTGGGAGGACATCGACTTCAAAAGCGCCCGCGGCCTGGACAAGACCCTGATGCTCCAGTTGGCTGGCGGCCAATGGATCACCCAGCATCTCAACTGCTTGATCACCGGCCCGACCGGCGCGGGCAAGAGTTACTTGGCCACGGCGCTCGCCCACAAGGCCTGTCGCGACGGGTATGGCGCCCGGTACCTGCGCCTGCCGCGCCTGCTCCAGAACCTGCAACAGGCTCGAGGGGATGGCAGCTACGTCAAACACCTCGAGCAACTGGCCCGCTTCGACGTCCTCATCCTCGACGACTGGGGACTGGCGGTGCTCGATGAGACCGCCCAGCGCGATCTCCTGGAAATCCTCGATGACCGCTTCAATCGGCGCTCCACCGTGGTCACCAGTCAGCTCTGGAGAGAACAATGAAAACCCTATTTCTTTTAGGCTTCAATCGGCGCTCCACCGTGGTCACCAGTCAGCTGCCTGTTTCCCACTGGCATACGTTCCTGGGTCAGACCACGCTCGCCGACGCCATCCTCGACCGCCTGGTACACAACGCCTACAAAATCGAACTGAAGGGAGAATCGATGCGGAAAATGACCCGTCCATTGACCGGCCTGCCGCCGCGGGAGTAAAACAAAACCATCCTGGTCGGGCGATCCCCCAGGGTGGACGATTCACCCCGGAATGACTGGACGCAATCCTCCGGAATGACTGGACGATTAAGAGCCTATCCGAAAAGTATAAACTCAGGGTACACATTTATGACGGGCACTCTTCATTAGTTTGAGGGAACAGTTTTTTTAACATCGTCCGGATCGAAGCGACATAAATCATTGCGACACTCGAAGCAGGCTTTTTTTCATATTCCCTGACATTGTACAGGACAAAATCCGCTAACCAAATGAATTTACGTTAAAATTCTGCC
>JAPUDV010000143.1 GCA_027492875.1 Candidatus Competibacteraceae bacterium | reverse complement strand
AAATCGCCGGCTTGAGCCGTCCTCCGAAACCACCGCCTTCAAGGCGGTGGTCGTTTTTATCCGCACTAAATATAAAAGCTATTAGTAATCGGTATTAGAAGCTCAGCCTCCCTTAGGCAATGAGTTGTATGGTGTGTAGTGTGAGATCACTCAATGGCGCAAATTCAATGGGACACGGGGACCTGCGCTATTCGGCGCGCAACGCATCGACCGGCCGGGCGCGGGCCATCCGCCAGATCGGGTACAGACCGGCCAGCAGCGCGGCGCCGATCGCCAGCGCCAGTGTTTCCAGAAGCAGCAGCGGGTCCACCTGAAACGGCAGACTCCAGCCGAAGGCCCGGCGGTTGATGACGAAAATCAGCACCGCCGCCAGCAGCAGCCCGGTGGGTAGCGCCAGCAAGCCGGCGGCGGCGCCCATGAACCCGGTCTGCAACGAGACCAGCCCGCCGATTTCTCTCGCCGTCATGCCGGTGGCGCGCAGCACCGCAAACTCCCGCGCCCGCTCCAGTTGCAGGGCCAGCAGCGCGCTCAACACGCCGACCACCGCCACCAGGATTGCCAATAGCCGCAGCACGTTGGTGATGGTGAAGGTGTGATCGAAGATGTCCATCGTGATGCCTTGGATGTCGCGGTTGGAGCGGATCAGAAGCCGCTGAATCGGTCCCAGTCGTTCCCGCAGGCGTGTCCGCAGGGCCGTCAGATCCGTGCCCGCCGCCGCGAATATCGCCGCCGAACCGACCGTCGGATCGTGCCAATAGCGTTCGTAGCCGGAGCGGTGCAGCAAAATCCGGCCATGCTCCGAACCATAGTCCAGGAATACCCCGGCGATGGCGAATGGGTGCAGTCCCTGTTCGGTCGATAGGGTTATTCGGTCGCCGGCCGAGAGCTGGCGCCGGTAGGCCAACGGTTCGGAAATCAACACCGCTTCGCCAGTTTGGAACAGCCGCCAGGCGGTGTCCGCGTCGCCGGCGATCAGGTGATAGCCAGTTTGGGAGGCGGGGGCAAGTTCCGCCGCAATTAGGGTTATGGGGCGGCGCTCCAGCTCGATCTTGAGGGCGCGATAGGTGGAGATCGCCGCCACGCCCGGCGTATCCCGCAGCACCGCCAGCGCGGCGGGAACCAGTACATCCGAGCGGTTGCCGCCGTCTTCGACGGAAGGCGAGGCCACATAAAGATCGGCGTTCAGCAGGTCGTCGATCCAGATCGCCACGCCGCCACGAAAGCTATCCACCATCACCCCGACCCCAACCGTGGTGGAAAAGGCGACCATCAGCGCCGCCACCGCGATGCCAGTGCGGCTTAGATGGCGGGCGACATCGCGGTTGGCCATTCGCGCCAGTAAACCCAGGCGGGCGGTCAACGGCCGGTTCAGCCGGACCAGCCCCACCATGGTGGGCGGCGTCAGCAGCGCGCAGCCCAGAATCAGCAGGAACAGTCCGGCGAAACTCGCCGTCAACGAACGGGAAACCGCCAGCGTCAGGCCACCGCCGGCCAACAACCCCAGGCCAGCCAGCATCAGCCGGGGCAGGGCGGCGCGCCAGCGGGTTTCGAGGTGAGCGCGGCTCAGCACCGCGCCCGGTGGCGCGTCGGCGGCTTCCCGCGCCGGCAGCCAGGCCGCCGCCAGCGTCGCCAGCAGGCCGAGCGCCGCGCCCTTGGCCAGCGACCACGGCTCGATCGTCAATTCACGGACGCTGAGCGTGAAGTACAAGTCGTTGATGCTGCGAGTCACCAGATGCACCAGCCCCGACCCCAGCCATACCCCCAGCACACCGCCGAGCAGCGTGCCCACCAGACCCAGCAACAGCGCCTCGCCCAGCACGCCGGCGAACAGTTCCCGGCGGCTGACGCCCAAGGCCCGCAACAGGCCCAGCAAGGCGCGGCGCTGCACCACCGAAAAAGTCATGGCGTTGTAGATCAGGAACATCCCCACCACCAGCGCCAGCAGGCTCATGGCGGTCAGGTTGAGCGAGAAGGCGGCGCTGAGGTCGGCCGTTGCCTGGTTGCGCTCGGCCGGGCGTTCCAGCCGTAAGTCCAGTGGCAGCCAGGCGCGGAGTTCGGTCGCCAAGCGCTCGCCGGCCGGACCTTGCGGTAGAATCAAATCGATGTGGTCCAAGCGGCCGGAACGGCCCAGCAAGGTCTGCGCCGTGGCGATGTCGGCGATGATCAGCCCCTCGAAAGCCGCCCCTCGCAGCGTGCCGGCGCGGTGCAGAGTCAGGCGCTGTCCACCGCGTTTCAGCACGACCTCCGCGCCCAGCGCCTCCGGTAACAGCGCGGCGTCCGGATTCAGCAACAGGGCGCGCAAATCGAAATCGTTGCCGGTCAGGTCGGCGGCGAGATCGCGAAAGGGCGCTTCCGCGAACGGATCGACGCCGAGGATTTGCAGCAACTGCCCCGGCTGGTCGGCGCGGGGCAGGTAACCGGTCACCACCGGAGCTGCGGGCCGGATGCCGTGCTCGACCCGCAGCTGGGCATAAACCGTTTCAGCCACGCCTTGCGGTCCGCCGAGGATGCGGTGGGTGGCGTGGCCGGTGATGCGGTTCATGGCCAGTTCGAAACCGCGGCGGGCGCTGGTATTAGCCAGATCCACCGCCAGCACCACCGCCACCCCCAGCGCGATGCCGAGCACCGTCAATCCCAGTTGCCAGGGATGCCGCAGCGGGTGCCGCAGTAACGCCCGCCAGAGTAATGGCGTCATCGAGCTTCCCGGATGTGCCCGCCGTCCAGCACTAGAATCCGGTCGGCGCGGGCGGCTACTTCCCGGCTGTGCGTGACCATGACGATGGTGGTGGCCGCGTGCTGGTGCAGGGTGAGCAGCAGATCCAGGATCCGCTCGCCGGTGGCGGCATCGAGGTTGCCGGTGGGTTCGTCGGCCAGCAATAACAGTGGATCGTGAACCAGGGCTCGGACGATGGCCAGCCGCTGCTGTTCGCCGCCGGACAGCCGTTCCGGGAAACTGTGGCGGCGGTTGCCCAGCCCGACCTTATCCAGCAACTCCATCGCCCGGTCGCGCCGGTCCGGGCTCGCCAGCCCGTTCAGCTCCAGGGGCAGGAGCAGGTTTTCCCAGGCGGTCAGAGTTGGAATCAGGTTGAAAAACTGGAAGACGAAACCGATATGGCGACGGCGAAACCGGGTGCGTTCGGTTTCGCTCAAATCGGTTAGCAACCGGTCGTCGATGCGAATTTGTCCGGCATCCGGCAGATCGATACCGCCGAGCAGGTTGAGCAGGGTGGATTTTCCGGAACCGGACGGACCCAGCAGGGCAACGAACTGGCCGCGGGGGATGTCCAGGGTCAAATCGGCGAAGATGGCGCGCTGCAGGTCGCCTTCCGCGTAGTGCTTGGCCACGTTGCGAATCGCGATGAAGGCGTCTGCAGAGGTCATTGAGTCGGTTGGAGTTGTGGTGGCTATGGAACAGTCCTCTTGGGTTGATGGGTGGCCGTTCGCCTCATGCGCCTACCTCGCCTCGGCTTGGTCCAGCCGTTCCAGCACGATCTCGATCAACAGCGGATGGGTATTGAGATGGGATGCGACCACCAGCTGCGGCTCGGGATGGAGGGCCTGGTGGGCGGCGACCGCAGCTTGCACCTGTCCGACCAGCCGGCCGTCGAACAGCAGATAAGGCAAAACCACGATCCGTTGGAAACCCAGGCGATGGATTCGGTTCAGGGCGTCGGTCACCGACGGCGCGGCGACGGCGGCGTAAGCCGTTTCCGCCCAGCCGAAGCCCAAGTCTTCCCACAGCAGTCGGGTCATCTTGCTGATGTTGGAATTGGCGTCGGAGTCGGAACTGCCGCTGCCCGCGACCAGCAGCAGGGCATCGCGCCGGTTGTAGTGGGGGCCGAACGCCGCTTCCGCGCTTTCGATCCGTTCGCGGGCCACGCGCAGCAGTTTGGGATGAAGGCCCAACTCCGCGCCGAGGGTGACGGTGAGGCCCGTGTGTTCGGTTTGAAAATCCCGAACCAACGCGGGAATATCGTTTTTGACGTGTCCGGCGGCCGTGAGCATGGCTGGCAGAACGGTGGCGCGGCGGAAACCCTGCCGCCACAGTGTTTCCAGCGCTTCCGGTATGCTGGGTTCGACCAATTCCAGAAAGCCGGCCAGGCAAATGCGATCGGGAAGTTTCTGTTGCAACTGCTCGGCCAAGCGCTTGAATTCGGCAACTCCGGCGGCAATCCGACTACCGTGACCGATCAGCAGAACGGCGGGACGGGAAGAGGGATGATTCATCGGGAGAGCTCTTTTCGAGTGCGGGGGACATCGGTCCATGGAGGCATGGACCCGAACGGTCTTGCCCGGTTCCCATGAAACTGCGAGAGCGCAACATTGGGAAGTTAAGTCAGGGCGTTTACGATGTTCTGATCATCGGCGGCGGCATCAACGGCGCGGTTTCCGCCGCCGCTCTGGCGGGCAAGGGCGCGCGGGTGGCGCTGATCGAGCAACGCGACTTCGCCGGCTTTACCAGCCAGCAGTCGTCAAATCTGATTTGGGGTGGCCTCAAGTATCTGGAAAGCCACGAGTACGCCTTGGTCCGCGCGCTGTGCCTGAGCCGCAATCGTCTGATGCGCCATTATCCGTCGCGGGTTCAGGAAGTCCGTTTTTTCTGCACCATCGACCATTGTACAGGACAAAAATAACTTACTGAAAATTAAGATAAAAGATAACAGC
>JAPUDV010000142.1 GCA_027492875.1 Candidatus Competibacteraceae bacterium | reverse complement strand
GCCTGTCACGATCTGGTCGTGGCCGGGTTGATCAACATCTACCCGATTGCCCAGCGCAAGGCCGATGACCACTACGAGGGATTGCCTGCCATCCGCATGATCACTGCTGCCCTGTTCAAGGTATTTGGCCTGAGTAAATGGCTACAGCGCGAGCGGGATAAAGCCGCCAAGCGCCAGCGCCGCCAGCAGCGCAAACAAAGCGAAGCAGACGCCGGTCGTCAGGAAATCAACCTGCACGCCGCCGAGCGCCGGATGTCATCCACCGAGACCGCCTCCGCCCCTATTACGGTGTCCGACGTTAATACCACACATCAGGAGCATGCCCGGACGGTGCTCGGCCAACTCCTAAACCAGTTGCGCGGCACCGGCCCGCCCGCCCGAACCTGATTTCCCTTCATCGTCCAACTTGTACCCTGCCGCATCAGGGCGGGCAAACGCACCCTCGTGATCGCGTCACCCGGTTTTTTGACCCCGCTCCATCGCCGAATCTGACTTTTCCAACCTTTCCATGGTGTCCATCTCCACGAAACCGGCTACAGCCTCCAAAACGCGATTTTTAAGTGTCTGGCATCCCCAGATAGCTGCCGGTAAACCCTGTGCCACCGTCATGGCCTGGAAATTCGTGTCGGCACCATTGTTGGGTAGGTGGCGGCGCTCATTCATCAAAAGCATTTTTCAGTCCGTCGGAGCACAAAAACCGAACAGCAAACCTCAATTTGCATACCTCAAACGGAGACGCCAGTTACTTCGGATTGGGCCAGCAGGAGGGATATTTAAATTAGGGGCATGTTCCTGATTTGGGTGTCTGGACCTGGTTCCAGGCTACTCGGTATCCGGCGCGCCAGCCGAGATCATAAGCCGGCCAAGACAGCCCAAACAGGGCCAGTGCAAGGAGGGTCGCCGCTACGCCAACGCCGATGAATCGGAGCTGCCAGCGCCGCGAGTCCGGCTCGACCGCCGGTGCCGCGACGGTTCGCGCGACGTCTTTCAGAACCTGTGGAAAATCGCGTTGAAACTCGCGCCTGGCGTTTTCCATTGCCGCCTGCGCCGTGGCGTCGGCGACCTGTTTGAGATTGCCGAGGGTCGCCGCGACCGATGCTTCCATATCCTGACGGAAGTGCTGTAAGGCCATGATGATCAGCCACAGGGCGTCGTTGTCGCGCAGGTCGAGCGCATCTCGAACCCGGTCGAGTTCCCGGAGTTCGCGGTCGCTGGGCGGTCGACCCAGCAGCCGGGTGAAACTCACCACCCGACGAGTCCGAAAATCCTGCATCTCATGCAGGGGCGGAGGCACTGGCGGGCTCTTGGGAAATTCGGGCAAACATCCGGGCGCAGGCATTGCGCCAGCGCGCCAGCTCGGCCCGGTTGCCAAGCGGCAGATCGCGGGCGGCTCTGGCAATCGACAACCGCTGGCCAAACAGATCGTCGCTGATCCGATCGGCCACATCGGGGAAGTCGAGCGTCTGCCCGCCGGCGCGTTCGAGGGTCTCCCGCAAATGAGAATGGTTGTACAGCTCGAACTTCGAGGATTCCCCGAAATAGAGATTTCGCACGACATGAACGGCTGCGTTCGGCAGAGCCTCCAGGAAGGGCTTCAGTAGCTCCAGGCTGTCCCGCTGGCGGTTGATCACCCACAACGTCACCAGTTGTCGCTGTAGTTCGGTCAGCGTGCTGTCGAGGGTGACGCCGTGAACGCTCACCCCGTGATTGTTGCGAGCGGCCGTGTTGATGATCACCGGATGATCGGGCTGGCTTTCACAGTCATTGATCAGGGCGATCCAGCCATCCACCTCGTCCAGATCCAGGGTGGCGGTTTCCACCTCATCCCGGTAGCACATCCAGACATCGGGATTGGTGGTGTCCGTCTCCACCAGAAGCACGGTTTGGTCACGTTGTTGAAGATAGTCAATCAACGCCATTGTCACGATACTTTTGCCAACCCCACCCTTGCTGCCGCCCACCAGGTAAATCGGTTTCGCCATACAGTTATCCTCAAACAGGGGTTCGTGGCGTCACTGCGACGGGTTAACGCAACGTCGGTGGCGAACGCCTAAATTTCGTCGGAATCCTCGCGGGGCACGAATGTCCCCCGACTTGCGGGTAGCGAGGTTTTAATCGGAGAACGGCTTTCATGGGACTGCGGTCTCGACGGCTGGATCGGTGGAGGATCGGGTTTGGCCTTGGCCGATTTGGTCGTCGCTCGATGCAGGTAAGTTCTCAGCGTCGAGGCCGTGAGGTTCAGTCCTTCCTCGCGCAAGCTATCAGCGATGTCGTCCATCGAATAACCGCGTTTCAGCACATTCAGAATCGACTTGGATAGCCGTTCGATCGCATCCCGTTTCCCGAAGCGGGCTTTCTCGATTTTCGGCAGCGCCTCCAGTTTGGTCGCGATGCGTTCGATCTGTTCGAGCGTGTACTCCGGCGCGTGTTTTCCCATGAATCACCTGGTGGTCACGAACGATCCGTCGACCCGACAAGGCGCCTTGATGCAGTCTTGGATCGGCGAGGCAGACGTCAAGCCATTCGGTAAATCGAATCGATCCAACCGTCATCACCAATGTTAAAATAGATTTATAATAAATAAAAAACAATAGTTATGCTCTGATCCTGGCGATGAGCTGTCGTCGGATTCGGACGTTTGATCATGCGGAGTGGGTTGCCGGCCGTCATTCGAGAATACCGGGGTTTCACCCAGTGGGTGTCCTCTTAAGGCGAGCAGGATGGCCCTTGTCGAACATCGAGCCAGGAGAGCCCCGTGCCCCAGATCCGGAAGGAAAGCGAACCGCTGACCGAGCGTATCGGCGTGCGGGTGACGGCCGGCGAAAAAACCCGGTTGCGGGAAGATGCCGCTCTGGCCAGCCTGTCCGTGTCGGAACTGGTTCGGCGCCGGTATTTCGGGCGGCCGATCATGGCCCGGGCCGATCAGGCGATGGTGCGCGAACTGCGCCGGCTGGGTGGCTTGCTCAAGCTCGCGCGCCATGAGAGCGACGGGACGCAATCCCAGCAAACCGCAGAGGTCTTGCGCGCCGTCGTGGCAGCCATCGAGCGCCTGGGTCATGATCGTCAAAAAGATTAAGGCAAACCCGCGCTCGACGACGGGCAAGACCGTGCGGGTGACCAAGTTGATCGATTACATCGACGCCCCGGAAAACCGGCGGCAAGAAGAGAAATGCGTGTATGCGGGCGCGCGCAATTGCCTGTGCGAGACCCGCGCCGGTCAAAAGGCCGAAATGATCGCCCTGGCCCAGGAGGCGGTCGCCAGCAAGGATCCGATCCAGCATTGGGTGTTGAGTTGGCGAGAGGGCGAGCAACCGACCACGGCGCAAGTGGAGGCGGCGGTCAACTTGTTTCTCGACGAACTCGGGATGCGGGCGCATCAGGCGCTGTATGCGCTCCATGCCGATACCGACGATCTCCACCTGCATCTGGTGGTGAATCGCGTCCATCCCGATACGCTGAAGGTGATCAAACCCAGCCGAGGTTTCGATCTGGAGGCGGCGCATCGCGCCATCGCCCGGATCGAACACGCCCAGGGGTGGGAGCGCGAGCCGAACGGCCGTTATCGAGTGTCGGCCGTCGGCGAGCTGGTCCGCGAGTCGCGCCGACGGGACCCTGGACCGGGATCCAAGGCGCGTGATCTGGAAGCGCGCACCGGAACGACGTCGGCCGCGCGGATCGCCATCGAAGAGGGTGCGCCGATTTTGCGGATGGCGACCGGTTGGGCCGATCTGCACCAAGGGTTGGCGGCGCGGGGCCTGCGGCTGGAGCCGAAGGGGAGGGGAGCAGTGTTGTGGGTGGGCGGGATCGCGGTCAAGGCCTCCCGCGTCGGGCGCGAATGCAGCTTGGGTGCCTTATGCCAACGGCTGGGCGCGTATCGTTCGGCCGAATCAGTCCTTCCATCGGGCGAGCGTCTGCTGGAATCGACCTGGCCGGACTTGCCGGAGGGGTCGGCGTACCGCAGCGAACGCCAGGGATATCATCGGGCGAAGACGCAGGACCGGGCGGCGCTCCGACGGCGCCAGCAGGCGGAGCGGCAGGCGTTGCGCGACCGGCACCGCCAGGCGCGCCATCACTGGCTGCGCGGCTCGTGGCAAGGTCGCGGCCTGCAATTGAACGCGCTGCGCGGCGTGATCGCCACCCTCCAAGCGGGCGAGCGGATGGCTTTACGGAACCGGCATCGCCAGGAACAGGCCGCGCTGCACCAACGGTATCCGCGCTTTCCCGATGACGAGGAGTGGCGGCGCGAACGGCGCGACTTCGGATCGGGCGCGTCCGGGCGCGGCCGGCGGAGCGAACCACCCCATCTCTCGGTTGACGGCCAGATCGCGCTGGCGGCGGGCGACAGTGAGGCGTTACGGGTCGACAAGACCCCCGGCGACCGGCCTACTGTCTCTCCCAGCGTATCCGCCACCGAGAGGTACCGCCGGCATTTCCAGGATATCCGGGGCCGGCAGCGCGGTACGTTCGACCGGTCCCGCGTGGATGCGATGATTGCCGTGCGGCTGCGGATGACTGGACATTCTCGCGACGAGATTGTCGCCACCCTGGCGCACGGCGCGCCGACCCTCCGCGATGGGGAGGAGCAACGGCAATGGCTGGCATACGCCGCGCGCGCGGTTCGCTATGCCTTCGGACCGGCCGGCGACCGGGAAGTCGAGCGTCTGGCCCGGTATCGGGAATCGTGG
>JAPUDV010000141.1:12262-33958 GCA_027492875.1 Candidatus Competibacteraceae bacterium | reverse complement strand
CGCGAGGGTGGTCGCACCGTCGGCGCCGGCGTCGTCGCCAAAGTGATCGAGTGAGCGCCATGAGCACCAGCCAACGTATTCGCATCCGCCTCAAGGCGTTCGATCATCGCTTGATCGATCAATCGGCGCGAGAAATCGTCGAGACCGCCCGGCGTACCGGCGCCCAGGTTCGCGGTCCCATCCCGCTGCCGACCAAGATCGAGCGCTTCACGGTGCTGGTCTCGCCGCATGTCAATAAGGATGCCCGCGACCAGTACGAGCTGCGCACCCACAAACGGTTGATGGATATCGTTGATCCCACCGACAAGACGGTCGATGCGCTGATGAAGCTGGATCTCGCCGCCGGCGTGGACGTGCAAATCAAGCTCAACTAGGCATTTAAGTCCGGGTCATGAGGGGCAGCCTTCCCCTCCTCTGATCTGAAGTCGTGATTAGGTAGAGGAAATAAAAATGGCAATCGGACTCATCGGCCGCAAGGCCGGTATGACTCGTGTTTTCACGGAAGAAGGCGTCTCGATCCCCGTTACGCTGATCGAAGTCGAACCCAATCGCGTCGCGCAGGTCAAGACCGAGGAAACCGACGGGTACCGCGCCTTGCAGGTGACGGTCGGCAACCGCCGCGCCAGCCGGGTGACCAAGCCCATGGCCGGTCATTTCGCCAAGGCCGGCGTCGCGGCGGGTCGCGGTCTGTGGGAGTTTCGTCTGGCGGAGGACGAGGGTGCCGGGATCGATGTGGGCGCCGAACTCAAGGTGGATTTATTTCAAGCCGGTCAGATGGTCGATGTGACCGGCACCACCATCGGCAAGGGTTTCGCCGGCGCCATCAAGCGCCATCATTTCCGCAGCCAGCGCGCCAGCCACGGTAACTCGCGGTCCCATCGCGCGCCCGGTTCCATCGGGCAAAATCAGAGCCCCGGTCGGGTATTCAAGGGTAAGAAAATGGCCGGTCACCTGGGCGCGGCGCAGCGTTGTACGCAAAACCTGGAAGTGATTCGGGTAGATGTGGAGCGCAACCTGCTGGCGATCAAGGGTTCGGTACCCGGCGCCAAGGGCGGCGATGTGATGATTCGACCCGCCGTGAAGGCACGCCGGTAAGGAGGCGATATGGAACTTCAGGTCAAGAACGCGAGCGGCGCGGCGTCCGGCCAGCTCACGGTAGCCGATGAGACCTTTGCCCGACCGTTCAACGAGGCGCTGGTGCATCAGGTGGTGGTGGCTTATCTGGCCGGCGCTCGCGCCGGTACCCGCGCGCAGAAGAATCGTGCCCAGGTCAGCGGTGGCGGCGCCAAGCCGTTTCGGCAGAAAGGGACCGGCCGCGCCCGGGCCGGCACTACCCGCGGTCCGCTATGGCGGGGTGGCGGCGTGACCTTCGCGGCCCGGCCGCAGGATCACTCGCAGAAAGTCAACCGGAAGATGTATCGCGCCGCCATGCGGGCCATCTTCTCCGAGTTGCTGCGCCAGGATCGGCTGTTGGTGGTGGATGCGCTGGACGCTCCGGAGATCAAAACCAAGCACATGCTTGCGCGGATGCGGACGTTGGGTTTGGCCGATCGAGACCGCGTATTGGTGGTAACCGAAAACGTCGATCTCAATCTGTATTTGTCGGCGCGCAATCTACCCGATGTGGCGGTGAGCGACGTGATCGGCCTGGATCCAGTCAGTCTGGTGGGTTCCGATAAGGTGGTGATGACGGCGGGCGCGTTGCAGCGCGTCGGGGAGTGGTTGGCATGAACCAGGAACGGCTGCTGAAGATTCTGTTGGCCCCGCATGTCTCGGAAAAAAGCAACCGGGTTGCCGAGCGCTACAACCAGGTGGTGTTTAAAGTGACCCGGGACGCCACCAAACCGGAAATCCGGAATGCGGTGGAGCTGTTGTTCAAGGTCAAGGTCAAGGGCGTCACGGTCGCCAACGTGAAGGGCAAGCGCAAACGCTTCGGGGCTACTTATGGGCGGCGTTCGGACTGGAAGAAAGCTTACGTTTCCCTGGAAGCCGGCAATGAAATCGACTTCCTGGTGACGGAGTGATCGAGCGCTCGCCACCCCGCCATACGAATGAAGGTGAGACCCCATGCCTATCGTAAAAACTAAACCGACCTCGCCCGGCCGGCGCTTTGTAGTCAAGGTTGTCGGCGCGAACCTGCACAAGGGCCGGCCGCACGCGCCGCTGCTGGAAAAACAGACCCGCAATGGCGGTCGCAACAATATGGGCCGCATTACCACCCGGCATCAGGGTGGTGGTCACAAACAGCATTATCGACTGATCGATTTCAAGCGTGACAAGGATAACATCCCGGCGCGGGTCGAACGGCTCGAATACGATCCCAACCGTAGCGCGCATATCGCGTTGCTGCTGTACGCCGACGGCGAGCGCCGCTACATAATCGCTCCACGCGAGGTCGGTGTCGGCATTGCGCTGATGTCGGGGCCGGCGGCGCCGATCAAGCCGGGCAACGCCCTGCCGTTGCGGAATATTCCGGTCGGCAGTCAGGTACATTGCGTGGAGCTGCGGCCTGGGAAGGGCGCGCAACTGGCCCGCAGCGCGGGCGCGTCGGTGCAACTGGTCGCTCGCGAAGGTACTTATGCCACCCTGCGGCTGCGTTCCGGCGAGATTCGCAAGGTCCATGTCGACTGCAAGGCCACCGTCGGCGGAGTTGGCAACGAGGAACACAACCTGCGTTCGCTGGGCAAGGCCGGCGCCAAGCGTTGGGTGGGTGTTCGGCCCACAGTGCGCGGCGTGGCCATGAATCCGGTGGACCATCCGCATGGCGGTGGTGAAGGTCGCACCTCGGGCGGCCGACATCCGGTGTCGCCGTGGGGCGTGCCGACCAAGGGCTACAAGACCCGCTCGAACAAGCGCACCGACAAGTTCATCGTGCGCCGGCGAAAAGCGAAATAACGCAGGGGCCCTCCGGCCTGGAGCCGGGCGGCCGCCCCGCCGAACCGGGGGCATGCAACCAAGAGGATAAGCAAGGTGCCACGTTCGATTAAAAAAGGGCCGTTTGTCGATCTTCACTTGATAAAAAAAGTGGAGCAGGCGGTCGCCACCAACACCAAGCGCCCGATCAAAACCTGGTCGCGCCGCTCGATGGTTTTGCCAGAAATGATCGGGCTGACCATCGCCGTGCATAACGGCCGCCAGCATGTGCCGATTCTGGTCACCGAGAACATGGTGGGCCACAAGCTGGGCGAGTTTGCCGCCACCCGCACCTATCGCGGTCATGCGGCCGACAAAAAGTCCAAGTAAGGAGGCGAGCCGATGCAAGCTGTCGCTGTTATGAAAAATGCCCGGATCTCGCCGCAGAAGGCCCGGTTGGTGGCCGACCAGATTCGTAGCCTGCCGGTGGGTCGAGCGTTGCAGATTCTGACTTTTAGCAACAAGAAGGCGGCCCAGCTGATCAAGGGCGTGCTGGAGTCGGCCATCGCCAACGCCGAGCACAATGAAGGCGCCGATATCGATGAATTGAAGGTGGCCACCGTCTGCGTGGATGGCGGCCCGCTGCTGAAGCGGATGCATGCCCGGGCCAAAGGTCGCGGCAATCGCATCGTCAAGCGCACCAGCCACATCACCGTGACCGTAGCCGAGTAGGAGCGAGAACGATTATGGGTCAGAAAGTCAACCCCACGGGGATACGGCTGGGAATCTCTTCCGACTGGACCTCCAAATGGTACGCCGGAAGCAAAAGTTACCCCGATTTGCTGGAAACCGACCTGCGGGTGCGCCAGTTCTTGAAGAAGAAGCTGGCTAGTGCCTCGGTCAGCCGGATTCAGATCGAGCGGCCGGCCCGGTTGGCGCGCATCACCATCCACACCGCCCGTCCGGGCGTGGTGATCGGCAAGAAGGGCGAGGACATCGAAGCGCTGCGCAAGGCCGTCGCCCGGATGATGGGGTTGGAGGTCAAGGACCTGCAGATCAACATCGAGGAAATCCGCAAGCCGGAACTGGATGCCCAACTGGTGGCCGAGGGCGTGGCCCAGCAACTGGAGCGGCGCATCATGTTCCGCCGGGCGATGAAGCGCACGGTCGCCAACGCTATGCGTTTGGGGGCGCTAGGGATTAAGATACAAGTTTCCGGTCGGTTGAACGGGGCCGAAATCGCCCGTAGCGAATGGACCCGCGAAGGGCGGGTGCCGTTGCATACCCTGCGCGCCAACATCGATTACGGCCTCGCCGAAGCCAGGACCACCTACGGGGTGATCGGCATCAAGGTCTGGATCTTTAAGGGCGAAGTGTTCGGTTTCGACCGGCAGGGCGAGGCGAAGCTCGAGAAGGCGGCCGCCGGTTGAACATTTGAAGTTGTTGCGGAACTCTGCGGCGCGCTGCGGAGTTCCTTGTTTATAAACGAGACAGAACATGTTACAGCCGAAAAGAACGAAATTTCGCAAGCAGCGCAAGGGGCGCAACACCGGCGTTGCCACCAGCGGCACCCACGTCAGTTTCGGCGAGTACGGGTTGAAATGCACGACCCGCGGGATGTTGACCGCCCGCCAGATCGAAGCCGCCCGCCGGGCCATCAATCGCTATATCAAGCGCGGCGGCAAGGTGTGGATTCGCATTTTCCCGGACAAGCCCATCACTAAAAAGCCGCTGGAAGTACGCATGGGCAGCGGCAAGGGTAACGTCGAGTACTGGGTGGCCAGGATCAAGCCCGGCCGCGTGCTGTATGAAGTGGAAGGGGTGTCAGAAGCCATCGCCCGCGAGGCGTTCCGCCTAGCGGCGGCCAAACTCCCCGTGCGGACGATTTTCGTGACCCGGACGGTGATGTGATGAATGCGAGCGAACTGCGGCGTAAAAACGCGGATGAGCTGAAACAGGAACTGCTGGCTTTGCTGCGCGAGCAATTCAACCTGCGGATGCAGAAGGCCACTGGCCAGGCGAGTAAGTCCCATCTGTTCAAACAGGTGCGGCGCAATATTGCACGGGTCAAAATGGTGATGAGCGAAAAGGCGGGCCAGGCATGACGGCGGAAAATCAGGTGGAGCGCACCCTGACCGGGCGCGTGACGAGCAACAAGATGGACAAGACCATCACCGTGACCATCGAGCGGTTGGTCAAGCATCCGGTTTACGGCAAGTACATCCGCCGGACCACCAAACTCCACGCGCACGACGAGCATAACCGGTGCCGCGAGGGCGACACGGTGACCATCAAGCAATGCCGACCCTTGTCCAAGACCAAATCCTGGATGCTGGTCGAGGTGGTTCGGGGCGCGCAATAGCCGCCGCGGCCGGGCCGGGGGCGCCCGACACGACAGGCGTTTTCCAAAATCCGTGAACGGAATGTAGAACCATGATTCAGATGCAAACGATGTTGGATGTCGCCGACAACAGCGGCGCCCGCCGGCTGATGTGCATCAAGGTGCTGGGAGGCTCCCACCGCCGGTACGCGCAGATTGGTGATGTCATCAAGGTCAGCGTCAAGGACGCGATCCCCCGTGGTAAGGTCAGCAAGGGCGAGGTCTACAACGCCGTGGTGGTCCGCACCCGCAAGGGCGTGCGCCGGCCGGACGGCTCGCTGATCCGTTTCGACGGCAATGCTGCGGTGCTGCTCAACAACAAGCTGGAGCCGATCGGCACTCGCATCTTCGGGCCGGTCACCCGCGAGTTGCGCGGCGAGCGGTTCATGAAAATTATTTCCCTGGCGCCGGAAGTGCTGTGAGGCAGGAGGAAGGCGGTAATGCGCAGAATTCGAAAGGACGATGAAGTGATCGTCATCGCCGGTAAAGATAAAGGTCGGCGTGGCAAGGTCATGCAGGTGGTGGACGACGACCGAGTGCTCGTGGCGGGTGTGAACCTGATCAAGCGGCACACCAAGCCCAATCCGGCCTGCGGCGTGGCCGGCGGCATCGTCGAGCACGAGGCGGCGATTCACGGTTCCAACGTGCTGTTGTTCAACCCGGCCACCAAAAAAGGCGACCGGGTCGGGTTCCGGATCCTGGAGGACGGCCGCAAGGTGCGCTACTTCAAATCCAATCATGAAGTCGTGGATGCCTGAGGAGACGGTCATGGCCCGACTGCAACACTATTATCGCGAAACGGTGGTGCCGCGATTGCGCGAGCAATTCAGTTACCAAAATGTCATGGAGGTGCCGCGCATCGCCAAAATCACCCTGAACATGGGGGTTGGGGAGGCGGTCGCCGACAAAAAGGTGATGGAACACGCGACCAGCCATCTGGCCCAGATCGCCGGTCAGAAGCCGGTGGTCACCCTGTCGCGCAAATCTATCGCTGGCTTCAAGATTCGAGCCGGCTGGCCGATCGGATGCAAGGTGACGCTACGGCGCGACCGGATGTACGAATTCCTGGACCGTTTGGTGAATGTGGCTATCCCACGCATTCGCGACTTTCGCGGATTCAGTGCCCGCGCCTTCGACGGTCGCGGCAACTATAGCTTGGGCGTGCGCGAACAGATCATTTTCCCCGAGATCGACTACGACAAGATCGACGCTATCCGCGGCTTGGATATCACGATCACCACGACCGCGCGGACCGACGAAGAAGGACGCGCTCTTCTGGCCGCGTTCAATTTCCCGTTCCGGAACTGAGGATGAGTCTGTGGCAAAACAGAGCATGATCAACCGCGAGGCTAAGCGGACCCGTATCGTCGAGCAGTATGCCGCTAGGCGCGCCGCGATCAAGGAAGTGATTCGCGATCCCGCCAGCAGCGACGAGCAACGGCGGGAAGCGCAAAAGCGGCTGCAGGTCTTGCCGCGCGATGCAAGCCCGGTTCGGTTGCACAATCGCTGTCGGTTGACCGGGCGGTCGCACGGCTTCTATCGCAAGTTTGGTTTGGGGCGCAATAAGCTGCGGGAAGCTACGATGCGCGGTGACGTGCCGGGCTTGCGCAAGGCTAGTTGGTGAATGTTTCGGCCCTGGATGGCCGGAGAAAACGCTTAAGTTCAGGGTTGGCTCCACTGCTGGTGGAGGACCCGATACTGACCATGTGGAGTTGTTTTAGAATATGAGCATGACGGATCCCATCGCGGATATGCTGACGCGCATCCGCAACGCCCAGCGCGCCGCCAAGACTCAGGTCGGCATGCCGGCTTCCAAGCTGAAGGCGGCGATTGCCCGAGTGCTGCGGGACGAGGGTTACATCACCGATTTCGCGATAACGCAGACCACTCCCAGTAAGGCGGAATTGACCATTGCCCTCAAGTATTTTGAGGGTCGGCCGGTCATTGATCGGATCGAACGGGTCAGCCGTACCAGCCGACGGGTGTTCCGCGGCAAGGATGAATTGCCCAAGGTGATGGGTGGCTGGGGTGTGGCCATCGTGTCTACCCCTAAGGGTCTGATGAGCGACCGCGCGGCCCGCGCTGCTGGCCACGGCGGCGAAGTATTGTGTCTCGTGGCCTAAAGGAACGGCATCATGGCAACCGCAATCAAGGAAAAGAAAATTCGCGTCTCTCGCGTTGGCAAGCAGCCAATCGCTGTGCTGGCGGGGGTAGACGTGGTCATTAACGGCCAACATGTCGCTCTCAAGGGCAAGAAAGGTTCGGCCGAACTCCAGGTGCATCCATGGGTGACGATCCGGCAGCACGGCGATGATTTGGTGGTCAATCCACACCAGATTACGAACGATCCCAAGCATCGGGCAATGACCGGTACCATGCGGGCTTTGCTCAACAACATGATGATTGGGGTTACCCAAGGGTTCGAACGCAAGCTGCAACTAGTCGGTGTCGGCTATCGTGCCCAAGCGCAAGGCAAGGTACTGAATCTGACCCTCGGCTTCTCTCATCCGGTCGAGTTTAAGGTGCCGGAAGGTATTGCCATCGAGACACCCATCCAGACTGAAGTGATCGTTCGCGGGGTGGACAAGCAGCAGGTCGGCGAAGTCGCCGCCAAGATCCGTGCCTACCGGCCGCCGGAGCCCTACAAGGGTAAGGGGGTACGCTACGCGAACGAGATCATCATCCTGAAAGAAGCCAAGAAGAAGTAAGGACTTGCCATGGATAAGAAAGCAGCCGACAAAAAAACCACGCGCCTGCGGCGCGGGTTGCGGACCCGGCTCAAGATCCGCGAACTAGATGTTTGCCGGTTGTGCGTGCATCGTACGCCTCGCCACATCTACGCTCAGTTGATCAACCCCGCTCCGACCGGTGACCGGACTTTGGCGGCTGCATCCACCTTGGAGCCGGCGCTACGCCAGATGCTAAAGAGCACGGGCGATGTCGATGCGGCCAAAGCGGTGGGCAAGGCGATCGCCGAAAAGGCCAAGGCCATCGGTATTACCCGGGTCGCGTTTGACCGCTCCGGTTTCAAGTACCACGGCCGGATCAAGGCGTTGGCTGACGCCGCCCGCGAAAACGGCTTGGAGTTTTAAGGAACAAACAGCATGGCGACGAATGTAGAAGGCACCCAGAATTCCGACGGCTTGCAGGAAAAACTGATCACCGTCAACCGCGTGGCCAAGGTCGTCAAGGGCGGCCGCCAGTTCGGCTTCACGGCGCTGACCGTGGTGGGCGACGGCAATGGTCGGGTCGGCTTGGGCTATGGAAAAGCCCGAGAGGTACCCATGGCGATCCAGAAAGCGATGGACAAGGCGCGCAAGAACATGTGCAGCGTGCCGTTGAACGGCGCCACCTTGCAGTATCCCATCACGGCGGAGCACGGCGCGGCGCGGGTGTTCATGCAACCGGCTTCCGAAGGCACCGGCATCATCGCCGGCGGCGCCATGCGTGCCGTGTTCGATGTGGTGGGCGTCAAGGATGTCTTGGCCAAGTGTATCGGCTCGCGCAATCCAATCAATGTGGTTCGGGCGACCATCCGCGGACTGAGCGCCATGAAGTCGCCCGATTATCAGGCCGCCAAGCGCGGCAAGAATGTGGACGAAATCCGGAGTTGAGGGATATGGCCGATAAGCTGAAAGTCACTCTAGTCAAGAGCGTGCATGGCCGCCTGGCCGCACACCAGGCCTGCGTGCGCGGGCTGGGGCTGCGGCGGCTGCACAGCAGCTCGGTGGTCATCGATACCCCGGAGAACCGCGGCATGATCCGCAAAGTTTCCTATCTGCTAAAAGTCGAGGAGACCTGAAGCCATGCGACTTAACACCCTCAAGCCAGCGCCCGGTAGCCGGCCTGACAAGCAGCGGCTCGGGCGCGGTATCGGCTCCGGTCTCGGCAAGACCGGCGGCCGCGGTCACAAGGGCCAGCACGCCCGGGCCGGAGGCTACCACAAGGTCGGTTTTGAGGGCGGCCAAATGCCTTTGCAGCGGCGGTTGCCCAAGCGCGGTTTCCGCTCGATGACCGCCCGATACACCGCTGAAGTGCGCTTGCGCGATCTGGCCAATGTCGCGGCCGACGTGATCGATCTGGCGGCGCTCAAAGCGGCTAACCTCGTACCGGCTTTTGCCAGACAGGTCAAAGTGATCCTCTCCGGAACGGTGGATAAGCCGTTGACCCTGCGCGGTTTGGCGCTAACGCAAGGCGCCAGGGCCACTCTGCTGGCGGCTGGCGGAACGATCCACGAGTAAGCGGCGATGGCGACTGCCCTGCCGGATCTCGGCAAAATGACCGAACTGCGCCAGCGCCTGCTGTTTTTGCTGGGTGCGCTGGTGGTGTTTCGCATCGGTACTCACATTCCGGTGCCGGGCATCGACCCGCACGCGATGTCGCAACTGTTCGACCAGCAGCGCGGCACCATCCTCGATATGTTCAACATGTTTTCGGGCGGCGCGTTGCGGCGGCTGAGCGTTTTCGCGCTGGGCGTGATGCCGTATATTTCGGCTTCGATCATTTTGCAGCTCATGTCCATGGTGGTACCGTCGCTGGAGCAGTTGCGCAAGGAAGGCGGGGCCGCCGGTCGCCATACGTTGACGCGCTATACGCGCTATCTGACGGTGATGTTGGCGGCCTTTCAGGCGATCGGCGTCAGCATCGCACTACAGAATCAGACGGTGGGCAGCACCTCGGTGGTGATCGCGCCCGGTATCGGTTTCATCATGACCGCCACGGTTACGCTGGTAACTGGCACCATGTTCCTGGTGTGGCTGGGCGAGCAGGTGACCGAACGCGGAATCGGGAATGGTATTTCCATGTTGATCTTCGCCGGCATCGTCGCGGGTTTGCCGCATGCGGTGGGTGGTACCCTGGAGCTGGCGCGCACGGGTGAATTGCATGTGATGTTGGTGCTATTCCTCTTGGCGCTGACAGTCGTGGTGACCGGCTTTGTGGTGTTTGTCGAGCGAGGGCAGCGGCGCATCACGGTCAACTATGCCAAACGCCAGCAGGGTCGGCGAATGTACGCCGCCCAGACCACTCACCTGCCATTGAAACTGAACATGTCTGGGGTGATCCCGCCGATTTTTGCTTCCAGCCTGATTCTATTTCCGGCGACGCTAGGTAGTTGGTTCGGCAACGCGCCTCATATGGGGTGGTTGCGCGATATCAGTTCAACCTTATCGCCAGGGCAACCCTTGTATGTGTTGCTCTACGCGGGACTGATTATTTTCTTCTGCTTTTTCTACACGGCGCTGGTTTTTAATTCCAAGGAAACCGCCGACAATTTGAAAAAATCCGGGGCGTTCATTCCCGGCATTCGGCCGGGAGCGCAGACGGCGACATACATTGACAAGGTGCTGACCCGATTGACGCTGGTCGGAGCCTTCTATATCACCGTCGTTTGCCTGCTACCGGAATTCCTGATCCTGTACTGGCGAGTGCCGTTTTATTTTGGCGGTACCTCGCTGTTGATCATCGTGGTGGTGGTTATGGATTTTATGGCTCAAGTCCAGGCGCATCTGATGTCGCATCAGTACGAAAGCCTGTTGAAAAAGAGCAGTTTCAAAGGTCAAGGTCTGCTGCGCTAAGCGGAAACCGCTCTTGCCCCCACGGTGTTTGCTGATTCTGGAGAACAATCATGAAGGTACGCGCCTCGGTCAAAAAAATTTGCCGTAACTGCAAAATCATCCGCCGTGATCGCGTGGTTCGGGTGATTTGCAAGGATGCTCGTCACAAACAGCGGCAGGGATAAAACCGACTCGTTTATATTGATCTACATCGCCGAGTGGGGTAAATTCTCGCTTCTTTGCGTGGCGGACACCCGGCGCGATGGGAGGAACTTCAAGGCATGGCCCGTATTGCAGGTATCAACATTCCGGTCAACAAACATGCGGTGATTGCGCTGCAGGCTATCTATGGGATCGGCAAGACCCGTGCTAGCCAGATCTGCACGGCGGCCGGTGTCGCCCCGGACATCAAGGTCCGGGACTTGGATGAAGCGCAGGTGGACGCACTGCGCGCCGAAGTCACCAAACATATCGTGGAAGGCGATCTGCGCCGTGAAGTGTCCATGAGCATCAAGCGATTGATGGACTTGGGCTGCTATCGTGGCGTGCGTCATCGGCGGGGCTTACCGGTGCGCGGTCAGCGCACCCGAACCAACGCACGGACGCGCAAGGGTCCGCGCCGCGCGGTTCGTAAGTAGGCCGGCACTTTTTGGAATCCCATTGGCATAGGTTGGAGCATGGCAAAACCGGTCACCAAGACGCGCAAGCGCGTTAAAAAGAATGTCGTGGATGGCATCGCGCACATTCACGCCTCGTTCAATAATACCATCATCACCATTACGGATCGTCAGGGTAACGCGCTGGCGTGGGCCACATCGGGAGGTTCTGGTTTTCGCGGGTCACGTAAGAGCACTCCGTTTGCGGCGCAGGTCGCCGCCGAGCGGGTGGGGAATATGGTGAAGGAATTTGGCCTTAAGAACTTGGAAGTCAATGTCAAGGGACCTGGACCCGGTCGGGAATCCGCCGTACGCGCGCTGAATGCCGCCGGTTTCAAGGTTATGAGCATTATGGACGTAACGCCTATTCCTCATAACGGTTGCCGTCCCCCGAAACGCCGTCGCGTTTAGTTTAGGAGTCATACCGTGGCGAGATATCTCGGTCCCAAGTGCAAGCTGAGTCGCCGGGAAGGTGTGGATTTGTTTCTGAAATCCGCCGCCCGTCCGCTGGAATCCAAGTGCAATCTGGAGCGGTTGCCGGGCCAGCATGGCGCGCGGCGTCCCCGCCTTTCCGACTACGGAATGCAGTTGCGCGAAAAACAGAAACTGCGGCGCATCTACGGAGTGCTGGAGCGGCAGTTTCTGAATTACTATAAAAAAGCGGCTAGCAGCAAAGGTTCCACGGGTGAAAACCTGTTGAAGCTGCTGGAATGCCGGTTGGATAACGTCGTGTACCGCATGGGTTTTGGCAGTACTCGCGCCGAAGCCCGTCAGTTGGTTTCCCACCGGGCGATCACCGTTAACGGCCAGCGGGTCAACATCCCTTCCTATCAGATCAAGCCGGAAGACATCGTTGCGATTCATGAGAAGAGCCGCACTCAGACCCGCATTCAGTACGCGTTGCAACTGGCCCAGGGTCATGGTTTTGTGGATTGGGTCGAGGTGGATGCCGGTAAAATGAGTGGGGTGTTCAAGCGGATTCCCGACCGTGGCGATCTGCCGCCGGATATCAACGAATCCTTGGTTGTAGAGCTGTATTCCAAGTGATCGACCCCGAGGGGGAACGGATGGTGGGTGCTTTTGATTTGCTGAAACCAACCCGCGTCGAGGTGGAGAAACTGACACCGCGATTGGCGCGGGTAAGTGTGGAGCCGCTGGAACGCGGGTTTGGTTATACCCTCGGTAATGCTCTGCGGCGGATTTTGCTCTCATCCATACCGGGTGCCGCGATTGTCGAGTGTGAAATTGACCAGGTGCTGCACGAATACTCCACCATTGAGGGTGTGCAGGAGGATGTGATCGATATTCTCCTCAACCTGAAAGGTGTGGCGGTCACTCTGCAGGAAGGGGTAAGCGAGGCGAATCTGACGCTGACCAAGAAGGGGCCAGGGCCGGTCACGGCTGGCGACATCGAAAAAAGCCATGCTGTTGAGATCATCAATCCAGAGCACATCATCGCCCATCTGACCAAGAGCGGCGAGTTGAGCATGCGACTCAAGATCGAGCAGGGTCGCGGTTACTGGCCGGCTGCCCAGCGGGAAGGGTCCGACGGCGAAACGCGGCCGATTGGCCGGTTGCGCTTGGATGCTTCGTTCAGCCCGATTGAGCGGATCAGCTATCGGGTGGAAAGTGCTCGGGTCGAACAGCGCACCAACTTGGACAAGCTGATTCTGAATCTGGAAACCAACGGTACCATCGATCCGGAGGAGGCGATTCGCACGGCGGCCCGCATTTTGCTAGACCAGCTGTCGGTGTTCGTGGATCTCAAGGGTAAAAGAGACGAGCCTCTGCCGCCGCCGCCTGTGGATATCGATCCGGTCCTGATGCAGCCGGTGGATGACTTGGAGCTGACTGTACGTTCGGCCAACTGTCTGAAAGCAGAGAATATTTACTATATTGGCGATCTGGTGCAGCGAACCGAGGCAGAGCTTCTCAAGACCCCCAATCTCGGTAAGAAATCGTTGACTGAGATTAAGGATGTGCTAGCCAAGTACAAATTGGCTTTGGGTACGAAGGTCGATAACTGGCCACCGCCAAATCTGAGCATGGAAGCGGAAGAGCGTGCTGCGGCGCGGCGTGCTGCTGGTGCGGTTGAGACGGCGGCTGAAACAGACAGACCTCTGCGGGTGGGTTCGAAAGCTGCGGTCAGCGATGCCGATGCCGATGCCGATGCCGATGCCGAGTAGGATCGGCCTTGGATTTTCCCCGAATTTAATGATTATTGACCGTCCGACTTTAAGCCTTTAAGGAATAACCGTCATGCGCCATCGTAAAGCCGGCCGCAAATTGAACCGTACCAGCAGCCATCGCAAAGCCATGTTCCGTAATATGGCCGCTTCGTTGTTCACCCACGAGCTTATTCGCACCACTCTGCCTAAGGCCAAGGAATTGCGTCAGGTTGCCGAACCGTTAATCACGTTGTCGAAGCAGGATAGCGTGGCTCACCGCCGGTTGGCGTTTAACCGGTTGCGCGACCGAACCGTGGTGACCAAGTTGTTTAATCAGTTGGGACCGCGCTATCAGTCTCGTCCGGGTGGTTATCTGCGTATCCTGAAGTGCGGGTTCCGGGCTGGCGATAGCGCGCCAATGGCCTATGTCGAGTTGGTGGATCGACCCGATTCAGTAGGCGAATGAGCCAAGACTTGTATTCTGTTGAAAAGCCGGGGTCGATCCCGGCTTTTTTATTGCGGGGCACCGAAAATCTTCAGTTGGCTGCGGAAGCTACGGCGAACGAATCGGGTATCCTAGCGGATACCCGCTACTTGGCGATGGCTTCGCGAAGCTGCTGGCTCAACCCCTGAATCACCAACAAGTTATAGCGCGCTTCAGGTAATTCCGGGTAAGGTCCGAAACACTCGCCAAACACTTTGAACCACCATCCGCTTTTTTCGAACCAGACAAATGGATGCTGAGATTTGTAGACGCCGCGCATGATTTTAGCCTCTCACCTGTAACGAAAATAGCCGACTGCTTGGCCAAACTTCTTCATCCTTCGATATTATCGAGCTAGCCCACACCCGGCTCACGAGAGACGCCGGGAGATATCGGATAGCCGTACGGCGCCGACGGCTGCACCGCGACTTTGGTGATCCGGAACAAGCAGATCACTATGACAGTATAGATATTATTTTGTTGCAATGCAGGATACTTGTTTGTTGCAGCGGTTCGATCAAATCCTCATGGGCGTAATGTCCCTCCTTCACTCGCTGCTGGGTCGCCGTGCTGGGTTAGGGCGACGGAAGATCGGGGTCAGCGATCCGTCACAACCTGCAATAGAATCTTGCCAATGTGGCGATTGGATTCCATCAGGGCATGAGCGGCGGCGGCCTCTGTGAGGGGGAAGACCTGGTCAATGAGCGGGCGGATCGCGCCACCAGCGAGTAGCGGCCAGACCGTCTTTTGCAGGGCTGCGGCAATGGGCATTTTGTCTTCGATGGGTCGGGCGCGCAGGGTCGATCCGGTGATGGTCAGCCGCTTCATCATCACTGGCGCCAGATTCAGTTCCACCTTGGCGCCGCGCAGGAAGGCGATGAAAACCAACCGGCCTTCAACTGCCAGCACGCTCAGATTACGCTGCATGTAGTCGCCGCCGACCATATCCAGGATCACATCCACGCCCCGATTGCGCGTAACTTCCTTGATCGTTTGGACAAAGTCCTGTTCGCGGTAGTTGATGACGCGCTCGGCGCCCAAGTCCAGGCACGCCTGGATCTTTTCGACGCCGCCAACCGTGGCGAATACCCGCGAACCCAATGCCGTGGCCAGTTGGATCGCGGTGGTGCCGATACCGCTGGCGCCACCATGAACCAATAGGATTTCACCGGGTTGCAGTCGCGCCCGGTCGAAGACGTTGCTCCAAACGGTAAAGAAAGTTTCCGGTAGGGCGGCGGCCTGTTGCAAGGTCAATCCGGTTGGGATTGGCAGGCATTGAGGCGCGGGCGCGGTGCAATATTCGGCGTAGCCGCCGCCGGTCAGCAGGGCGCAGACTTCGTCGCCGATCCGCCAGTGGTTCACGCCTTCGCTGAGCGCGGCTATGGTGCCGGCGACTTCCAGCCCCGGGATGTCGGAAGCGCCTGGTGGTGGCGGATAACTACCCTGACGTTGCAGGCAGTCGGGACGATTGACGCCCGCAGCGGCGACCCTGATCAGGACTTCGCCGGCGGCGGGCTGCGGGACCGGGCGCTGTTTGGGCGCCAACTTGTCGGGACCACCGGGTTCCGTGATTTCGATGGCTGTCATCAGCTCGGGTATTTGGGGATACATGGGGCTATCTCGGATTTGAGGCTGTAGGAGTGGCTTTTGCGCTGCTTGGGTCCATCAGGAACATTTCGAGTCGCCGCAGTTCAGGCAGGTCAGGCATCCATCCATGACGATCACCGCCTTGGTTTGGCACTTGCCGCAGAGGGTGGCTTCCGGTGGAAAGCCGCTGGCGCCGGCAGCATCCTCGACCGCCTTCATGCTGGCTTCGTATTTGTTGCGATGTTCCTCGATCAACTGGCGCTGGCGTTCGTCGGGACCGTCTTCCTTGAACATGCCGATCGAGCGTAAGTGGGATTCAATCACATCGCCGATCTCCGCGACCAGCGAGGGCATGTATTTGCCGCCCTTCTTGAAGTAGCCGCCTTTCGGGTCGAACACTGAGCGTAGTTCTTCCACCAGAAAAGTCACGTCGCCGCCCTTGCGGAATACCGCCGAGATGATGCGGGTCAGGGCGACGATCCATTGGAAATGTTCCATCGCCTTGGAGTTGATGAAGATTTCGAATGGGCGGCGAATTTCGTCCGGGGTGTCCTGATTGAGCACGATGTCGTTGATGGTGATGTACAAGGCGTGATCCGACAGCGGCGTCTTCACCTTGTAGGTAGCGCCGGGGAGAATTTCGGGGCGGGCCAGGCTTTCGTGCATGTGTTGCAGGGCGGCAGGCGAACGGCTCACCGGCCCAGGCGGCGTGTCGTCGGATTTAACGACGCTGTAGGCGACGATTTTCTTGTCGATCTTTATGGCCATAGGTGATCCGGTATACAGGTTAGTCCGATGTAATTGTAGCTTGAGGGAGTATTGCAAGGTCCAAGATGTGACCATCAGAAATCAATGGCGGGGATTGCTCCCCGCCACATGGCTCAGGCCCTGACTAAGAAGGTCCAGCACTCATATCCATAATCCCAAGCATCAAGGACTTTGGTTGAGTTCCTCACCCGCCTGTAGCGGGTAAATACCCACCGGAATCCCGGTGGCGCAGCTTTCAACTGTCGTCGAAGTACCATATCGATCACCTCCTTTCCGGGAGGGGATTAGACCTTGCAGCTTGTCCGCGCATGAGCTACCTTGGAAGGGCACTGTTAGTAGCTATACGAAAAGACTCCTTGCAAGGAGCGGCAGGCCTCCCGGTTCATGCCACGTTTGTTGCCAATATTTCGAGCGAGCTCAGCGGGTAACTGCGCTCGCTCTTTCATTTGGCTCCAATCCGTAATTCAGAATTTCCCGTAATACCCCTCCTTAATCGCGTCGAACAGGTTCGCTGCCGTGTGAACCTCCCCATCGTACTCGATCTCCTCGTTGCCCTTGACCTCCAGCACGCTGCCATCTTCGAGTTCGAAGCGGTACAAGGTGTTTTCCAGATCCTTTTCCTTGACCAGCACGCCCTGGAACGCTTCGGGGTTGAAGCGGAAGGTGGTGCAGCCTTTTAGCCCCTGCTCATCCGCATACCGGTAAATGTCCTTGAAATCCTCGTAGGGGAAGTCAGGAGGGACGTTGGCCGTCTTGGAAATGCTGGAATCGATCCACTTCTGGGCGGCGGCCTGAATGTCTACATGTTGCTTGGGCGTCACGTCGTCGGCGGTGATGAAGTAGGGGGGCAATCGCTCTTCGGAGGATTCCGCTTCGGGCAGGGCCTTGGGATTGACGAGGTGTCGGTAGGCCAGCAGCTCGAAGGAGAAGACATCCACTTTCTCCTTGGACTTTTTACCGGGACGGATGATGTTGCGGGCGTAGTGGTGGGCGAAGCTGGGTTCGATGCCGTTGCTGGCGTTGTTGGCCAACGACAGCGCGATGGTTCCCGTCGGCGCGATGGAGCTGTGATGGGTGAACCGCGCGCCCACCTCGGCCAGTTGATCCACCAGGCCTCGATCGATTTCAGCAAGTTGTTGCATGTAGCGGCTGTACCGGGCGTGCAGGACGCGGCCGGGAATCCGGTCGCCTTCCTTAAGCCCGTCGCGGACCATTTCCGGGCGCTTGCGCAACATTTCGGCGGTGACGGCGAATTCCTGTTCGAGAATGGGGGCCGCTCCCTTTTCCCGAGCGAGTTCCAGCCCGACGCGCCAGCCGCTCAGGGCCATTTCACGGGTCACTTCCTCGGTAAAGGTCAGCGATTCCGGCGATCCATAGCGGAGGCCGAGCAGGGTCAACGTGGAGCCCAGGCCCAGATACCCCATGCCGTGCCGCCGTTTGTCGAGGATTTCCTGGCGTTGCTGCCCCAGGGGCAGGCCGTTGATCTCCACCACGTTGTCGAGCATCCGGGTGAAGACGGCGACCACGTCCCGGTAGGTCTCCCAGTCGAAACGGGCCTGCGCGGCGAAGGGCTCCCGGACGAATCGCGTCAGGTTGATCGAGCCGAGCAAGCACGAGCCGTAGGGGGGTAGATTTTGTTCGCCGCAGGGGTTACAGGCCCGGATGTGTTCGCAGAACCAGTTGTTGTTCATCTCGTTCACCCGGTCGATGAGGATGAACCCCGGCTCGGAGTAGTCGTAGGTGGAGGACATGATCGCGTCCCACAGGCGCCGGGCGCGGATGCTCCGGTAGATCTTGCAGGCGACTTTACCGTCGGCATCGACGATCAGGCCCTCGGTGGTCGGCCACTCGCGCCAAACGATCTGGCGGGCGTCGGCGAGGTCGATGCGATCCTGTTCGGCTTCCCGCGCCGAAACGGGGAACGCCAACGGCCAGTCGGCGTCCTGCTGGACGGCATCCATGAAGTCCCGGGTGATCAACAGCGACAGATTGAATTGCCGCAGCCGGCCTGCCTCCCGCTTGGCGCGGATAAACTCCATCACGTCCGGGTGGCCGACGTCGAAGGTTCCCATCTGCGCGCCCCGCCGTCCGCCCGCCGACGATACGGTGAAGCACATCTTGTCGTAGATGTCCATAAACGACAGCGGCCCGGAGGTGTAGGCCCCGGCACCCGAGACGTAGGCCCCGCGCGGGCGCAGCGTGGAGAACTCGTAACCGATGCCGCAGCCCGCCTTCAGCGTCAACCCCGCTTCGTGTACCTTGCGCAGGATGTCGTCCATGGAGTCCCGAATGGTCCCGGATACCGTGCAGTTGATGGTGGACGTGGCGGGTTTGTGCTCCCAAGCGCCGGCGTTGGAGATGATGCGTCCCGCTGGAATAGCGCCGTGCCGCAAGGCCCATAGGAACTTCCCGTTCCAGTGGGCGCGCAGTTCCGGGGTGGCCTCCACCTCGGCCAGCGCCGAGGCCACCCGTTGATAGGTGCTGTCTATCGTCTCGTCTATCGCCCGCCCGTCCTTGGCCCGGAGGCGGTACTTTTGGTCCCAGATATCCCAGGATGCCGGTTGCATCGGTACGTCGGCGGCGGCGGTTGGGCGGTCAACGGGCTTGAGGTGGGCGGTCTTCATGGGGCCGGGGCTCTCCTGAAACAGGTTCTTGAGCGTGGATTGGAGGCGATGTCTGCCGTGGTTCAATTGCGGGCCCGGTGGGCGGTGGCGGATACGCCCACGATCCAGCTACCGGATTCTAGAAGATGTGGGGGAAATTTTCAGGCAAAATTCCTACATGATGTGTTTTTTCAACGATAAACCACTATATGCTGTGCTTTTTCTCAAAATAGGCGTGTTCTTATCGCTGACGGCGGGCAGGGCCTGAATGGGTGGTGAAACTATGAAACCGCGATGCGTGGAAACCTTAGTTGTCAAGGGGTGGCACCGGTGGTATAACCGGCTAAACTCTAATGGGTGCCGTTAATAACGGATATAAAAACCGAGGGAGAAACCATGAAGATCTCTAGTGCCCTTCTTGTTATCCTCTGCCTCGGGCTGGGGGCTTGCACGACTCCGATGCCCGTCGAGAAAGGCTATCCGCTTACATACCAGCAAAAGATGCAATCGGCGCATCACTGGGATGTTATGGCGATCGATGTAGCTGACTGGATCCATGATGCGCTGATCGGCCCAAGTCCCAAGCAGAGTGAGGGCCAATCGGCGGCGGCTCGGGACGACCATCCGCCCGTCACGTTATACGTCCAACAGCCTCGATACGAAAGCAGTGCGGATGGGGCGTTCTACAATCTGCTGACCACGCATCTGGTGGAGCGGGGGTTCATCGTCACCACCAACCCATCGGCGGGTTATCCGGTGTCCTACGACATGCAGGTGGTAACGGACCGGCTGCCGGAAACCACGAAACATGAAGTCATCCTGAATGTTTCGGTGATGAACGCCGAGCGTTATCTGATTCGGTATAGCAATGTTTATTATATCGGCGACAAGAGCCAGTACATTGCCATGCAACCATCGGCTAGCCGCATCATAGAGGTGGTCGGACCATGAATTGGAACACGATCTTGCGTGGCGCGGTTGCGCTGGGAGCCATCCTTGGCTTGGGTATCATGGGGTGCGCCTCCACGGATGATGCTCCAGCGCGACCGATCATTCGGGACGCAAATCTGGTCGAGCAGAACTATAGCGCGGCCGATGCTCTCCTGATGCGAACCCCTTGGCTCAAGGAGCGGAATGAACCCTTGTTGGCGGCCACGTTTGTGGATATCAACAATCTGGAAACATCGTCTGGCCTCGGGCGGGTTATCGGTCAGCAGATTGGTTCCCGGTTCGCGCAGCAGGGCTTTACGGTGGTCGAGATCACGATGCGCAACAACATCTTCGTCGCCGAAGGTGCGGGCGAGTTCGCGTTGTCGCGCTCGGTCAAGGAAATCAGTCAGTCACATAACGCGGCGGCGGTGATCGCCGGTACCTATGCGGTCGGGCGGCAGTCGGTGTTCGTGAACGCCCGCCTGATTCGAGCGACGGATAACCAGGTACTGGCCTCGCACGATTATGTGCTGCCGCTCGGGCCGGATGCCAAGGCGCTGGTGGCTGCTCAATAAGCCAGAAAGCAGCGGGTAAGTCCACTTTCTGTTCTTCCCGTTTCAGTCGCCCTCGCGACAAACGCCCTTTCTCTTTTTCGGAGGAAGGGCGTTTGTCGTTTCCCTGGATCAAGCTTACCGCGTGGCGGCGATCAGTCCCAACCGCTCGCAGATCGCCAGCGTTGGCCCAGCCTGGTTCATCGTATAGAAATGCAGGCCCGGTGCGCCACCTTCCAGCAGGCGTCGGCAAAGATCGGTGACCACATCCAGACCGAAGGCGCGGATGGCGTTGCGGTCGTCGCCAAAGCCCTCCAGCCGCTTGCGAATCCAGCGCGGAATTTCCGCTCCGCAGCTGTCCGAGAACCGCGCTAACTGAGTGAAATTGGTGATCGGCATGATGCCGGGCACGATCGGCAGACCGATTCCCAACCGCGCGCAGTCGTTCGCAAAGCGGAAGTAGGCATCCGAATTATAGAAGTATTGGGTGATGGCGCTGTTGGCGCCAGCCTCGACTTTGCGCTTGAAGTGGAGCAGATCGCGCTCGGTGTTCGGTGCCTGCGGATGGCATTCCGGGTAAGCGGCAACTTCGATGTGGAAATGATCGCCGGTTTCGGCGCGGATGAATGCCACCAGTTCGTTGGCGTAACGCAATTCACCAAATTCGCGCATTCCCGAGGGCAGGTCGCCACGCAGGGCGACGATGCGATGGATGCCTTGATCGCGGTAGCCGGCCAAAATCTCCCGAATCCCCGCACGGGTGGAGGCCACGCAGGTCATGTGGGGTGCGGCATCCACCCCGCTGTGTTCCTGAATCGCCTGAATCGCTTGGAGAGTGCGTTCGCGGGTGGAGCCGCCGGCACCGTAGGTGACCGAAAAGAAGGCGGGTTGCATCCGCATCAGTTCTTCGCGGGCGGCGAACAACTTGCTCATCCCTTCATCGGTGTTGGGGGGGAAGAATTCGCAACTGAAAACCTTGAGATAGCGTTTTTGGGAGTCCATGGCGGGTATGAAGACCGGGGGTAGGACGAAAATACCAGGATAAAACAAAGCAAGCAGGCGTCGGAGGGTACAGGTTCGGTCCCTACGACGCCTGCCGCGTGGGGCCCCAAATCGGGAGCGATACCTTTCGGGGTTGTAAGGTACGTCCCCGGCAACACC
>JAPUDV010000141.1:0-12252 GCA_027492875.1 Candidatus Competibacteraceae bacterium | reverse complement strand
TGGGGTGGATCTCCCCGTGGTGGTCCCCTAAAAACCCCCCCAAAACCCCCCCCCGGGGGGGGTGGGGGGGGGGGGGCCCCCCCCCCCCCCCCCCTGCCGCGTGGGGCCACAAATCAGTAGCGATAACTATCCGGTTTGTAAGGTCCGTCCACGGCAACACCGATATACGCAGCCTGTTCCGGTGTGAGCACGGTCAGCTTGGCGCCGATCCGACCCAGATGCAGTTGCGCCACCTTTTCATCGAGGTGCTTAGGCAGCACGTAAACTTTGTTTTCGTACTGTCCGTCCTGGGTGAATAGTTCGATCTGCGCCAGCACCTGATTGGTGAAGGAGTTGGACATCACGAAACTGGGATGGCCGGTGGCGCAGCCCAGGTTCACCAACCGCCCCTCGGCCAACAGGATGATGCGCTTACCGTCGGGAAAGATGATGTGATCCACCTGCGGTTTGATGTTTTCCCAGCGATATTTCTTTAGGCTGGCGACCTCAATTTCGGAATCGAAGTGGCCGATATTGCAGACGATGGCCTGATTTTTCATCCGTGCCATGTGGTCGTGAGTGATGACCCCGAGATTGCCGGTGGCGGTGACAAAAATGTCCGCCGCTGCGCAGGCGTCGTCCATGGTGACGACCCGGTAGCCTTCCATCGCGGCCTGCAGGGCGCAAATCGGATCGATTTCGGTGACCCACACTGTGGCGCCCAGACCGCGCAGGCTTTGGGCGCAACCCTTGCCGACATCGCCGTAGCCCAGCACCATGGCGATCTTGCCGGCGATCATCACGTCGGTGGCGCGCTTGATGCCATCCACCAGCGACTCACGGCAGCCGTACAGGTTGTCGAATTTGGACTTGGTCACCGAGTCGTTGACGTTGATGGCGGGAAAGGGCAGCCGTCCTTCCTTTTCCATCATGTAGAGACGGTGGACGCCAGTCGTCGTCTCTTCGGTTACGCCCTTGATGTTGGCCTGGATTTTTGAGTACCAACCGGGTTGGTTCTCCAGCTGCTGGCGAATGGCGGCAAACAGCACCTGTTCTTCTTCGCAGCTTGGATTGGCGACCAGCGAACGATCCCGTTCCGCCCGGACGCCGAGCGTGACCAGCAGGGTGGCATCGCCGCCGTCGTCCAGGATCATGTTCGGCGTGCCGCCGTCCCCCCATTCCAGAATGCGATGGGTAAAATCCCAGTACTCTTCCAGCGATTCACCTTTGTAGGCGAACACCGGAATCCCATCGGCGGCGATGGCGGCGGCGGCGTGGTCTTGAGTCGAGAAAATGTTGCAGGAGGCCCAGCGCACGTCCGCGCCCAGTTCCGCCAAGGTCTCGATCAGCACGGCGGTCTGGATGGTCATGTGCAGCGAGCCGGCGATGCGGGCGCCCCTGAGCGGCTGTCGGTCCCGGTATTCGGCCCGGACCGCCATCAAGCCGGGCATCTCGGTTTCGGCGATGGCGATTTCCTTGCGGCCCCAGTCCGTCAGGGTGATATCGGCGACCTGATAGTCAATGGTGGTTTTTTCGCGCACGACGGCGTTCATAACGTACACTCCATACGATTGAACGGGCGCCGTTGGCTTGTGAAAGCCATGCCTCGCCGAGCCTGACGGTAAAAACCGCTGCAGCGCCCCTCGGCGGGAGGCGAGAAAAATCGGAGTTGGAAATTGGACGGAAGCCATTCGTTGGAAGGTGTCGCGCCCACTGGATTTAGATGCCTGCCGCATCCCTCAGCGCCTCGGCCCGGTCGGTGCGCTCCCAGGTGAATTCCGGCTCCTCGCGGCCGAAGTGCCCGTAAGCGGCGGTCTTGCGGAAAATCGGCCGGATCAGGTCGAGCATCTTCACCAGGCCGTAGGGCCGCAGGTCGAAGTGGTCGCGCACGATTTCCACCAGCCGGTCCTCGTCGATTTTGCCGGTGCCGAAGGTGTTGACGCTGATCGAGGTCGGTTCGGCCACGCCGATGGCATAGGACACCTGGATCTCGCACTTGTCGGCCAGGCCGGCGGCGACGATGTTCTTGGCGACGTAGCGGCCAGCGTAGGCGGCGGAACGGTCGACCTTGGACGGGTCCTTGCCGGAAAAGGCGCCGCCACCGTGATGCGCCGAGCCGCCGTAGGTATCCACGATGATCTTGCGCCCGGTCAGCCCGCAGTCCCCCACCGGCCCACCGATGACGAAGCTGCCGGTCGGGTTGATGTGGTACTGGGTGTGCTTGTCCAGCCATCCGGCCGGCAGTACCGGCAGGATGATATTCTCCATCACCGCCTCGCACAGCAGCTTGTAGCTGATGTCGGCATCGTGTTGAGTGGATAGCACCACCGCTTCGACTCCCACCACGTTATTGCCTTCATAGCGGAAAGTGACTTGGCTTTTAGCGTCCGGCCGCAACCAGGGTAGCACGCCGCTCTTGCGCATCTCCGCCTGCCGCTGCACCAGTCGGTGAGCGTAGGTGATGGGGGCCGGCATCAGCACGTCGGTTTCGTTGCAGGCATAGCCGAACATCAGGCCCTGATCGCCGGCGCCCTGATCTTCCGGGTTTTCACGGTCCACGCCCTGCCGGATATCGGAGGACTGTTTGCCGATGCAGGACAGCACCGCGCAGGTGGCGCCGTCGAAGCCGACATTGGAGTTGTCGTAACCGATGCCGATCACGGTATCACGCACGATCTGATCGAAATCCACCCAAGCCGACGTGGTGATTTCGCCAGCCAGCACCACCACGCCGGTCTTGATCAGGGTTTCGCAGGCAACGCGGGCCTTGGGATCCTCGGCGAGGATGGCGTCGAGCACCGCGTCGGAAATCTGGTCGGCGATTTTGTCCGGATGTCCTTCGGAAACGGACTCGGAGGTGAACAGATGGGTTCGACTCATGGGATAGCGTATCCTTCAAACAAGGGCGGCAAGCAGAATTTCGTTCGCCAGAACGGCGACGATCCCCTGAAAATTGCGAGTCTAACTGGAACATGCTGCATTTTCATCGTAATTTATTATGCAATTTGGTTATTTAATGATTGAAAATCGATAACGGCGTACAAACGGCTTTGGGGCCGCATATTGACCTTCATTCCATGGCTTGGTTGCAGCGGACGAAATTCCGCGAGACTTGCCGGAGGGGAGATGCGTGAGTTCGCAATCGACTGTGGCGGTGCTGACCTGCGCCGGGCTGGGACGTGAGTCGCTGGAAACATTAGGGGCACTGCTGGGACGCTGTGGATTGCGTGTGGAGCGGGTACCGCGCGGGGGTCAGATTCCCGGCAGCTACTGGGGCAATTCAGAAGCGGGGTTGATCGGCGATCATCTGTTTGTGCGCGATGACACACCAGTGCATTCCATCCTGCACGAGGCCTGCCACTACATCTGCATGGATGCCGGGCGCCGCGCGCATTTGCATACCGATGCCGGTGGCGACTGCGTCGAGGAAAACGGCGTTTGCTACCTGCAAATCCTGTGGGCGGATGAACTGCCGGGGGTCGGTCGGGCGCGGATGTTCGCCGACATGGATGCTTGGGGTTACTCGTTCCGTCTGGGTTCGACCCGTGCCTGGTTCGAACAGGACGCCGAGGATGCTCGCGCGTGGCTCCTGCAAAACGGCTTGATCGATCTTGACGGACGCCCTCGCTGGCGGTTGCGGCAGGATGGATCGGGGCGATCCAATGATGATTGCTAACGAGGCAAGTACATGACTATTCATGTCAAATACTTTGCCAGCCTGTGTGATCGCGCGGGCTGTGTCGAGGATCGGCTGGATGCCGTCGGCGGCTTGACGGTCGCCGCGGTCTGGGCGGCGTTGCATCGGGAGACACCGTTGCCGCCGAACACCCTGGCGGCGGTGAACATGGAATATGCCAATCTGGAGCAAATCGTGCGTGATGGCGACGAGGTGGCGTTTTTTCCGCCGGTGACCGGAGGGTAGGACATGCGGGTCGAATTACGGGAAACGCCCTTCGAGCCGCTGGCGGAGCTGGGACGCTATCAGACGTTGGTCGGACCACCGGGCCGGTGCGGCGCGACGGCGATTTTTATCGGCACAATGCGCGATTTCAACGATGGGGAAGCGGTGCGAGGCATGGTGCTGGAATACTATCCGGGCATGACTGAAAAGTATCTTCGGCGCATCGTTGAAACCGCCGGCCGGGAATGGCCACTGCTGGATGTACTGGTGGTGCATCGGGTCGGTGAATTGCACCCCAGCGATCCCATCGTGTTGGTGGCGGTCTGGTCGGAACACCGGACGGCGGCTTTTTCGGCCTGCCGGTCCATCATGGAGGAACTTAAGTCGAAGGCGCCATTTTGGAAGCGCGAGACCACCGCCGCCGGACCGCGCTGGGTGGAATACAACACGCCGGGCTGAGCCGGTCGGACACGGATGCGCCGCCGCCGGCTATCCGCTATGCTGCCAGAATGAACGAACCTACTCCAAACCCCCTCATTGCCGGCCGGTTTCGCGGCTTTTTGCCGGTAATCGTGGACGTCGAGACCGGCGGCATCAACGCCCAGACCGACGCCCTGCTGGAAATCGCCGCCGTGATCGTGCGCATGGACTGGCAGGGTCATCTGCATCCGGTCGGAACGCTGGCCCATCACGTACAGCCGTTTCCCGGCGCGCGGCTGGCCCCGGCCTCGATGGCGGTGAACGGCATCGACCCCGACCATCCCTTCCGCTTCGCGGTGCCGGAAAGCGAGGCGCTGGACGCGATTTTCCGGGAGGTGCGGCGGGAAATTCGGGAAACCGGCTGTACCCGCGCCGTTCTGGTCGGCCACAACGCTTTCTTCGATCTGGCATTCCTGAACGCGGCGGCGGCGCGCGCCCGGATCAAGCGCAACCCCTTCCATCCCTTCAGCAGCCTCGATACGGTATCGCTAGCGGGCCTGGCCTACGGGCAGACGGTGCTGGCCCGGGCATTGCGGGCGGCGGGCATTCCCTGGGATGAGCGCGAGGCGCATTCGGCCATTTACGATGCCGAGCGCACGGCGGAACTGTTCTGCCGGATCGTCAACCGCTGGAAAGACATGGGAGGTTGGATCCCAGCCGAGGATTGAGCGATTCCGGGCTTGGTCCGCGATTTTCGTGCGTCCAAAGCGGCGATTTCCTACGCTGGCTTCTCGAACGGGTAAGGCAGGTTCTCCAATCGCAACACTGGCCCGCGGGCATCGCCCAGGTGCAGCACGCCGCGCTCGGCGCATTCGATCAGCGCCGCCGCCAGCACCGCATAACCTCCGTCCGGATGTCGGGCGGCGTCGATCAGCCGTCCGGCGCTCTGGCTGGCATCGGTCTGTGGCGAGAATAAGGGGTCGCCGGGCTGGGGTGGGTTCGGGCTGTCCACCCGCGCCAGATACATCCGCCGTTTCAGCTTGCCGAGGTGGTGCGTGCGCGCGACCACCTCCTGCCCGGTGTAGCAGCCCTTTTGGAAGCTGACTCCCGCCAGCAACTGCAAGTTGAACATCTGCGGCACAAACGCTTCGGCGGTTTCCGGATAGATCGTCGGAATGCCGGCCAGGATATCCAGCAACCGCCACGGTTCCGCTCCCACCGGCGCGAATGCCGATCCCAGCGCCGTCCACACCGTTTGTATTGCTCGCATCGCTCCATGCAGTTCGAGGCGTGGCGTTGGGCCGGGCAGGCGGATCAGGGTGATGCCCGCCAATTCCGGAGTGGTGGCCTGGATGACCCCGTTCACCGCTGTCGGAATCCCGCCCAGAATTTCGGTGAGCCGGGTGGTGGCATTCGGTCCAGCGACGCCGATTCCGACCTGCGTATCGCCGACGTCTTCCAGCGTGACCTTGGCCCGCAGCAGGTACTTACGCAGACGCTCCAAAGTGGATTCCAGCAATTCCCTGGGCAGTTTCAGATAAAGATCCCCGCCGTGCCGGAACAGTCGAACACTGGCCAGCGCCCGGCCCTTGGGGTTGCAGTACGCACCGACCAGACTGCGCTCTGGCGTGACTTGCCGGACATCACAGGTGAGTTGCCCCTGCAAAAACGATTCGCTGTCGGGGCCGACGGCGGCGATCGACCCCCAGTGCGACAGGTCGCAACGGAAATCGCCATCCAGCGCCGAGCGCAGCTCGGATTCCGGTCGATCGAAGTGCGATACCCGATTCGCCATCAGCACGGCGCCGGCCTGTTGCAGAAAAGCGCTCCACTCGGCGTTCATTTCATAGAATCCCAATTTTATTAGATAGTTAATCAGAGAATAATTCGAAAATTACGACTATCGCCGTGTCGCCGGCTCGTTGCGTTCGAGGGCTGTCACTGGCATAATAACCCGACGAAATATAGACTAAAACAACCCCGTTGCCGCAAGAGCACAATTCCTGGGATTTCCAGGGATTCCATTGGCGGGTGGGGCTAGGAGGGTCGGTCGCCATCCCTCAACCCATAGCGAGCAGTCATGAACAAAAACGATGAGCAAACGACGTTGCCACCGCAGCCGGCCGTGACCTCCGATCGAGCGCAGGACGCTGAAAGCCGCGGGAAACCCAAGGAATACGGCGGCCCCAAAGGTCCCGAACCCACGCGTTATGGCGATTGGGAAAAAGCCGGACGCTGCATCGACTTTTAGCCAACCTCCGTTTCGGCGGGCGTGCCGCTTCCGCGCCGCTCGGATCATGCATTCCGCCCACGATTCCTCCGCCATGTCTATGGAACCCCGACCAGGGTTCGGTTATTGTTTATTGCGCCGCACAATAAAAGCCGTTTTGCTTCGCCACGATGTTAACCGCACGTTAACCAGGAGAACTGTAATGTCAGCCAACAAACGGCCACTATCGCCGTTCATGATCGGCCCCTACTACAAACCGCAAATGACTTCAATTTTGTCCATCACCCACCGCGCCACCGGTGCGTCGCTGGTGGTGGGCACCCTGCTGCTGGTGTACTGGTTGACCGCCGCCGCGCTCGGCCCCGAAGCTTACGAACACGCTCAAGCCGTGTTGGGATCGATGCTGGGTCAACTGCTGCTATTCCTGTGGACCTGGGCGTTGTTTTACCACTTGGCCAACGGCATCCGCCATCTGTTTTGGGACGCTGGCTACGGCTTCGAGATGGAAGACGCCACCAAATCCGGTTGGTGGGTGGTGTGGTCTTCCATCATCCTGACCTTCCTGTGCTGGCTGATCGCCGCGCCCTGAGGAGAGAAACATCATGAGCATTCGCACCCCACTCGCCCGCGCCCGCGGTCTGGGCACCGCCAAAGACGGTACTCACCACTGGTGGTTGCAGCGCGTCACCTCCGTTGCCCTGGTGCCGCTGGTGCTGTGGTTTGCCTTTTCCCTGCTGTCAGTGTCGCGCGCCGATTATGAAGTTTTTCAACACTGGCTGAGCAACCCCATCAACGCCGGTCTGATGATCGCCCTGGTCCTGGCGGCGTTCTACCACGCCAGTTTGGGCATGCAGGTCATCTACGAGGATTATGTCCAGCCGGAGTGGGCCAAGTACACCGCGCTGCTGGCGACACAAATCGTATTGTTCCTGCTGGGCGCCATCACCGTCGTCGCCGTGCTCAAGGTCGCACTGGCCTAACGCCCACTATCGGAGGCTAAGGTTTCATGTCCAACGCATACAAACTGATTCATCATAATTACGATGTGGTGGTGGTCGGCGCCGGCGGCGCGGGGCTGCGCGCCACCTTCGGCATGGCGCAGAAAGGATTGAAGACTGCCTGCCTGACCAAGGTTTTCCCCACCCGCAGCCATACCGTGGCCGCCCAGGGCGGCATGTCGGCGTCGCTCGGCAACATGGGGCAGGATCTGTGGCAGTGGCACATGTACGACACCGTCAAGGGTTCCGACTGGCTCGGCGACCAGGATGCCATCGAATACATGTGCCGCGAAGCGGTCCCGGCGGTCATCGAACTCGAACATTACGGCGTACCGTTCTCGCGCACCGAGGAAGGCAAGATTTACCAGCGCCCGTTCGGGGGCATGACCACCAACTACGGCGAAGGCACCGCCCAGCGCACTTGCGCCGCCGCCGACCGCACCGGCCACGCCATTCTACACACCCTGTACCAGCAGGCGCTCAGGCACGACGCCGAGTTTTTCATCGAGTACTTCGCGCTCGACCTGATCATGGACGACGAAGGCGCCTGCTGCGGCGTGGTGGCCTGGGATCTGTCCGACGGTTCGCTGCATGTGTTCCGCGCCCACCAGACCGTGCTGGCCACCGGTGGCTACGGCCGAGCCTATTTCTCGGCGACCTCCGCCCACACCTGCACCGGCGACGGCAACGGTATGGTGCTGCGCGCCGGACTGCCGTTGCAGGACATGGAGTTCACCCAGTTCCACCCGACCGGCATCTACGGCTCCGGCTGCCTGATGACCGAGGGCTGTCGCGGCGAGGGCGGCTATCTGACCAACTCGCTGGGCGAGCGCTTTATGGAGCGCTACGCGCCGAACGCCAAGGATCTGGCTTCCCGCGACGTGGTCAGCCGCTCCATGACGATCGAAATCCGCGAAGGCCGAGGCGTCGGCGAGCACAAGGACCACATCCACCTGCACCTGGAGCACCTGGGCGCCGACGTCATCAACGAGCGGCTGCCGGGCATCGCCGAGACCGCCCACATTTTCGCCGGGGTCGACGTGACCAAGGAGCCGGCGCCGGTGCTGCCGACCGTGCATTACAACATGGGTGGCATTCCGACCAATTATCGCGGCGAGGTGGTCATCCTCAAGGATGGCAACCCCGATCATGTCATACCCGGCCTGATGGCCATCGGCGAGGCGGCCTGCGTGTCGGTGCATGGCGCCAACCGCCTGGGTTCCAACTCGCTGCTCGATATCGTGGTGTTCGGCCGCGCCGCCGCCGACCGCTGCGCCGAGCTGACCCAGCCCAATAGCCCGCATAAGGCCACGCCGCAAGGCTCCGTTGATCGGATCATCGCCCGCTTCGATGGTCTGCGCCATGCCAAGGGTGAAAACCCGACCGCCAGCTTGCGGATGCGGATGCAGCGGACCATGCAGAACCATGCTGCGGTGTTCCGCACCGGCGAGTCCATGGCCGAGGGCATCAATCTGCTGGAAGAAGTGTACGCTGGCTTCGAGCACATCGGCGTGAGTGATCGCGGCTTGGTGTGGAACTCCGATCTGGTCGAAACGCTGGAACTGGACAACCTGCTGGGTTGCGCCATGGTGTCCATCAAATCGGCGATCAACCGGCCCGAAAGCCGTGGTGCTCACGCCCGGGAAGACTATCCGGATCGCAACGACGAGGGCTGGATGAAGCACACGCTGGCTTGGTTGGATAAGAAAGGCGGCGTTACGATCGACTATCGGCCGGTACATACCTACACCCTGACCGATGAGGTGGAATACATTCCACCCAAGAAGCGTACTTACTAAGGGGACGATGTCATGGCTCAATTCAAACTTCCGGCCAACTCCGTCATCGGCAAGGGTAAGACCTACTATGCCGGCGCCGGGGCCAAGAGCGTCAAGCGCTTCCAGATCTATCGCTGGGATCCGGACAGCGGCGAAAACCCGCGCATGGATACCTATGAGGTTGATATGGCGACCTGCGGTCCGATGGTGCTGGACGCGCTGCTCAAGATCAAAAACGAGATGGATCCGACCCTGACGCTGCGCCGCTCCTGCCGCGAAGGGGTGTGCGGGTCCTGTGCGATGAACATCGACGGCACCAATACGTTGGCATGCACCAAAGCCATCGGGGATGTTGCCGGCGACGTGAAGGTTTATCCCTTGCCGCACATGCCCGTGGTCAAGGATCTGGTGCCGGATTTAACCCATTTTTACGCCCAGTACGCCTCGATCAAGCCCTGGCTGCAATCGATCACCCCGCCGCCGGAGCGGGAGCGCCTGCAATCCAAGGAAGACCGCGTCAAACTGGACGGCCTGTACGAGTGCATTCTGTGCGCCTGTTGCTCGACCAGTTGCCCGAGCTACTGGTGGAACGGCGACCGTTACCTCGGTCCCTCGATCCTGCTGCAAGCCTACCGCTGGATCGTGGACAGCCGTGACGAGTTTACCGGCGAGCGGTTGGACGACCTGGAAGACCCGTTCCGGCTTTATCGCTGCCATACCATCATGAACTGCACCAAGACCTGCCCGAAGGGTCTAAATCCCGCTAAGGCGATTGCGGAAATCAAGAAACTGATGGTGGAACGGCGGTAATACGCCTCCCGTTTCGGAGCTGATTCCCTCACCCCAGCCCCTCTCCCGCTTGCGGGCGAGGGGTTTTCTTTCCCGGAGACGCGGATCGTGGACGAACAAATCGGCAAATTGCGCTGGCGCTGTCGGCGTGGTATGAAAGAACTGGACCTGCTGACGCTGGGCTATCTGGAGCGGCATTACCCTGTTGCCCCAGTTGAGGAGCGGCAGGCGTTTGCAGCGCTGCTGGAACTTCAGGACCCGCTGCTGATGAGCTATATGGTCGGGCGGGAAACCCCGGCGGATGCGACCACGGCGCGGGTGGTCGGTGTTATGCGGACGTTGCTGAATAGTTCTGAATAATCTCTGACTTTGGCGGCATCAACTGAATAGCTCGCTGTGCGAACCCAGTCGCGCCAGTCGTAGCGTATCCGTGTTGGCTTTTCGGTAAATGAGCAGCAGGTCCGGCTTGAGATGGCATTCCCGGTAGCCAGCCCACTCACCGCTCAGGGCGTGATCCCGATAGCTCTCGGGTAGTGCCTGATCGGCGGCCAGCAATGCCACCGCCCCGAGTATCCGCCGGTCAAGGTCGTGGCCATGGCGCGATGTTGTCTTGATCCGCTTGTAATCCCGTTTGAACGCGGACGACCGCTCAATCGTCCGCGTTCAAATCCGCTATGAGTGCTTCAACGCTTTCGAACCGCGTTCCGTTCCCCGTTTCCAACTCTCGGATCGCGGTGATCGTTTCCGCGTTCGGCGCCCGTATCTCAAACGGCAATGCCTGTTCCGCCGCCACCCGAGCCAGCAATATCCGCACCGCGTCGGATACGGACAGTCCCATCGCCGCCAGATTGGCCGCCGCTTTCGCCTTGACCTGTTCGTCCACGCGGACATGGATCATGGTGGTAGCCGTCATCCGCTTCTCTCCTGACTGATCTGGAAGGGGAAGCGCTATATCTCAACTAGCTGTTGATGGCTAAAGGTCGATCTTCCATAAGCCGGAACAGGCGGAACAGGCGCGGGGCGAACTGGACAACCTGTTAAATGGGGCAAACCCGGATAGCCCCCAGCAACTCGCCGCCTGGCTGGCGGCGAACCTGCCCCCGGATACTCTGGAAACCTGGAACCGAACCGCCAGCGGGCAACTGGCCACCGACGCGGATACGCTGGCGGGGCTGTCCCTTCCGGCTCTCGAACCACTCAAGCGGTACAAGGCCGCCATGAAAGGGCTATCGACTTACGGCAAGGGGTACGCGGCGCATATTTCCCCGGTTACGGGGCGCATTCACGCCAGTTTCCTGCTGGGGACAGCGGCGGGGCGGTTGTCTTGCCAGTCCCCGAACATTCAGAACCCCCCGCGTGATGCCGCCTTCCGGGCACTGTTCGCCCCGGCCCCCGGGCGTTGCCTGGTGGTGGCGGATTACGGGCAAATCGAATTGAGAGTAGCGGCCCTGGTATCGGGCGATAGCGCCATGCGGGCGGCCTATGAACAAGGGCAAGACTTGCACCGGAAAACGGCGGCGGCGGTTCTCGGTATCGAACCCGGCGCGGTAACGAAGGGACAGCGGCAAATGGCCAAGGCTGTCAACTTCGGCCTGTTGTTCGGGCAAGGCGCCAAGGGGTTGCAAGCCTACGCCAAGGCCAGTTATGGGGCCGAACTCTCGCAGCGAGAAGCGGAAAAGGCGCGGGCGGCGTTCTTTACGGCCTATCCGGGGTTGCGGCGCTGGCAGGAACAGCAGCAGGAACAAGCCCGGTTCGCTAAACAGGTTCACACACCGGGCGGGCGTTGCCGGGGACTGGACGGGGATAGACAACTGGCAACGGCAAGCCTGAACACCCCGATACAAGGCGGGGCAGCGGAATGCCTGCTGGCGGCCCTGGCGGCATTGTCGCTACCGGAAGGCGCGGCCCTGGCTTCTTTCCTCAGGAAAGAATGAAGAATCGCCACTTTCGCCCGCGCGCGCGCCCCTGGACCATCTGGGCCAGGGTTATTTTTCCTGCCCACGCGCGCTGGCCCTGGTCTCTATCACCCGTCGGCCCGGATCGGAACCCTCTTTCGCCCACGCGCGCGCGGGCCCTGGCTTTGGTGCCACATGGCACCAAATGATCAAGAACTTTCGCCCACACGCGCGGGAGTGCCCCAGCGGGCGCGAGTTGAGG
>JAPUDV010000140.1 GCA_027492875.1 Candidatus Competibacteraceae bacterium | reverse complement strand
GGGTCGCGCTGTGCCGGCTGCTGCTGTCCAAGCCCGACATGCTGCTGCTGGACGAGCCGACCAACCATCTCGACGCCGAGTCGGTGGCCTGGCTGGAACGCTTCCTGCGGGATTACTCCGGCACCGTGGTCGCCGTCACCCACGACCGCTACTTCCTCGACAACGTCGCCGGCTGGATTCTGGAGCTGGATCGCGGTCGCGGCATCCCCTGGGAGGGCAACTATTCCTCCTGGCTGGACCAGAAGGAAAAGCGGCTGGAAATCGAAGAGAAGCAGGAGACCGCCCACACCAAGGCCATGAAGGCGGAACTGGAATGGGTGCGCGCCAACCCCAAGGGCCGCCACGCCAAGAGCAAGGCCCGCGTGGCCCGCTTCGAGGAGCTGGAATCGCAGGAATTCCAAAAGCGCAACGAAACCCAGGACCTGTATATCCCACCGGGGCCACGGCTGGGCGATCTGGTGGTGGAAGCGACGCAGTTACGGAAAGGCTTCGGCGACCGACTGCTGATCGATGGGCTCGACTTCAAGCTGCCCAAGGGCGGCATCGTCGGCGTGATCGGCCCCAACGGCGCCGGCAAGACCACCCTGTTCCGCATGCTGGTCGGCCAGGAACAGCCGGACGACGGCACTTTGCGCGTCGGCGACACCGTCAAGCTGGCCTATGTCGATCAGTCGCGCGACAGCCTCGCTCCGGACAAGACCGTCTGGCAGGAAATCTCCGACGGGCTGGATGTCATCGCCATCGGCAGCTACCAGATCAACTCGCGCGCCTACGCCGGCCGCTTCAACTTCAAGGGGCAGGACCAGCAAAAGTTCGTCAAGGACCTGTCCGGCGGCGAGCGCAACCGCATTCACCTCGCCAAGCTGCTCAAGAGCGGCGGCAACGTACTGCTGCTGGACGAGCCGACCAACGATCTGGACGTGGAAACGCTGCGGGCGCTGGAGGAAGCGCTACTGGCTTTCGCCGGCTGCGCGGTGATCATCTCCCATGATCGCTGGTTCCTGGACCGCATCGCTACCCACATTCTCGCTTTCGAGGGCGATTCGCAGGTGGTGTGGTTCGAGGGCAACTACGCCGACTACGAAGCCGACCGCAAGCGCCGGCTGGGCGTGGACGCCGACCAGCCACACCGGATCAAGTACCGGAAGCTGGCGTAGTAGCAGCGCGGGTCCGATGGATTTTCGAGCAGCGCTTGCGGGTTGGCGTGGCTCAGCTCTGAGCGAAGTACTGGGCCAGGAATTCATCGAACGAAATCGCGTCCGCCGCTTCGATCTCGGCCTGCTCCCGCAACGAACGCTCGGCCGCTTCGGTGAAAACCCGTATCTGCTCCTCGGCCAGCGGCCGCGATTCAAAATGGCGGCGATGCTGTTCCGACAGCCGCCGGGCGTAACGGAAGAAATTTTCGCCGCTGGCGCGCATGGCCGCTACGATGCGGGCGGACGGGGTGCGCTCCGGATCGGCCAGCGTCGCGCGCTGTTCGGCCAGCGCCGCTGTATAGGGTTGTCCCGCCTCGCCCAGGTCCAGTAACGCGCAGACCGGTTGCAGCAAACCGAGTATTTCTTCCGCCCAGCGTCGCAGCGGCAGCGCCGGATCGCGCCGACGGCGCAACACCAGCGCCGGGTCGCGGCCGGTCAGGGCCACCGCCATCTGATTCTCGTCGATCATCGCCCGCTCTTCGGCGTCGAACGGCGGGGAGTCGTTGAGCAGACAAAACAGTAGGAACGTTTCCAGAAACCGCAACTGGGTCTCGTTCGCGCCCAGCGGCTCAAGCGGGTTGATGTCCACCGAGCGCAACTCGACGTAACGCACCCCGCGCCCCCGAAGCCCCACGGTCGGTTTTTCGTTGCCTTGCGGCGGCTGCTTGGGCCGCATCGAGGCGTAATACTCGTTCTCGATTTGCAGGACGTTGGCGTTGAGCTGGCGGTAGTCGCCGTCCAACTTCACCCCGATCCGCTGGTAGGGTGGCCACGGGGTCACTGTTGCTTGAGTGAGACTGGCGATGTACGAAGGCAGCGAGTTGTAGCACACGTTGACGCCGCTCTTCTTCTCGCTGCGGTTGGTGTAGCCGATGTTGCTCATCCGCAGCGACGTGGCATACGGCCCGTAACAGGTGTGTTCGTCGAATTCGGCCAGCGGAGTCGCCCGGCCGTCGAGGAACGACTTACACACCGCCGGCGAGGCGCCGAACAGATAGAGGATCAGCCAGCCAAACCGTTGCAGATTGCGGATCAGCCCGAAATAGGACTCGGAGCGGAAATCCTGGAGCGAACGGCGGGCGCCTTCCCTCTGCTGGAACGCCGCCCAGAATGGGTCCGGCAACGAGAAATTGAAGTGGATGCCGGCGATCACCTGCATGGTCCGCCCGTAGCGCCACGCCAGCCCGCGCCGATAGACGTGCTTCATCCGACCCAGATTGGAGCGCCCGTACTCGGCGATCGGAATGCTGGCTTCACCGGCCAGGATACAAGGCATGCTGGCCGACCAGAGCAGTTCGTCGCCGATCTGCCGGCAGGCGAAACGGTGAACCTCGTCCAGAAAACGCAGCGCTTCCCCAGGGCCAGGCAGCGGCGGAGTAATGAACTCCAGCAGCGACTCGGAGTAATCGGTGGTGATCCAGGGATGGGTCAGCGCCGAACCGAGCGCGGGCGGATGGGGAACCTGCGAGATGTAACCATCCGGCGCAACCCGCAGCGCCTCCCGCTCCAGGCCCAGCAGGCGGCCGTCAAACACGGCAGGTGGGCTGGCATTGAACAGCCGGGTCAAGCGCTGGTCAAGAATTCGGTACAAGATCTTCGCCTCGCGGATGCGGCGGTCCCCATTCCGGGTATCGCCGGTTCGACGAACCTGCCCTTTCCAACCGGAGAGGGCGCTCGGCACGGGCCGGGATTTTGCGCTTTTTATCGGTGAAAATCACTGGGCGGCGCGCATGGCGCCGCGCTCGACTTGGAGAGGCTCGCATGAACGATGGTTTGCTGCCCGCCCGCACGCCCGATTGCATTCCCGTCATCCCGGTGATCGAGAGCGAGTTCGGCCCGTGGCTGGAGCGGCAGGAGGATTTTTTACGTCACTGGCTGATCGCGACCGCTTTCAAAGCGAAACCGGGTAGTTTCAACTTGATCCCCGATGCGGACGGCCGGCTGCGGGCCGTGATCGCCGGCATCGTCAAGGCCGATGACCTCTGGGCGCTGGGTAACCTGCCGGCGGCACTGCCGGAAGGGAATTACCGTCTCGACGGCGCCTTCGATCCCTGGCGGCTGGAACGGATGACTCTGGGCTGGGCGCTGGGGGCCTATCAATTCACCCGTTACAAGACCCCGAAAAGGCCCATGGCCAAGCTGGCGCTCGATCCCGTCAGCGACGGCGACCGCATCCGCCGGCAAATCGCGGCGGTCACGCTGACGCGCGATCTGATCAACACGCCGGCCGAGGACATGATGCCGGAACACTTGGCCGAAGCAATGCTGGCGCTGGGCCGGGAATTCGATGCCTCGGTGGAACAAATCGTCGGCGATGAGCTGCTGGCGCGCAATTTCCCGCTCATCCACGCTGTCGGCCGGGCTAGCACTCATCCGCCGCGACTACTGGATCTGCGCTGGGGCGATCCGACGCATCCCAAGATCACTCTGATTGGCAAGGGTGTTTGCTTCGACAGCGGCGGACTGGATTTAAAGCCGTCCAGCGCCATGCGCTTGATGAAAAAGGACATGGGCGGGGCGGCGACCGTTCTGGGTCTGGCACGGCTGATCATGAGCGCTGGCCTGCCGGTGCGGCTGCGGGTGCTGGTGGCGGCGGTGGAAAACGCGGTCGCCGGCAACGCTTTTCGGCCCGGCGACGTGCTGCGCTCGCGCCAGGGCTTGACGGTCGAGATTCACAACACCGACGCCGAAGGCCGCCTGGTGCTCTGCGATGCGCTGGCGGAGGCCGGCGCGGAACAACCGGAGATGCTGCTGGACTTCGCCACCCTGACCGGTGCGGCGCGGGTGGCACTGGGTACCGGAGTACCGGCGCTGTTCTGCAACGACGAGTCCATGGCCTCCAAACTGCTGGCGGCGGCGGAACGCGAGCAGGATCCCTGCTGGCGGTTGCCGCTGCACGCGCCTTACCGGGAGATTCTGGACAGCAGGATCGCCGATATCGCCAACGCCTCGGACTCGTCCTATGCCGGCGCGATCACCGCCGCGCTGTTCCTGCAAGAATTCGTTCTCGCCGGCATTCCATGGGCGCATTTCGATTCGATGGCCTGGAACCTGAAAACCCAGGCTGGGCGGCCGGAAGGCGGTGAGGCGATGGGAATGCGAGCCGTGTTCGGCTGGCTGGAGCAGCGCTACGGCGGTTGAGGCGGGAAACAGCGGAGGGGGGGTTGATGCGCCATCCCTGGCGCAAACGCTCATCCGGGTTGAACGTGGATCAGGCGACGGGATGACGCAGGGCCGGATTCGGTATCGGCGGCTTGACCGAATAGTCGTAGAAGCCCTTGCCGGTCTTGCGGCCCAGATAGCCCAACTGGACCAGCCGGGTCAGGGTATGCGGCGAGGACACATGCGGCTGATGCATATCCTGATAGATGTTCAGCGTCATCGCCTCCACCACATCCAGCCCGATATAGTCGGCCAGCTCGAACGGCCCCATCGGATGCGCGGCGCCCGACTTCATGGCGTGGTCGATGTCGCCGATGGTGCCGGTGCCCATTTCCAGCAGGCGGATGGCGCTCAGCATGTAGGGGGTTAGCAGGCGGTTGACGATGAAGCCGGTGGTGTCCTGCACGATGACCGGATCCTTGCCGA
>JAPUDV010000139.1 GCA_027492875.1 Candidatus Competibacteraceae bacterium | reverse complement strand
ACTGATTTCTAAAACTCGCGCGGTATCCCGAATCCCGCTGCCGTTCATCGCCATGCCGGCATCGAAATCGCCAGCACGGTGTGATCTTCCCAGGGTCTTCTCGTCCATGTCTTCGGGCGGCTGACGGCCGCCATGCTTGTGCGGAATGTCTTGCCACAAAGCGCTTAATTCGCATTTAATTATAACTTTCATGAGGATAAATCTGATGATGAACTATCGTGCAATGACCCGCGGTGTCCTGCTGGGCATGTCTTTGTTGGTGGGTGGTCTGGCGCTGGCGGCGGAACAGCAGCCAGTCGGCAAGGTCACGATTGAAGAAAAACAATTTGGACTGGTGTTGGGCGGTAGCGTCGGCGGTGGGACGCTGACTTTCCAGGGCAAGGAATACTCGTTCAAACTCAAGGGCCTGAGCGCAGGTCTCAACGTGGGAGTCTCGAAGATGAGCGCCATCGGTGAGGTGTACGACATGACGGAGGTGTCGAAATTCCCGGGCACCTACACCAAATTCGAAGCGAGCGTTGCGTTGGGCGGTGGCGCGGGCGGCCTGCGCTTGCAGAACGAAAACGGCGTGATCATGAATCTGCGCTCGCGAACCCAGGGTTTGGATCTCAATCTCGGGAACGTGACCGGCATCACGGTCATGATGGAATAAAATGTATTTTGCAAGAAAGGGAAATCGGGACCGATTGGGCCACCGTGCGTTCTTTCTGTCCCGTTCACCACGGATTCAATCCACACATCGAGTATCGAAACATGCTTAAGATGCAGAAAGTTGCTGGTATGAGCGTACTGATCACACCATTCCGTATTTTCATGGTGTCGTTGACGATTGTCTTGGGTCTCGGCTTACAAGCCTGTTCGACGGCGCCCATGTCCCAATATCAGATCGACGAGCAGCGCGCCTCGATTCGCGAGATGGCGAATGAAACGCTGTCGCAACTTTACCAACAATATCCCGACGCGCGGCGACGGATCCAGCGGGCGACCGGTTACGCGGTGTTTAGCAATTTCGGCATGAAGGTCCTGTTCATGGGCAGCGCCACCGGGGAAGGGATCGCCGTCAGCCATGCCACGCGGCAGGAGACGTTCATGCGGATGGTCGAGTTGCAGCCCGGCTACGGTTTCGGAGTTCAGCGGTTCCGACTGGTGTTTGTGTTTGAGAACCCCCAAGCCTTCGACCAGTTCGTGTATTCGGGCTGGGAGTTCGGAGCTAATGCGATGGCGTCGGCGCAGACCAGTACCCAGCAGATGGGGAACCAGTTAGGCGTATCGGTATCGCCGGGCGTGCTGATGTACCAGATCAGCGATCAGGGCGCCATCGTCGGGGTCAGCATTACCGGCGCCAAGTACTATCCGGATGCCGGGTTAAATTAGCAGGGTCCGATCCGCCAACGCCGGGCCTGGAAGCTGTGCAAAATTTCTCTAAGCGCCAACACATAAAGCGGTTGTAGTTCTTGCTTCCACTTTGAAAGGATTCCTTTCGCGGGAATCGTCACCATCGGGTGGGCGGCGAACCGGCCGGATTCGTCGCCCACCCGATGCGCCCGAGCCCTGCGCGGCCGCCGCTGGAGCCGGTATGATGGGCGGATGAAAAAGCATGGCTTCCTCTGGACAATTATCGTACTTGGCCTGCTTGCGGCCGGTGCTTTCTGGGCATGGCGGTTGTTCGGCCCGGTGACCGTGGAGGTCGCACAGCCGACCCGAGGTCCAGCGGTGCGGGCGATCTACGCCACCGGCACCGTGGAGCCGACCGTCATGCTGCCTATCGCCCCGCGCAACTCCGGCCGCCTGGTGGAACTCAACGCCGACGAGGGCGACCGGGTCCGTAAGGATCAGGTGTTGGCCCGACTGGAAGATGCCGACTTGCAGCGTTCGGTCGACGAGTTGGAAGCCCGCGCCCGCTTCGCGAAGTCACAGTTCGACCGCGCCCAGACACTGTATGAACGCAAGCTGGGCTCGCTGCTGGAACGCGACCAGGCGCGCTCCGAATGGCAGGCGACGGAAGCGGCCCAGGCCCGCGCCCGCGCCCTGCGCGGCTTCATGACCCTGACCGCACCGGCCGATGGTCAGATCCTGCAACGCGATGGCGAGATCGGACAGTTGATTCCCGCCAACCAGCCGATTTTCTACTTTTCCTGCTGCGCGCCGCTGCGGGTCGAGGCCGAAGTCGACGAGGAAGACATCCTGCTGGTGCGGCCCGGACAAAGGACGCTGATCCGCGCGCCCGCCCTGCCGGACCGGGTACTGGAGGGCGAGGTCGCCGAAATCACCCCAAAGGGCAATCCGGTCACTCGCAGCTACCGGGTGCGGATCGGGCTCAAGGGTGACACTCCGCTGCGGATCGGGATGACGGCCGAGGTCAACATCGTGGAAGACCAGCGGGAAAACGCCCTGTTGGTGCCGGCGACCGCCGTGGTCGATGGCCAGGTCTGGGTCGTGCGCGACGGCCGCTTGCGGCGCCAGCCGGTCGAAACCGGCATCAAGGGCGAGCTAAAAACGGAAATTCGGTCCGGCCTGACCGAAACCGACCGCATCGTGGTCCGTCCCTCCGCCGGACTGAAGGAGGGGCGTCGGGCGCGCGCCACCGCCACCGATCAAACGCCCGCCGCCGGATAAGCCGTGTCGCTGCAACTCTCCATCGCCGTCACTCAACTGATCAGCCGCCGCCGGCCCACCCTGGTTTCGCTGACCGGTATCGCGCTCGGAGTGGCGTTCTTTCTGGCGGTGTCCTCGCTGATGCGCGGTTCCGAACGGGATTTCATCAAGCGGCTGATCGACAACAGCCCGCACATCACCGTCTCCGATGAATACCGCAAGGCTGAGAAACAGCCGGCCTCCATGCTGTGGCCGGACGGCGCGGTCGAGGTGCGGCGGGTCAAGCCGTTGACCGAAGTGCGCGGCATTCGCGGCCATGCGCAAAAGCTGGCCTTCGTCGAATCCTTGCCCGGTTTGCGCGCCGCGCCGGTGCTGCTGGGGTCGGTGGTGCTGACTTTCGCCGGGCGCAACGAAGGCGTCACCCTCAACGGCATCGTGCCGGCGAAGATGAAAGGTGTGTCCACCATTGAGGAAAAACTGACCCAGGGCTCGTTGGAGGCGCTGGCCGCCAACCCGAACGGCATCGTCATCGGCGAAGGACTGGCCAAGAAATTCGGCTTGGCGCTGGGTAGTGTGGTGAATGCCGCCTCGCCGGGTGGGGAGGTGCGTACCCTGAAAGTGGTCGGCATCTTCCGCACCGGCAATGCCAGCTACGACGAGAACCAGACTTTTGCTCTGCTCAAGCGGGTACAAGGCTTGCTGGACCGGTCCGACCGGGTCAACCGCTTCATCATCCAGCTCGACGACCCCTATGCCGCCCGCGACGTCGCCGCCATCATCGAACGGCAGGTCGGTTACAAGGCGGTATCCTGGCAGGAATCGGCCGAGGATCTCATGAGCGTGCTGTTGGTGCGCAACCTGATCATGTACAGCGTGGTCTCTGCGATCCTGGTGGTGGCCTCGTTCGGTATCTACAACACCATCTCCACCATCGTCATGGAAAAAATCCACGACATCGCCATTCTCAAGTCGATGGGCTTCCACGCCCGCGACATCCGCCGGATCTTTCTGGCAGAAGGCGTGATTCTCGGCGTGCTGGGCAGCCTGTTCGGGGTGACCTTGGGCCTCGGGCTGATGTGGCTGCTGGCCCAGGTTGAAATCAAGCCGCCCGGCGCCAGCGATCTCGTGCATCTGCCGATCTACTGGGGTTGGGAGCAGTATCTGCTAGCGGCGGGTTTCGCGCTGACTTCGGCGGTGGGCGCGGCCTACCTGCCGGCGCGCAAGGCCGGGCGAGTGCAGCCGGTGGCGATCCTGCGGGGTCTGGCGTGACCCCGATTCTGGCGGCCGAGCGGCTCGGGCGGGTGTTGGCCGGCGAGGTGCCGGTAACCTTGGTTCGGGATATCGATCTGGAGGTCGGTCGCGGCGAATTCCTGGCCATCATGGGACCGTCCGGGTCCGGTAAATCATCCCTGCTGTATCTGCTGGGCCTGCTCGATACTCCGACCTCGGGCCGGATTCTGCTGGACGGACAGGACACCTCGGGTTACGGCGAGGACCAGCTGGCAGCGACCCGCTTGCGCAAGCTCGGTTTCGTGTTCCAGTTCCATTTCCTACTGGCCGAATTTTCGGTGTTGGACAATGTGCTGCTACCGATGCGCCGGCTGGGCGCGCTCGACGAGAACGCCGCCCGGCATCGAGCCGAGGATTTGCTCAATCAATTTGGTCTGCGGGAACACGCGCGCAAGCACCCGCACCAGCTCTCCGGTGGGCAGCGGCAACGGGTGGCGATCATCCGGGCGTTGGCCAACGACCCGCTGATCATCCTGGCCGACGAGCCCACCGGCAATCTGGATACCCACGCCTCGGCCAACGTCCAGCAAATCCTGCACGACCTGACCCGCCAACTGGGGACCACCGTCATCGCCGTCACCCATGATGTCACCTTTGCCAGCGCCGCCGACCGGCGTATCGGCATCGTCGATGGCCGGATCGATCTGGACTGGCGAGCGTAGGTGACCTGTCCTACCCGGGCTGTGGGGTCGGCGGCAATTGAATGACCACAGTGCCACCGCGCGGAATCATACCGAAAATTGGCGGTTTTTCCGTCGCCAAGATCCCCAACTCCGAGTCCCTTTCAACCCAGTGTCGCCGACCGCGCCGGCCTGCTCTGCTAATCCTCTCCAGATGACTCTTGCCAATTCCCATTGCGGCAAGGTGGAATTCGAATTTGGTGTTACTCCACCTCCAGCTTATAGCCGATGCCATTGTACAGGACAAAATCCGCTAACCAAATGAATTTACGTTAAAATTCTGCC
>JAPUDV010000138.1 GCA_027492875.1 Candidatus Competibacteraceae bacterium | reverse complement strand
TGGACGGTCCACGGTGACGACCGAGCACCATTCGTTTGAGCTTGGCCAAGGCGGCGTATCGAACCCATGCAAAAGCTCTTTACTGAAAGGCATGGCTCGACCAAACCGTGCGTCGCCGAGAAGCGGGCGGCCATGAACACCGCGACGTTTTTCGCTGAGCGCCGGGGGGCGGATGACCAGATTTTTTGAAATGCGTGAGCGGCCGCTCCATGAATACCGTCTTGCGTGTGATGCTCAGGACATCAAATGGGAGCGATCGAAATCGCCCCCCTGAAACCGATCAGCGGCTGCTGTTCGGGGTCACTTTCACGGGTGCCCAGCCATGACCTGGCTTGGTTGTGGGCGGCAACGGGCGGTTGTCCGCTACCGTTGTGTAGTTCGGCTGTTTGCCGCCCTTGGGCCCAACCTCTTGGTAAATCCCACCCTGATTGCCGGTGCTCTGACCGGGCTTCTTCGCTGCTGCCATATCAATCTCCTTTCGAGAAAAAGGCAGTGGTACAACCCGGTACATCGAAAACCGCTATTGGCCAACCCGCACCAAAGTTGTATCGTGCGAGCGTCTACGTCCAACGTTAGGCGACAGGTTTCTCCGGGATCGGTGGCCTGTCTCAGCCGCTCTCAGGAAGTCCAGTCCTAAGAGCGGCTTTTCATTTTGATCTACAGCGCCATCTTCGGCGCGAACTCCTGCCGGCGCGCATCACGCCTTGCCCTGCACGCGCGCGCGCGCCCTGATCGTTAGATTCTGGGCCTGGAACCTGTTTCGGACGATCTGCGCTACCTCGTCGTAGACCGACGCCTTTTTCTCTGGGTCGGCGATCGTGATGATCAGCGAAAACGGTTGCGGCTTGAACGCAGCTTCATCCTTCTCGATCCCGTGTCGTGTCAGCAGTTTCAACATCAAACGCCAGCGGTTGCCTCGCTCGCCATTTTCGTTTAGACGCCCGTGATAGGTGCGCACCGGCGCCCACTTCCGCATCTTTTCGACTTGGTATGCCTCATAGAGCAGGCCGGGGTTGCGGTGTTCAGGAGGCACAAGCCCCGCGAACATCCGTTTAATCTCGCCGGTGGTGCGCGATACACGGTCACGGTAGACGCCGAGGTGAGCGTCGATATGGGTCTCGCAATACTCGGAACCCCAGCGCGCGCCCCGTGTTGGCACGAAAGCGAGCGTCATCCAAACTTCCCCGAAATACTTGTCGTTCCGCTTCAGCGATGGCGGATAAGGGAAATCATCCCACTCCAGGAAATAGCCGGGCCGAAGCGTGTCTTCGAACACCAGCGTCGCTGTGTGCGGCGTGCATTCAAGGCAATACGGCACTGCCGCCGGCAGACCAAATCCAAGGAAATTTTCCTCGCCGTCCGGGACGCGAGTGCCCGAACGGGGGTCGCGCGCATGGTGGGTCAGCAATGCCCGAGCCAACACCGGTGACGGGGTCGGCGTGATCTGGTGATAAATCTGCGCCAGCGTCCGCGAAACCAAGGGCGTGGCGAAGCTCGTGCCAAGGTCTTCCGCCAGGCCGGAATCCGTGACGGACCGAATACCATGCACATGCGCGGCGTCGGTCGAACACGATCCGCCGTAGTGCACCAGGTCGGGCTTGATGATGTAATTGGGGCCAGCACCATGACGCGAGAAGGCCGAAGGGTGATGCTGTCTTGGCCCGTTGGTTTTGTAATCGACATGGGATACTGATCCGACCGTGATGCCCAATACGCTGTCGGCCGGCGATGTAATGCGGCCGACCTCGATCTGCCCCGGAGTGCGAGGAAAGTCCAGGAGCGGCAGCGTGGCGTAGTTGCCGGCGCTGATGACAAAAGAAACCTGGTACTTCTCCTGCAGATTGTCCAGCTCCTCAGCCAACTCAGAAAATTCATCCAGCGAGCAAATGGCGTCGGTTCCCAAAGAGAGGTTCCAGACCTTGTACTTGTTGGCATGCTCCTGGAGCGCCGACTCCAGCGAGGACAGCAGCTCCGATTCAAGCAACGCAGATGTCTCGCCCCGCGATGGATCGTCGTTCGGAATTACCTGCAGATCGAACACGGCGCAGGCACCCGAATCAAGGCCACCAACTGTCGGATTTAGCTCGCGGCCCCAGCAGACAAGGCCGGCAACGAAGGTTCCGTGATCCGTGTTTTGATCATAGGGGGGCGACACGTCCCGAACACGGCCAACCACCCATGAGTTGAGCGCCGGAATCTGATCCGAAATGCCGCTGTCCACTACGACAACGACCGGAACATCCGCATCGGCGGCATCCCGTGTTGGCAATGCCGGAAGGGCCTGCTGGTTCATCATGCGCGGCCGGATCGTGCGTACCAACGGCATGTGGGAGATGGAGCGCACGCCGATGATACGCGACAGCGCTTCGACATCGGCGACGGTTTGGCACTCCGCCGCGTAGATGAAGCTACGTTCTGAATATCCGCGCTGATCGAGCTTGATACCGCGTTCCCTACACACGGACTCGAAATTGGCGACCAGCGCCGGGTGATCATCATCGGCGCCGAAACTGAACAAGCGGACGCGGGTGATGAACCCGTTGCGACGGCGCGGGCTGCGACAGAGGATGTCCTCGGCACCCAGGCCATGGCGACGCGACGCCGGCGTCACCGCTTCAATGCTTTCGATACAGGAGAGTTCCTTGGTGATCTGATCCGATGTGTTGTTCTGGATGATTTGAGTTAGCTGTTCCAGTCCCGTCGGCGTTGCCTTGATGAACAGCTCGCCAAGGCGGCCCGCGCCGATGATGGGACACGACTTGTCGGAGAACAGCTTTTCCGGTCGGTGGCTCTTCGCCGCCGCCTTCGACATGATCTTGACGCGTACCGGCGCCGCCCGCGTCATCTTGAGTTGCGGCAAGAGGGCTTCTTGAATGGCGCCGATCTGGTTGGAAAGCCGATTGCGGTACTGCAGGTCAACATCACGAAACGGCGCCGGCGGCGTGCCACCCCCCAGCACGCGACGCTCGGTTCCCTGCTTGGGCATGATCAGTTTGATCGGCAGGCGATCGTTGCGCGCATTCCGTTGGGTCTCGTCAGCCACGCTCTTCGCCCTCAAGCTTCGACACTCTGTGTACAGTTGCCTTCGACAGCCCCAGCAGCTCTCCAAGCATGGCGAAGCTGTACAAGCGTTGATCCCGTTCCCTTAGCGCTTCCACAATGTCCGGCGCCTCTTTGTTGGCGAGCCGCGCAATGAACCGCGCGCCGTCTTCCGCCCCAATCGCCAGGTTCTGCAAGACCGGGAATGCGTCTTTGAGATAGATCGGTTTGCCCGTAGAGAAGTGCCGACGCTTCAGGCGCGCGCAGACTTCGCGGATATCCGAACCCGAAAAACCTTCGGACAGGTCTGCAAGAACCGTAAGGTCCCGCGGCGAGAAGTGGATGGGCTCGATGAAATCGGCCCACATGTGTTCCCGCTGTTCCGATGAAGGGAGCTGCAACGCCAAACGGTAGGTGAAGCGGCGCCACACGGCGGTGTCCAGCAGCGTTTCATGATTGGTCGCCGCCAGGACGATTGATTGCCGACCAAGCGTGTCAAGGTTCTGCAGGAAGCTGTTGACCACCCGCTTCAGTTCACCCAATTCTTGACTGTCGCCACGCAGCTTGGCAATCGCGTCGAACTCATCCAGAAATAGTACACAGGGCGTTTTCGCGGCGAAGTCGAACAGTGCGCGGATGTTTTTCGACGTGCTGCCGAGGTAAGACGAGATCAGGCCGTCCAGGCGGGCCACGTAGAGTTCTAGTCCGATCTCCTTGGCGATATGGCGCGCCACGCGGCTTTTTCCCGTGCCCGGAGGACCATACATGAGAAAGCTCAGCGCACCGGACAGCTCGGTCGTATCAAGCGAGGCGTAGCTTTTCGCTACGCTGACGAATTCATTGACCACATCCCACTGTGACTGCAAGAGTTGCACGGGTGGCTCCTGCAGCGTCTTCAGCTTGATGTGCTCGATGAGGGGAAACCGGCTTTCCGCATCGACGGGCAGTGTTGTGGAGAAGCGGACATCGGCTGGGCGTAACTGATTGTCGGTCTCTTCGAGCAGCTTTCGCAGCCGGTCGGCAGAGCTTTTCTCGCCGGCGGTTTCAAGCTTTTCGGCGAGGAACGCAGTGTAATTGCGAACCTTGTCGAGGTCAAGACGAAGCGCGCCGTTGACGATACGAACAAGCTCATTAATGAAACGTATATCGGTATTCATGAGACGATTGTGCCTAACCATGATTCGATTGTCAAGCTCTCCGATACGTTGTCGCCTCTCCATTTCAGGAAATAGCCGGGGCGCCTCACCAATTTCTTGTCAAGCTTTGCCGTGTCATGACAACTATGCTACGGTCAAACGTCATTACGACAGACAAGAGGTTGCTATGACAATGAACGTCAATCTCACCCCTCAGATTGAGGAAATGGTCCGACGGAAGGTGGCATCCGGCCTCTACACCTCCGCGAGCGAGGTTGTCCGCGAGGCGCTGCGCCTCATGGACGAAAAGGATCGCGTGCGGGCAGTCAAGCTCGAACAGTTGCGGCAGGATCTCCGCGACGGCCTCGATAGCCGCGAGCCAACGCCATGGGACGGCGAGGAAATCAAACGCGAAGGCCGCAAGAGAAGAACCGCGCGTGTTCCTGCCGGCCAAGATACGTAAATGCCGGTCATCCTCAAACGCCCACGCGCCAGAATCGAACTTGGCGAAATATGGGAGTACATCGTCGACGACAGCGAGGGCAACGCAGACTCTGTCGCACTGGCGTTCAAGCGCGATTTTGAAGACCTCGTGTGGCGCGGATCAGGGCAGCCAGTGTCGCCCCATCAGCCGATTGAGCCCCTGATCCGCTATCTTCCGGAAACGCCGGGCTGCCCGGCGTCCAGAATTCGACCGATTCCGGATGCTCCTCGAAAAAGTCCGGGTCT
>JAPUDV010000137.1 GCA_027492875.1 Candidatus Competibacteraceae bacterium | reverse complement strand
ATTATATCAATGAGCTGAACGAGGTTCGCCCTTTTTTATGAATAATCCGGGTTAGAGCCCGTGGAAAAAACTTCCCTCATTTTGGAGCCCTTGGAAAAACTTCCCTCTCCCCGTGGGAGAGGGGCTGTAGATAAGGGATTTTTCAATACCTTAAATCCAAACAGGCTGTACAGAACGCATCTTGGGAGTCGCGCCGGCTCCAGTCGATTTTGCCGTCGTGGATCTGGGAATTTGAAAACTGATGGTTGGCGAGCGGCCCACCGGGGCCGGCCGGGGGCATGCTATTCTCAACCGATAATTTCCGCCCTTCGGAGACTGGCCGCCGCCATGAGCGAATCCCGCATTCCCCTCGAACTCATCGACCGTCTGCGCCGCGCCCGCCGGGTGGTCGTGCTGACCGGCGCCGGTATTTCCGCCGAGAGCGGCGTGCCGACCTTTCGCGAGGCACAAACCGGATTGTGGGCGCGCTACAACCCGGAGGAACTGGCCACCCCCGAAGCGTTCCAGCGCGATCCCAGGTTGGTCTGGGAGTGGTACACTTGGCGGCGGCGGCGGGTGCTTCAGGCCGAACCCAACGCCGGCCATCGCGCCCTGGTCGAAATGGAACGCCGGGTCGCGGAATTCACCTTGATCACCCAGAACGTGGACGGTCTGCACCGACGCGCCGGCAGCCATCAAATTCTGGAATTGCACGGCAACCTGTTCCGCGCCAAATGCTTCAGCGAGGATCGCCCGGTGGAAAGCTGGCCGGACGGCGAGGAAATCCCGCCGCGCTGCCCGCGCTGTGGCGGACTGCTGCGGCCGGACGTGGTCTGGTTCGGAGAGAGGCTGCCGGCGGCGGCGCTGCGGGCGGCCGAACACGCCGCCGCGAGCGCGGAAATCTTTTTCAGCATCGGCACCTCGGCGCTGGTCTACCCGGCCGCCGATCTGCCGCTTACCGCGCTCGCCGCCGGGGCGACGGTGGTGGAAATCAATCCTCAGCCGACCCCGCTCAGCCCGCATGTCACCTTCAGCCTGAACGGAGCCGCCGGCCAGATTCTGCCCGCCCTGGTCGCGACGGTCTGGGAACCGGTCCCATGAGCCTGTTCGCCGCCAGCCCCGAGCGGCTACCCTTGGCCGATGGCGGCTTCCTGGCTTGCCACCGCAGCCTGGGCGCTCGGCCGGGCGTCGTCTTCCTGGGGGGGTTCACCTCCGATATGACCGGCGTCAAGGCGACCACCCTGGAGCGCTGGTGCCGGGGACGCGGCCAGGGCTTCGTGCGTTTCGACTATTCCGGGCACGGCGCCTCCAGCGGCCGGTTCGCGGACGGCACCATCGGCCGCTGGGCGGAGGAAGCGCTCGCCGTGCTGGACCGGCTGACCGAGGGTCCGCAGATTCTGGTGGGATCGTCGATGGGAGCATGGCTGATGCTGCTGGCGGCGCTGGCGCGACCAGAACGGATTGCCGGCCTGCTCGGGTTGGCCTGCGCGGTGGATTTTACCGAGTACTTGCTGTGGCAACGGCTCGACCCGCCGCTGCGGGAACGCCTGCGACGCGAGCGGGTCATCAGCCTGCCGTCACCCCACGGCGAGCCCTACATCATCGCCCTGGACCTGATTGAGGAGTCGGCCCAGCATCGGCTGCTGGATCGGCCGGAATTACCCATCCGTTGCCCGGTGCGGCTGATCCACGGCATGGGCGACGCCGATGTGCCGTGGCGAATCAGCGTGCAGGTGGCGGAACGGATGGCCAGTTCCGACGTGCGAGTGATGCTGGTCAAGGACGGGGAACATACCCTGTCGCGGGAACAGGATTTAATCCTGCTCACCCGCACCCTGGGCGACATGCTGGAGGGGCGATGAGGACGTGATTTGCCTCCCGAACGGCCTGGAAATCGAGACGGGGATCGACCTCGACGCACTGCTGGATACCACCGCCTCCATCGGCGCCGCGCTGGACCGAGCACCGGCTGAAGGTCGCGCGGGCGCCTCTCCTCCGCGTGCGCCCATGGATGGCCGGCGGGCTCCAAAAACGCGGAGTCGGCCGGACTCGCTTATTCCGCGCGATAATCGATATAATCCCCGGCCGATCACTCAAGTTCCCGTACCGGCACGACAGAGCTTTTTCCATGTCCTTTCACCCCTGTGGCCAGTGGGCGCGGATTGAAACATGTCAGCACGCATAGCGACGGTCAAGCGCGACACCCTGGAAACCCGCATTCAGGCGCGGGTCAATCTGGACGGCACGGGCGGCGCCCAGCTCGCCACCGGCCTGCCCTTCCTCGATCACATGCTCGACCAGATCGCCCGCCACGGCTTGATCGACCTGGAAATCGAAGCCCGGGGAGACCTGCATATCGACGCCCATCATACGGTCGAGGATATTGGCATCACCTTGGGGCAGGCAGTCAACCAGGCGCTGGGCGACAAGCGCGGCATCCGCCGTTACGGTCATGCCTACGTCCCGCTGGACGAAGCGCTCTCCAGGGTGGTGCTCGACTGCTCCGGCCGGCCGGGGCTGGAATATGCCGTCGAATTTCCCCGCGCCCGGATCGGAGACTTCGACGTGGATCTGTTGCGCGAATTCTTTCAGGGCTTCGTTAACCATGCCTTGGTCAGCCTGCACATCGACATGCTGCGCGGCCGCAACGCCCACCATGTCGCCGAAACCGTGTTCAAGGCCTTCGGACGCGCCCTGCGCATGGCGGTCGAATTCGATCCGCGCACGACCGGCATCCCCTCCACCAAGGGCAGCCTGTAAACCCAGCCGTCTTTCCTCCATCCGGCATCCCGTACCCCCGAGTTCTCCGCATGGCCAGCATTGCAATCATCGATTACGGCATGGGCAACTTGCGCTCGGTCGCCAAGGCGCTCGAACATGTCTCCCCACGGGCGCGGGTACTCGTCACCCAGAACCGTCAGGACATTCTGCGCGCCGACCGGGTGGTGTTTCCCGGCCAAGGCTCGATCCGCGATTGCATGCGCGAACTGATCCGCTGGGATCTCGTGGACGTGGTGCGCGAGGCGGCGCTGGGCAAACCATTCCTGGGGTTGTGCCTGGGGCCGCAGGCGCTGTTCACCTTCAGCGAGGAAAACGGCGGCATCGACGGCCTGGACGTGCTGCCCGGACGGGTGGTCTGGTTCGGCGAGCTGCGCGATCCCACCAACGGCGAGCGGCTCAAGGTGCCGCACATGGGCTGGAACCAGGTTCATCGATTGCACGATCATCCGCTTTGGCGGGATATTCCCCAGGATAGCCGCTTCTATTTCGTCCATAGTTATTACCTGCAACCTGCGGACGCCGCGCTGGCTGTGGGCCGGACCTGGTACGGTTTTGACTTCGCCTCGGCGATCGCGCGCGATAACATCTTCGCCGTGCAATTCCATCCGGAAAAGAGCGCTCGGGCCGGGCTGCGGCTGCTCGCCAATTTCACCGCCTGGAACCCGTAAAAGAACCTCCCCACCTGAACAGGTCTGCTGCTGGAAGAACCCGGACATGTTGCTGATACCCGCAATCGATTTGAAAGACGGTAAATGCGTGCGGCTGCGCCAGGGGCGCATGGAGGACTCGACGATCTTTTCAGATGACCCGGTGGCCATGGCCGGGCGTTGGGTGGAGGCTGGCGCCCGCCGCCTGCATTTGGTCGATCTGAACGGCGCTTTTGCTGGCCAACCAGTCAACGCCCAGGTGATCGGTCAGATCGCCAAGGCTTTTCCTGATCTACCCGTGCAGGTCGGTGGCGGCATCCGCGACGAGGAAACCGTGGAAACTTACCTCGATGCCGGCGTCCAGTTCGTGATCATCGGCACCAAGGCGGTGCAGGAACCGCATTTCATTAACGATCTCTGCCTGGAGTACCCCGGTCACATCATCGTTGGACTCGACGCCAAGGACGGGCGGGTGGCCACCAATGGCTGGTCGAAGCTGTCCAAGCACAATGTCATCGACTTGGCGCAGATCTTCGAGCGCGATGGCGTGGAGGCGATTGTTTACACCGACATCGGCCGCGACGGCATGATGCAGGGCGTCAACGTCGAGGCCACCGTCCGACTGGCGCAGGCCATTGCGATCCCCGTCATCGCCTCCGGTGGGGTCAGCACCCTGGACGACGTGCGGGCGCTGTGCGCGGTGGAGAAGGAGGGCATCATGGGCGCGATTATCGGCCGGGCCTTGTATGAGGGCGGCATCGATCTGGCCGATGCCCAGCGATTGGCCGACACCGGGGGGAACCCGTGATGGGACTGGCCAAGCGCATCATCCCCTGCCTGGACGTGGATCGTGGCCGGGTGGTCAAGGGCGTCAAGTTCGTGGAGATCCGCGACGCCGGCGATCCGGTCGAGATCGCTCGCCGCTATGATGCGGAGGGCGCCGACGAAATCACCTTCCTCGACATCACCGCCAGTTCCGACGACCGGGAAACCCTGGTTCACGTCGTCGAGCAGGTGGCCAGTGAAGTCTTCATCCCCCTGACCGTTGGCGGCGGCATCCGCGCGTTGGACGACGTGCGGCGGATGTTGAACGCTGGCGCCGACAAGGTGTCCATCAACACCGCCGCCATCGCCCGGCCCGAGTTCGTGCGCGAGGCCGCCGAACGCTTCGGCAACCAGTGCATCGTGGTAGCCATTGACGCCAAGGCCGTACACCCGCCGGGCGAATCGCCGCGCTGGGAAATTTTTACCCACGGTGGCCGCCGGCCCACCGGCATCGACGCCATCGAGTGGGCGCGACGGATGAACGCCTACGGCGCCGGGGAAATTCTGCTGACCAGCATGGATCGCGACGGGACCAAGCGTGGCTTCGACCTGGAACTGACCCGCGCCATCAGCGAGGCGGTCAGCATTCCGGTGATCGCGTCCGGTGGAGTCGGCACGCTGGACCATCTGGCCGACGGCATCCGGCTCGGCAAGGCTGACGCGGTGCTGGCCGCCAGCATTTTCCACTTCGCTGAATACACCATCGAACAGGCCAAGCGCCACCTGCGGGCGCGTGGCATCGAAGTCAGACTTTGACACCTCCTCTCCACTGGAGCGGATTGGTAGCGAGGAAATTCATGACCGAAAACTGGTTGGATCGCATCAAATGGACGGTGGACGGACTGGCGCCCGCCATCGCCCAGGACGCCAGCAGCGGCCGGGTGCTGATGATGGCCTGGATGAACCGGGAATCGCTGCAACGCACGGTGGAATGCGGTGAGGCGGTGTATTGGTCCCGCTCGCGCCAACAGATCTGGCACAAGGGCGAGACCTCGGGCAACACCCAGAAGGTGCGGCGCATCCGGCTGGACTGCGATGCCGACGTGCTGTTGCTGGACATCGAACAGATCGGTGGCATCGCCTGTCATACCGGCCGGCAGAGCTGCTTCTTTGCGGAGCTGCGCGACGGCGAGTGGGTGACCGTCGATCCGGTGCTGAAGGACCCGCGCGAGATGTACGGCGCATGAGCGAGGACATCCTGCGCGAACTGGCGGCCACGCTGGAAGCACGCAAGCACGCCGATCCCGACAGTTCCTACGTCGCCCGCCTGTATGCCAAGGGCTTGGACGCCATCCTCAAAAAGGTCGGCGAGGAAGCCGCCGAAACCCTGCTGGCCGCCAAGAACGGCGAACCCGAGCCGCTGGTGCGCGAAACCGCCGATCTATGGTTTCATACCCTGATCATGCTGGCCCATCAGGGACTCGGCCCGGATGCGGTACTGAACGAATTGCGCCGCCGCTTCGGCACCTCCGGCCTGACCGAAAAAGCCGCCCGCGCCGCCGGCTAGGCGAGCGCCATCCTCCCCGTCATCAGAGGCACATCGTCATGCATTTCAGTATTTGGGAACTCCTGCTTATCCTGGTCATCGTCCTGGTGCTGTTCGGCGGCAGCCGGCTGCGCAACCTCGGTTCCGACCTCGGTTCGGCTATTCGCGGCTTCCGCGACGCCATGAAGGAAGGAGGCAAACCGGAAACCGCCGGGGAAGAAGACCCCAAGAAACTCGAACAGTCCATCCTTCAGGAACACACCAGCGGCAGCGCGGCGGCGGGCCTGCACGATCCGCTGACCAAGAACCGTGACCGGGTTTAAGCGCCGGATTGCAACGGTATGTTCGAAATCGGATTCTGGGAGCTGATACTCATTGGCGTCGTGGCGATGATCGTGGTCGGCCCCGAGCGCTTGCCGGGGCTGGCGCGCACCGCCGGTCTGTGGCTGGGCAAGGCCCGACGCATGCTTGCCGACGTGAAAGCGGAAGTGGACCGGGAACTGCAACTGGAAGAACTCAAACGATCGCTGCGCCAGCAAGGCGATTTGAACGGCATCAAGGACCTGGCAAACCGGGTCCAGTCATTGCGCCAGGAAATTCAGGAAGAACTCGAAGACGATGATCCGGGACCGCCGCCGGGCTGGCGGCCGGGCGCCGCGCCGGCTCCACCGCCGCCGGGCTGGACCCCACCGGCTTCCCACCCGGAACCATCGATTGAAGCTATGGAGCCAATGCCCGTTCAGCTACAAAAACCGGTTCCAGCCCCGGTTCAGTTGCAAAAGCCGGCGCCTCAACCGGCCGATCCACCCGCCGGACCGGCGCCACCGCCCAATCCTCCTGCCGCGAACTGACCCGCCGTGTCCGACGCCGATCGCGAACAACCCTTCATCAGCCATCTCATCGAACTGCGTACCCGGCTGCTGCGCATCGTCAGCGGCGTGCTATTGGTTTTCGTGGCACTGTCGCCGTTCTCCAATCCGATCTACTCCATGCTGGCCGGCCCCTTGACCCGACACATGCCGGCCCAAAGCAGCATGATCGCGATCGACGTGCTGTCGCCGTTTCTGACCCCGCTCAAATTCACCTTGGTGCTGGCGGTCTTCATCACCATTCCGTGGATTCTTTACCAGATCTGGGCCTTCGTCGCGCCCGGTCTGTACCAGAAGGAGAAACGACTGGTCCTGCCGGTCCTGGTCTCCAGCACCTTGCTGTTCTACTGCGGCATGGCCTTCGCCTACTTCGTGATTATGCCGATCTTCTTCGCCTTCATTACCAGCACCGCGCCGGAAGGAGTGGCGGTGATGACCGACATCAATCGTTACCTCGACTTCGTGATGACGATCTTTTTCGCCTTCGGGGTTGCGTTTGAGGTGCCGGTCGCCACGGTCATTCTGGTGCTCACCGGCTTCATCACGCCCGAAGCCATGGCCGCCAAACGGCCCTACATTATCGTCGGCGCCTTCGTCGTCGGCATGTTGCTGACCCCGCCGGACGTGATTTCGCAGACCCTGCTGGCGGTGCCCATGTGGCTGTTGTTCGAGGTCGGCATCTTTGTCTCGCGCCTGCTGCTGCGGCGCCGCGACGAAGCGCGAGCGGCGGCGCCGGGCGACGAGCGGTAAGCGCTTCAGGCAGCCCATGGAACCCCAACGATGATCGGCGCGTTGGCGGTATTGCTGGCCTTCCAGTTGGTGGGCGAGATCGCGATCCGCTGGAGCGGCGCGCCCGTGCCGGGACCGGTGATCGGCATGCTGTTGTTGTTCCTGGCGCTGCGCTGGCGCAAGGTGCTGCCTGATCCCCTGCGCGCTACCGCGGAAACCCTGTTGTCGCATCTGTCGCTGCTGTTCATCCCGGCCGGGGTCGGGATCGTGCAGCACCGGGCGCGGCTGGCGGAGGAATGGCTGGCGCTGACGGTCGCTTTGGTGCTGAGCACGCTGATCGCGGTCGCCATCACCGCGCTGGTGATGCAAACCGTCATCCGCTGGCGGCGTGGGGCGCCGCACGATGGATAGGATATTCGGCGACATCTGGGTGTACCTGGCGGCTTCGCCGCTGCTGTGGCTGACCGTCACCCTGGCTGTTTACCTGGCCGGGCAATGGCTGTTCCAGCGCAGCGGTGGCCGGGCGCTGTTCAACCCGGTGGCGCTGGCGATCACCCTGCTGGTGCTGCTCCTGCTGTTGACCGGCACACCTTATTCCACCTACTTCGCCGGCGCGCAGTTCATCCACTTTCTGCTCGGCCCGGCGACCGTGGCGCTGGCGGTGCCGCTTTATCTGCACTGGCAGCGGGTGCGGCAACTGGCCCTGCCGATCCTCGCCGGACTGCTGGCCGGCTCGCTGACCGCCATCCTGTCGGCGGTGGGCGTCGCGTGGCTCTTGGGGGGTTCGCCGCGCACCCTGCTATCGCTGGCGCCCAAGTCGGTGACCACGCCCGTGGCGATGGGAATCGCCGAAAAGATCGGTGGCCTGCCTTCGCTGACTGCGGTTTTGGTGATTCTGACCGGGGTCATCGGTGCGGTCGCCGCGCCGGCCCTGCTGGATGGACTGCGGGTTCGGGATGATGCCGTCAAGGGACTGGCCATCGGCGTGGCCGCGCACGGCATCGGTACGGCGCGGGCATTTCAGATCAGCGGTCTGGCGGGCGCTTTCGCGGGTTTGGCCATCGGCCTGAACGCCCTGCTGACCGCACTGCTGGTGCCGCTGATCGTGCGCCTGCTCTATCTGGCGCCTTGACCGCGCGGGAACGCGCGCGACCCGTTCCGTTCATCCGTCAAAAACCGGAGGGCTTTCAGGAGTCGCCGGCAAGCCGAAGCGCGGCGGATAACGCACCGCCAGCAGATACAGGCCCTCGGCGGGTGCGGTCACGCCGGCCTGGGTGCGATCGCGACCTGCCAACACCTCTGCGGCCCATTCGACCGGCCGGTCCCCGACCCCGATCGCCAGTAGCACCCCGACAATGTTCCGAACCATGTGGTGTAGAAAAGCGTTGGCTTCAATCTCCAGCAACACGCCATCGCCCCGCCGCCACACCACCAGTTCCAGAACGTCCCGGATGGGGTGACGAGCCTGACATCCGGCGGCGCGAAACGCGCTGAAGTCGTGCTCGCCCACCAGCGCCTGACCCGCCGCGCGCATCCGGGCAGCATCCAGCGGCTGGTAGTGCCAAGCCGCGCGCGTGCGCCATAAAGCCGAGCGCTGAGGGTGGTTGTAGATCAGGTAACGGTAGCGGCGAGCCGAGGCCGAGAAGCGGGCATGAAAATCATCCGGCACTTCGCAGGCCCAGCTCAGGCTGATATCCGGCGGCAGGTGGGCGTTACCGCCCCGCACCCAGGCCCGCGTCGGCCGGACTGCGCGGGTGTCGAAATGCGCGACTTGGCCAGCGGCGTGAACGCCGGCGTCGGTGCGGCCGGCGCAGGTCAGGCCGACCGGGTGGTCGGCAACCCCAGCCAGCGCCCGTTCCAGTGTGGCCTGCACGGTCCGCGATCCCGCCGGTTGCGCCTGCCAGCCGCGAAAACCGGCTCCGTCGTATTGGATACCCAGCGCCACGCGCATTGTCCAAAAACTCTCCCCGGCCCAACGAGAATCCCCCCGGCCGACGCGGTCGGGGGATAGCATTGACTTGCGGAAAAACACTCGTGATTTTATCCCGAGTTAACCTCGATTTCCTGCCATCGTCGTATTCCTTGCTGTAAATTTTCCAGTGCTCCAAGCGATAGGCGACCTGTGGCAACCACGGCGAGAACGACCTGCGGGACTTGGCAAAAGGCAAGATCAACGCCGGGACCCACGTCGCGGTGGACGGATGGGCCTTGTCGCGACGCTTTCGCCAGCCCAAAAAGACCTGCCGCTGGCACGGGCTCTCGTTTTTGGCGTGCTTCAATGACCGGGGGGACCGGCCTGAACGCGATCCCTCCACCGTGAGTTTGACCCGCTTGGCCGCGATATCCTGAATCTGCTTCGCCCGCGGTTAATGGGCATTTATCCAGCGCCAGATTTCCAGTATCTGGCATCTGACGTATCCTAAAAAGGTGCGGTGACTTTATGGCTCAAGAGATCCTTTCATGCTCCAGATTTTCAACAGTTTGACCCGTCAAAAAGAAGAATTCCGGTCCATCGAACCCGGCAAGGTGCGGATGTATGTGTGCGGCATGACGGTCTACGATTACTGTCATGTTGGCCACGCGCGGGTCATGGTGGCGTTCGATGTGGTGCTGCGCTGGCTGCGATCCAAGGGTTACGACGTGACCTACGTGCGCAACATCACCGATATCGACGATAAAATCATCCGCCGCGCCCAGGAAAACGGCGAGGATTTTCAAGCGCTGACTGGCCGCTTCATCCAGGCCATGCACGAAGATTTGAACGCGCTGGGTATTTTGCCGCCGGCTCAGGAGCCGCGCGCCACCGGGGCCATGGCCGACATGATCGCCATGATTCAAACCCTGCTGGACAAGGGTTTCGCCTATGTCGGCGCCACCGGCGACGTGTACTACGACGTGAGCCGTTTCGAGCGCTATGGGCGGTTGGCCAACAAGAAGCTGGACGATCTCCGAACTGGGGCGCGGATCGAAGTGGAAGAAGCCAAGAGCGACCCGCTGGACTTCGTGCTATGGAAAGCCGCCAAACCCGACGAACCGAGTTGGCCGTCGCCGTGGGGGGCGGGTCGGCCCGGCTGGCATATCGAATGTTCGGCGATGTCCACCCGCTGCCTGGGCGAACACTTTGACATTCACGGCGGGGGCATGGACCTGAAATTTCCCCACCACGAGAATGAGATCGCCCAATCCGAGGCGGCCAGCGGCCATCGCTGCGTCAATGTGTGGATGCACAACGGCTTCGTGCAGGTGAACGAAGAGAAAATGTCCAAATCGCTGGGCAACTTTTTCACCGTGCGCGAGGTGCTGCGACGCTACCAGTCGGAGGTGGTGCGACTGTTCATTTTGTCCAGTCACTACCGGGGTCCGTTGAACTACTCCGATGAAAACCTGGACCATGCCAAGGCTTCGCTCACTCGGCTGTACACGGCGCTACGCGGTCTGCCGACCCTGGACGCTCCAATCGACGAAGGCTGGCGCGCCCGGTTCGAACAGGCCATGGATGACGATTTCAACACGCCCGAGGCTCTGGCGGTATTGTTCGAGCTGGCTCGCGAAATCAACCGCCTGCGCGCCGAGGACGAGGCGAGGGCGACGGGCTTGAGTTCCAACCTGCGCCGGTTGGGCGGATTGCTCGGCCTATTGCAAGCCGACCCTGAAAATTTCCTGTGTGGACAGGCGAGTACGGATTCCGCCTCCGCATGGACCGCCGAGCGGATCGAAGCCTTGATTGCCGAGCGCGCCGCCGCTCGCAAGGCCCGCGACTGGGCGGAGGCGGATCGCGTTCGGAATCTGTTGCAGGCGGCGGGAGTCGTGCTTGAGGATACATCGAAAGGGACGGTTTGGCGGCGAAGTTGAAAAAGCGGCTTGACGTCGGCGCCAAGCAAAAATAGAATTCTTAATCCTGCATGGAAACGCGGGTTGCCAAGGTTGGCTGATCGCGAACGGGGTATAGCGCAGTCTGGTAGCGCACCTGCTTTGGGAGCAGGGGGTCGTGGGTTCGAATCCCTCTACCCCGACCATATACGGGCCGGGCGCCTTGCTGGGTTGTTTCCCCGTGACAACGCGCCCGTAGCTCATGTGGATAGAGCATCAGCCTTCTAAGCTGAGGGTAGCAGGTTCGAGTCCTGCCGGGCGCGCCAAATCCCGGCGGGGTTGATGCGGTTGCAATGGTGGGCGTAGCTCAGCTGGTAGAGCCCCGGATTGTGGATCCGGTCGTCGTGGGTTCGAGTCCCATCGTCCACCCCAGTCAAACCTTAATTGTGTCGGGATGGTTGCCGATCCCATTCGCAAGCTCTTCTGGGCCGTTAGCTCAATTGGTAGAGCAGTTGACTCTTAATCAATTGGTTGTAGGTTCGAGTCCTACACGGCCCACCATCTTCGACGTTCATCGTTGTCCAGCTCCATCGTCGCCGTCTCGCGCCAAACCGAAGCCCGTTCGCTGTCTTGGGCGGCGCGTTGTCCTGTATACTCGACCCGTTACAAACGGCGGCAACATGGCGTCGGTCGATTTTTTTACCCTGGTCATTGGCCACGGCAACATTGTTTTCCCGCGAAAGTGGCGGAACTGGTAGACGCGCTGGATTTAGGTTCCAGTGGGATAACCCGTGAGAGTTCGAGTCTCTCCTTTCGCACCATTCTTCGCTGTACGCCTGCGGAATGATGGCCTGGCTTCTATTTTTCTTGAAACCCAGGCGGCGGGCGGGCTTGCCAACACACAACGATCAACAGACTTGAGGTGCATCGATGCAGGTTTCAGTTGAGAGGCTGAGCGATTTGGAGCGCCGGGTGACCGTGCAGGTCCCCGCCGAACGGCTCGCCAAGGAAATCCAGGACCGCTTGCAGTCCCTGTCCCAACGGGCCAAGGTAGACGGTTTCCGTCCAGGAAAGGTACCGCTCAAGCTGATCAAACGGATGTACGGCGATCAAGTACGGCACGAAGCCGTGAGCGAGTTAGTGGAGCACAGCCTGCATGAAGCCCTGCTTCGGGAGAAATTAAGCCCTCTCGGCGGCCCGAAAATCGAGCCCAAACCCTTGGAAGAGGGGCAAGATCTCGAATATTGCGTCACCTTCGAAGTCATGCCCGAGTTTGAGCTAGCCGGCTTTGAGCGCATCAGGATCGAGCGGCCGGTAGCGGAGGTGACCGAACAGGATGTCGACAACATGATCGAAACCTTGCGCGAGCAGCGGGCGGTCTGGAATGTGGTGGAACGTCCGACCCGAGGTGGCGATCGCGTTCGAATCGACTTCGACGGCCAGATCGACGACCAGGATTTCCCGGGTGGTAAAGGCGAAAACACCACCGTGGTGCTGGGTAAGGCGACCATGCTCAAGGATTTCGAGGATCGGCTGGTCGGTCTGAACGTGGGCGCGGAGATCGAGTTCGACATGACGTTCCCGGAGGACTATCACATCGGGGACATGGCCGGCAAGACCGCTCATTTCCACGTCAAGCTTCACGCGGTGGAAGAAACCACCCTGCCCGAGGTGGATGAGGCTTTCGCCGACAGCTTCGATGTCAGGGAGGGGGGGGTTGCCGGTCTCCGGCAATCGCTGCGCGATAACATGGAACGCGAGTTGCGCGATGGCATCAAAGCTCGTACCAAACGGCAGGTGATGCAGGGGTTGTTGGAAACTAATGACATTCCGTTGCCCCAAGTGCTAATTCAGTTCGAGATCGAAAATCTGGCCCGCCAGTTGCGTTTTCCGACCGGCGACGACGAGGAAAAGGTTCGCGAGTTCAAGGCGCAACTGCTGGGACCCGAAGCGCGCCGACGGGTCGCCTTGGGCCTGCTGGTTTCCCGCTTGGCGGCCGTCCAGGGGATCCAGGTTGACGAGCAGCAGGTCCGAAATTACCTGCAATCCCTCGCCGCGACTTACCAGGAACCGGCCGAAGTGCTGCGCTGGTACGAACAGACGCCGCAGGCGCTCGACGGCGTGCGCATGCTGGTGCTTGAAGACCAGATCGTGGACTGGTTGCTTGAACGGGTGCAGGTGACCGACGCGCCCAGCACCTTTGCCGAAATCATGACTCCCGGCAAGCAACCGGCCGGACCGGTCGTTCAGGAGTTTTCCGAATGAGTAAAAACGGCGCCTTCGCCGGCATTCAGGCCCTCAACCTCGTGCCGATCGTGGTCGAGCAAACCGCGCGCGGCGAGCGGGCCTACGATATCTATTCCCGTTTATTGAAGGAACGGGTGGTGTTCCTGGTGGGACCGGTCGAGGACTACGCCGCCAACCTGGTGGTCGCACAATTGCTGTTTCTCGAGGCCGACAATCCGGACAAGGACATTCATCTATACATCAATTCGCCGGGGGGCTCGGTCAGCGCCGGCTTGGCGATTTACGATACCATGCAGTTCATCAAGCCGAACGTCAGCACCATGTGCGTGGGCCAGGCGGCCAGCATGGGCGCGCTGCTGCTGGCCGGCGGCGCGGCGGGCAAGCGGTTTTGCCTGCCGCACTCGCGCGTTATGATCCATCAGCCACTGGGCGGTTTTCAGGGGCAGGCCAGCGATTTTGACATCCATGCCCGGGAAATTCTGCTGGTTCGGGACCGGCTCAACCGGATTCTGGCCAAACATACCGGTCAGCCCATTGAAAAGATTGCTGTCGATACCGACCGCGATAACTTCATGGGTGGCGCCGAGGCGGTTGAGTATGGTCTGATCGATGCAGTGCTGAACCAGCGTGTCCCATTAAACTGACGTAATTCGCGCGTGGTTTCCGGCGCCGGGCCGATGGTCCCAACCCCGAGCCGCGATACCTGCGACACCTATTGCGCGGTGAACCACGGAGCACCGCCATATCCGGATCCGATGATCGCGCGATGACGAGGAAGGCATTATGAGCAGAGACCGAAGTGACAGGAGCGACGACGACAAGCTGTTGTATTGCTCTTTTTGTGGCAAAAGTCAGCATGAGGCGCGCAAACTGATCGCGGGACCGAATGTGTTCATCTGCGACGAATGCGTTGAGTTGTGCAACGACATCATCCGCGAGGAAATGGAAGAGACGGCGCCCGCCGCTTCCAGCAAACTACCCAAGCCACATGACATCAACCAGGTTCTCGATGAATACGTCATCGGCCAGGAACGCGCCAAAAGAGTCCTTGCCGTCGCCGTATACAATCATTACAAGCGGCTGGAACTGCAACGCGCTGGCCGCGCGAAAAGTTCTGAAGTGGAAGTGACCAAGAGCAACATTCTGCTGATCGGTCCCACCGGTTCGGGCAAGACGCTGCTGGCCGAAACCCTGGCCCGGTTTCTTAACGTGCCGTTCACCATCGCCGACGCCACGACCCTGACCGAAGCCGGCTACGTCGGCGAAGATGTGGAAAACATTATCCAAAAGCTGCTTCAAAAATGTGACTACGACGTGGAGAAAGCGCAGACCGGCATCGTCTATATCGACGAGATCGACAAAATCTCGCGCAAGTCCGATAACCCTTCAATTACCCGCGACGTGTCGGGCGAAGGGGTGCAGCAGGCCCTGCTCAAGCTGATCGAAGGCACCGTGGCCTCGGTGCCGCCGCAGGGTGGGCGCAAGCATCCCCAGCAGGAATTCCTGCAGGTGGACACCACCAACATCCTGTTTATTTGTGGCGGCGCCTTCGCTGGGCTGGACAAGGTCATCCGCAGCCGCTCCGACAAGGGGGGCATCGGGTTTTCGGCGGACGTCAAAAGCAAGGACGGCGGCAAGAGTGTCGGCGAGGTGCTGACGGCGGTCGAACCGGAGGATTTGATCAAGTACGGACTGATCCCGGAGTTTGTCGGCCGGTTGCCGGTGGTCGCCACGTTGACCGAACTGGATGAAAGCGCGCTGGTGCGGATTCTGACCGAACCCAGAAATGCGGTCGCCAAACAATTCAACAAATTGTTCGAGATGGAAGGCAGCGAGCTGGAATTTCGCGAGGAAGCCTTGCGGGCGATCGCCCGCAAGGCCATGGAACGCAAGACCGGCGCCCGCGGTCTACGCACTATTCTGGAGCATATCTTGCTTGATACCATGTATGACCTGCCCAGCATGCAGAACGTCTGCAAAGTGGTGATCGACGACTCCGTGGTTGAAGGTCGCGCCAAACCGTATTTCATCTACGAGAACATCGAACGGCGCGCAGCCGCGCACGATTGATCCGCCCGGTCCGCTTGCCCGACGCCCGCCGGCGGACTCGCCCGCCCGGCGATTTGCGTGCGGCTGGGCGCAGCCATGCGCGATCCCGCTGTTGGACAACAAGCTTGCCGCATCCGGCCCGCTGGATTGCCGCTACCCATTTTGCCGCCCGGCTTAACCGCGGAGGGTCTGCCATGAAGCAGAACGAGACCAAGTTCGACAGTTTGTCCGGTCATGCGCTGATGCCGGTGTTGCCGCTGCGCGACGTGGTGGTTTATCCCCACATGGTAATTCCGTTGTTCGTCGGTCGGGAGAAATCCATCCATGCGCTCGATCTGGCCATGCAGAGCAACAAGCGTATCGTTCTAGTGGCGCAAAAGAGCGCCGAGGTGGATGACCCTCGAACCGGCGACATCTACGCGATCGGGACGCTGTCGAACGTCCTGCAACTGCTGCGATTGCCGGATGGCACGGTCAAGGTGCTGGTGGAAGGCAGCCAGCGGGTGGGCATTCATCGCTTTACCGAAACTCAGGCCTGTTTCATCGCCGAGGTGTCGCTGCTGGAGCCCGTGCTGGATGAGAGCGCGTCGCAGGAAATCCAGGCGCTGGTGCGTTCGCTGCTCAATACCTTCGACCAGTACGTCAAACTCAACAAGAAAATCCCCGGCGAGGTACTGACTTCCGTATCCGGCATCGACGATCCCAGCCGCTTGGCCGACACCATCGCCGCCCACATGACGCTCAAGCTGGACGAAAAGCAGAAGGTGCTGGAAATACAGAACCTGCGCGAGCGGCTCGAACATCTGCTGGGATTGGTGGAGGGCGAGATCGACATTCTCCAGGTCGAGAAGCGCATCCGCGGCCGAGTCAAGCAGCAGATGGAGAAAAGCCAGCGCGAGTATTATCTGAACGAGCAGATGAAGGCGATTCAGAAAGAACTCGGCGATCTGGAAGATGCGCCCAATGAAATCGAGGAACTGGTTCAGCGCATCGAAAAGGCCGGGATGCCCAAGGATGCCAAGGCCAAGGCGCAGGCGGAGCTGAACAAGCTGAAAATGATGTCGCCGATGTCGGCCGAGGCCACGGTGGTGCGCAACTACATCGACTGGCTGGTCAGCGTGCCCTGGAAAAAGCGTACCAAGATCCACCAGGATCTGAACATGGCCGAGGGTATCCTGGAAGCCGATCACTACGGTCTGGAGAAGGTCAAGGAACGAATCCTTGAATATCTGGCCGTGCAACAGCGTGCGCGCAAGCTCAAGGGGCCGATCCTGTGTCTGGTCGGACCGCCGGGCGTGGGCAAAACTTCGCTGGGGCGCTCCATCGCCCGCGCCACCAACCGCAAGTTCGTGCGGATGTCGCTCGGCGGGGTGCGCGACGAGGCGGAAATCCGTGGCCACCGCCGTACCTACATCGGTTCGATGCCGGGCAAGATCGTCCAGAACCTGGCCAAGGTGGGTGTGCGCAACCCATTATTTCTGTTCGACGAAATCGACAAGATGTCGATGGACTTCCGCGGCGACCCCTCGTCGGCGCTGCTGGAGGTGCTGGACCCCGAGCAAAACAACACTTTTAACGACCACTACCTGGAAGTGGACTTCGATCTGTCGGACGTGATGTTCGTGGCGACCGCCAACTCACTCAACATCCCGCCGCCGCTGCTGGACCGCATGGAGGTGATTCGGATTCCTGGTTACACCGAGGATGAGAAACTTAACATTGCAATCCGCTATCTCGTTGCCAAACAGCTTGCCAACAACGGCTTGCGCGAGGAAGAACTGGAAATCACCGAGGACGCCCTCCTCGATATCATTCGGTTCTATACCCGCGAGGCCGGCGTGCGCAATCTGGAGCGGGAGATCGCCAAAATCTGCCGCAAGGTGGTCAAGGAGATCACTCTGAAACCGGTCGAGGGCAAGATCGTGGTCACGTCCGAGAGGCTGGACAACTATTTGGGGGTACGGCGGTTCCGCCACGGTCTGGCCGAGGAGCGGGATCAGGTCGGTCAGGTGACCGGATTGGCCTGGACCGAGGTCGGCGGAGAACTGCTCCGTATTGAGGCGGTTCTGGTGCCGGGCAAGGGCCGGCTGATTCATACCGGGCAATTGGGCGAGGTGATGCGGGAGTCCATTCAAGCGGCGATGACCGTGGTGCGCAGCCGCGCCGATGCGTTGGGCGTCGATCCGGAATTCCACCAGAAATACGATTTGCACATACATGTGCCGGAAGGGGCGACGCCCAAGGATGGCCCCAGTGCCGGTATCGGCATGTGTACGGCCCTGGTGTCGGCGCTGACCCGAATTCCCGTGCGCTCCAATGTGGCCATGACCGGCGAAATCACTCTGCGTGGCGAGATCCTGCCGATCGGCGGACTCAAGGAAAAACTGCTGGCGGCACATCGGGGCAGCATCACGACGGTGTTGATTCCAGAAGATAACCGTAAGGATTTAGTGGAAATCCCGGATAATATTTTGGCCAAACTCGATGTGCGGCCGATCCGTTGGATCGACCAGGTGCTGAAAGTCGCCCTGCAGTCCCTACCCGTAACTCCATCCCGGAATGGAGCGGAGCTGGTGGATGAAGCGGCCGCGCCGGAAGCGGCGACCAAGACGGGCAATGCCTTGGAAAACGTGCGCGCCCACTGAAATCTCCGGGCTGATTGACAGTGCTTTAAACGCCCTGTTATAAAAACGAAATTGCTGTTATACGCTTAATACGGCCGTCGTGGGCCATGCCCTGATACCGCACAGGTCAGATAACGAACAAGACTGCACAGGAAGGGGGATCATGAATAAGACTGAATTGGTTGAAGCTGTCACCCAGGCAACCGATCTATCCAAGGTGGCGGCGGGCAAGGCCGTTGACGCCATGTTGGGGGCCATCGGTAAATCCCTGCAAAGTGGAGATTCCGTGGTGCTGACGGGCTTCGGAACATTCTCGGTGCGGGAACGCCCGGCTCGCACCGGACACAATCCCAAAACCGGCGCGGCCATGGAAATCAAGGCCAGTAAGTCCCCAGTCTTCAAGGCTGGCAAAACCCTCAGGGACGCGATAAAATAGAAGACCTTTTTCCGAGGGTGCTTAGCTCAGTTGGGAGAGCATCGCCCTTACAAGGCGAGGGTCGCGGGTTCAAGTCCCTCAGCACCCACCAGGTTTGGATGCCGGAGCGGTAGTTCAGATGGTTAGAATACCGGCCTGTCACGCCGGGGGTCGCGGGTTCGAGCCCCGTCCGCTCCGCCAGATTTTATTGTGTTTTCGTTGTATTTTGTCCGATTAGTCCCATTTGGAGCGGTAGTTCAGATGGTTAGAATACCGGCCTGTCACGCCGGGGGTCGCGGGTTCGAGCCCCGTCCGCTCCGCCAAATGTCCAGGGGTGTCGTTCCGACACCCTTTTTTCATGGGCGCTCGCCGCGCGCCGACTCTATTGCGTGCCGAGCGATCCGACCTGAAACCGGGTAATTGCCATGCTGCTACAGAAAATCCGCGATCGCGCCCAAGGCTGGTTCGCCTACACCATCATCGGGTTGTTGACCGTCCCGTTCGCCTTATGGGGCATTAATCAATATTTCGAAACCGGCGGATCCGCAGACGCCGCCGTGGTGGGTGGCAGCAAGATCTCCCTGCAGGAATTTCAACGGTCCTACCAGCAGCAACGCCAGCGCATGCAGGCCGCGTTGGGCAGTAACGCCGATCCGGCTCTGCTGGAGGGGCCGCGACTCAAGCAACAGGCGCTACGGCAGTTGATCGACGAGCGGGTGCTAAACCAGCTTGCCCGCGACCAGGGGCTTCGCATCAGCGACCAGCAGTTGCACGATGCGCTGGTCGCGTTGCCGGTATTCCAGCAAAGCGGTGGGTTCAACAAGGACCTGTACGCGCGGTTGCTACGCAATCAGGGGTTTACCACGGCGACGTTTGAGGAAGGGCTGCGGCAGTCGCTGGCGACTGCTCAACTGCGCGACGGCATCGTGGCTTCGGTCGTGGCTACTCCGGCCGAATTGACGCAAGTGATCGCCTTGCTCAAACAGCAGCGCGACCTGCAATACGCGGTGCTGCCGCTGGAAAAATATCTCGCCGGGGCAACCGTGGACGATGCGGCTATCCGGAATTACTTCGAGAAAAATAAAGATCGTTTTGTCAATCCCGAGCAGCTGCGACTACAGTTCATCGAGCTGAAACTGGCGCAAATCGCCGAGGGCATCGAGATCGGCGAGGATGAGTTACGGACCAGCTACCAGGAGCAGATCACCAAATACGGTCGGCCCGAGGAGCGCTCGGCTTCGCACATTCTGGTCAAGTTGCCGACGGATGCCGGCGAGGCCGACGTGGAAAAGGCCCACGTCAGGGCGCAGCGGATTGCCGACAGCGTTCGTTCCGGTGTCAAGAGTTTTGACCAGGTCTTGCGGGAAGTGCAGGCCGATCAATCCGGCGAATTGGAAGGCGGCGAGTTGGGCGCGATCACGCGGGGCATGTTCGCCGAACCCGCGTTCGAGAAGGCCTTATACGCCATGCGGAATCCTGGCGAAGTCAGCGATCCCGTGCGAATGCCGTCGGGATTCCACATCATCCGCCTGGACAGTATCACTCCGGCCCAGGTCAAGCCGTTCGAGGAGGTGCGCGCGACCGTGGCCAAGGAGTTGCGCCAGCAGAAGGCCGAGAACCGCTTTTACGAGATCGGCCAGACGCTGGCCAATTTGAGTTACGAGCATCCCGACAGCCTGGAGCCGGCGGCAACGGCGCTGGGCGTGCCGGTGCAAGAAAGCGGTTGGTTCAGCCGCCAGGGCGGCGGGGAAGGGCTCATCGCCAACTCCAAGGTGGTTAACAGCGCGTTTGGTGAAGACCTGCTCAAGCGCGGCATGAACAGCGAACCGGTCGAATTGGAACCGGGCCATGTGGTGGTGGTTCGAGTCAAGGAGCACAAGGACGCCACCCCGCGCACGCTGGAGGAATCGCGCGAGGACATCGTCAAATTGCTGCGCCAGCAGCAGGCCCGCGAAGCCTTGGCCAAGGATGCCGAGACGCTGAGGGCGCGCGCCGCCAAGGGCGAACATTTGCAAACGCTGGCGGCGGAGCTTGGCGGTGAATATAAGAACGCCGGCCTGGTGGGTCGCGACGCCGCGTCGTCGGTGGACGGCGCCGTGCTAGCCGCCGCGTTCCGCCTGCCGCAACCGCAAGCCGGCCAAGTGGCGCTGGGTTCGACGGTGTTGGCCAACGGTGATCAGGCCGTGTTCGAGGTTGCGCGGGTGGTGCCCGGTCAGCCGGATGCGCTGGGCGAGGACGAGCGCAAGGCGTTGGCGCAAAAGCTGGCGCAACAAACGGGGTCGGGGCAATTCGAGCAATTGCTGGACAGCGCGCGGGCCAAGACCAAGGTCGTGGTTTATTCCGATCGCCTGTGAGCCCGCCGGCGTTCGTGCGGTACGATGGCCGCGCGTTTAGGCCGACGGGCGCGCGGCCGGTTTAGTCCAGGGCGCCCAGCGCGACGGTGTTGAATCCGCCGTCCACATAGACGATCTCGCCGGTGATGCCGGACGCCAGATCCGAGCATAAAAACGCTGCCGTGTTACCCACTTCTTCAATGCTAACGCACTTGCGCAGCGGGGCGATGTGCTCGAAGGTATCCAGCATCTTGCGGAAATTCTTGATGCCGGAAGCCGCCAAAGTGCGAATCGGCCCGGCGGAAATGGCGTTGACCCGAATCCCTTCCGGACCCAGCGCCTGCGCCAGATAACGGACGTTGGCATCCAGGCTGGCCTTGGCCAAACCCATGACGTTGTAGTTGGGCACCACCCGCGCTCCCCCCAGATAGGTCATGGTGATCAACGCGCCCCGCCGGCCTTGCATCAGCGGTCGGGCGGCCTTGGCCAGCGCCGCGAAGCTGTAGGAACTGATGTCGTGGGCAACGCGAAAGTTTTCGCGGCTGATCCCCGCCAGGAAATCGCCCTCCAGCGCCTCGCGCGGGGCGTACGCCACCGAGTGGACGATGATGTCCAACCCGTCCCAGCGCTGTTTGAGTCCCTCGAATACCGCCTCGATCTGGGCGTCGCTTTCCATGTCGCAGGGCAGGGTGATGGAGCTGCCCAGTTCGGCGGCCATTTTCTCGACCCGGGGCTGTAACTTGTCATTCTGATAGGTAAAAGCCAGTTCGGCGCCTTCCCGGCGCATGGCTTGGGCGATGCCCCAGGCGATGGAACGGTTGCTGGCGATTCCCACGATCAGGGCGCGTTTGCCGGCGAGAAAGCCCATAATGAACTCCTGTAGTGTTTTGGTATCGTTTAGACGGGTCACAGCATTTGCGAACTGTAAAGGATAGTGCATGACGCGCGCAAAAAACCGTTTCTCCTGGCCGCGGGCCGCAGGCCTGCTGGGATTGGCGACTCTTCTGGTCGCGACCGTTGTGCTTGGCGACCCGGTCCACGGCATCGCCCTGCACGGCCAGCCGAAGTACGGGCCGGATTTTCACCACTTCGATTATGTCGACCCCAACGCGCCCAAGGGTGGCGAGGCGCGTTTTGCCGCCATCGGCGGCTTCGATACCTTCAACCCCTTTAATATCAAGGGCGAGGCCGCCGCAGGCATCGGTCAATTGTTTGAAACGCTGCTGACCGACAGTAAGGACGAGCCGTTCAGCGAGTACGGTTTAATCGCCGAGAGCGTGGATGTGGCCGAGGATCGCGGGTCGGCGACGTTCGCGATTCGACCCCAGGCGAAATTTCACGACGGCAGTCCGATCACCGCCGCCGACGTGCTGTTTTCCTTCGAGACGTTGAAGACCAAGGGTAGTCCCTTTTATCGACTCTATTACGCCAACGTCGCCAAGGCCGAGAAACTGGGCGATCGACAGGTAAAGTTCGTTTTTTCCCCCGGCGAAAATCGGGAACTACCGCTGATCATGGGCCAGATGCCGGTGTTGTCGAAGAAGTACTGGCAAGATCGGGATTTCAGCGCGACCACCCTGGAAGTCCCCGTAGGCAGCGGCCCCTACCGGATCGAACGCTTCGAGCCAGGGCGTTTCATCGTCTACCAGCGCGACGAGAATTATTGGGGCAAGGATTTGCCGGTGAACCGGGGACTGCACAACATCGACCGGCTGCGCTACGACTACTACCGCGATGTCACGGTCGCGCTGGAGGCGTTCAAGTCTGGCGCTTATGACCTGCGATTGGAGAATTCCGCCAAGCAGTGGGCAACCGGCTACGATTTCCCCGCCTTGACCAAGGGCCTGGTGAAGAAGGAGACCTTCCTCAACCAGATGCCATCCGGGATGCAGGGTTTCGCGTTCAATCTGCGCCGACCCTTGTTTCAGGATTCCCGGGTGCGCCAGGCGCTGGGCTACGCCTTCGATTTCGAGTGGAGCAATCGCAACCTGTTCTACAACCAATACACCCGGACTCGCAGCTATTTCGATAACTCCGAACTGGCGGCGCGGGGCCTGCCGTCGCCGGAAGAACTGGCGCTGCTGGAACCGCTGCGTAAGGAACTGCCGCCGGCGGTGTTCACCACCGCCTACGAACCGCCGGTCGCGAACGACGATGCCCAACTGCGCGCCAACTTGCAAAAGGCCCTGCAACTGTTGCGGGAAGCGGGCTGGACCTTCCGCGACCGCAAGCTGGTCAACGCCCAGACCGGCGAGCCCTTCCGCTTCGAACTGCTGATCGCCGAGCCGACCTGGGAACGGATCGCGCTGCCCTTCGCCCGCAACCTGGAGCGGCTGGGCATCGAGATGAGCGTGCGCACGGTGGATTCGGCGCAATACGAGAATCGGCTGCGCGATTTCGATTTCGACATGGTAGTCAACGTCTGGGGTCAGTCGCTGTCGCCCGGCAACGAGCAGCGGGAGTTTTGGAGCAGCGCCGCCGCCGATCAGCCCGGCAGCCGCAATCTGGTCGGCCTGAAAAATCCGGCGGTGGATCGCTTGGTGGATCAGGTGATCGCCGCGCCCGACCGCGCCAGTCTGGCGACGCGGGTGCGGGCGCTGGACCGGGCGCTACAGTGGAATTATCTGGTGATTCCACACTGGCATATCCCCTATGCCCGCATTGCCTACTGGGACAAATTCGGCTATCCGGCGGTGACGCCGCTGCAAGGCGTGCAACTGGACGCCTGGTGGATCGATCCCGCCAAGGCGGCGGCGCTGGCCGGAACCAAAACCGCCGACAAGCCGTAGTCCAACCGCATGTTCGCCTATATCCTCCGCCGCCTGGCGCTGATTCCACTGACCCTGCTCGGCATCATCGCCATCAACTTTGCCATCGTGCAGATCGCCCCCGGCGGGCCGGTGGAACAACTGCTGGCGCAACTCAAGAACACCGCCGTTTCCGCCACGGCCCGGGTCGGCGGCGGCGAGGGTGTCGAGGCAGGGCGGGGCGTCGCGGTGTCGCAAAACGCTGGTGGCAATGGCGCTTATCGCGGCGCGCAAGGTCTCGATCCGGCCTTCATCGCCGAGCTCAACCGCCAGTTTGGTTTCGATCGGCCGGCTTACCTGCGCTTTGGGCGGATGGTCCGCGATTATCTGAGCTTCGATCTGGGTAAGAGCTATTTTCGCGACCGCGCGGTCCTGGATCTGGTGTTGGACAAGCTGCCGGTCTCGATCTCGCTGGGGGTGTGGAGCACCTTGCTGATCTATGTGATCTCGATTCCCCTGGGGATCGCCAAGGCGGTGCGCGACGGTTCGCGCTTCGACGTGCTGACCAGCGCGGCGGTGATCGTGGGTTACGCCATCCCGGCGTTCCTGTTCGCCATCTTGCTGATCATCCTGTTCGCCGGGGGGCGTTATCTGGACTGGTTTCCGCTGCGGGGGTTATGGTCGGACAATTGGGCGGACCTGAGCTGGCCGGCGCGGATCGCCGATTACTTCTGGCACCTGACCCTGCCGGTGACGGCGATGGTGATCGGTGGTTTCGCCTCGCTGACCATGCTGACCAAAAACACCTTCCTGGACGAGATCAACAAACAGTATGTGGTCACCGCCCGCGCCAAGGGCCTGAGCGAGCGACGGGTGTTGTACGGGCATGTGTTTCGCAACGCCATGCTGCTGGTTATCGCCGGCTTTCCGGCGAGGCTGGTGAGCATGTTGTTCACCGGTTCGCTGTTGATCGAGGTGATCTTCTCGCTGGATGGCTTGGGATTGCTGGGCTTCGAGGCGGTGGTGAAACGCGATTATCCGGTGATGTTCGGGACGCTCTACATGTTCAGTCTGATCGGTCTGCTGCTGAATCTGGTCAGCGATTTGAGCTATCGTCTGGTGGACCCGCGCATCGATTTCGCGGCGCGGTGAAAGAGGCAGCTCCGCTGCGTTTCTTTCGGGATGCATCTCATTGATCGCTAAGGTGGGTTCATCTAAGCTCTAGAGAATCCGCCGCCAAACCCGCATCCCCAATGCCATGCGCTTCCTGCACGCCGCCGACCTGCATCTCGACAGCCCGCTGCGCGGCCTCGACCGCTACGAGGGCGCTCCGGTCGACGAGGTGCGGGGCGCCACTCGCCGCGCCTTCGAAAATCTGATCGCCGCCGCCCTGCGCGAACGGGTCGATCTGGTCGTCATCGCCGGCGATTTGTACGACGGCGACTGGCCCGATCACAACACCGGATTGTTTTTCATCAAGGGCGTGACCCAACTGGCCGAGGCCGGTATCCCGGTCGCCATCGTTCGGGGCAACCACGATGCGGCCAGTCGGCTCACCAAGACCCTGCGCCTGCCGGCGAACGTCCATCTGTTCGCCGATTCCAACCCGGAAACCCGGCTTTTTACCGACATCGGCATCGCCGTGCACGGGCAGAGTTTCGCGACCGCCGCCGTGGTGGACGACTTGGCGGCCGGCTATCCGTCCCCAGTGGCCGGCTATTTTAACCTGGGCCTGCTGCACAGCTCGCTCGACGGTCGCCCCGGCCACGACCCCTACGCGCCGACCCGTCTCGATGTGCTGCGCGGCCAGGGCTACGACTACTGGGCGCTCGGCCACGTCCACGCCGCCGAGGTGGTGTGCCGCGAGCCGTGGGTGGTCTATCCCGGCAACACCCAGGGCCGACATATCCGCGAAACCGGCGCCAAGGGCTGCGCGCTGGTGACGGTCGAGAACGGAGAAATTTCGCAGCAGTCCATCGTGCTCGATGTTCTGCGCTGGGACACCCTGACGCTCGACATCGACGGCTTGCCCGACCTGGATGCGTTGCTGGACGTGGCGGGGCTGGATGTGCGGCAACGGCTCGCCCGGTCCGGGGATCGCGCGCTGGCGGCACGGGTTCAAATCCGGGGTAGCGGTCTCCTGCATCGCCAACTCGCCTCGCAACCCGAAACCGTAGAGCACGCGCTGCGCGGTGCGGCGATCGAGGCCAGCAACGGGCGGGCCTGGATCGAAAAAATCGAGTTTCGCACCCGGCCGTTACTGGATCTCGAGCGCATCGCCGAACGCGATGACCCCGTCGGGTTGCTGGTGCGCGAGCTGCGTCGGTTCGCCACGGACGAGGAGGCGCTGCGCGCCGTGGCCGACGAGGCGCTGGGCGAACTGCGGCGGAAGCTGCCGGTGGAACTCCGCGAGGGCCGCGACGCCTTGCCCCTGGATGCCGCCGAGACGTTGCTCGAACTGCTGGGCGAGGTGGAGGCCGATCTGCTGGCGCGGTTGTCCGGGGATGAGGGCGCCTGATGAAGATTGAGCATCTCTATCTCAAAGCGTTCGGCGCTTTCTCGGAGCGGCGGCTCGATTTTACCGGCGGGCCGAATTTCCACGTCATTTACGGACCGAACGAAGCGGGCAAGTCCACTACCTTGCGCGCGCTCATCGGCCTGCTGTTCGGGATCGAGGAACGCACCGCCGACAACTTCATCCATCCAAACCCCCGTTTGCGCATCGGCGCGGTGCTGGCGACCGAGGGTGCCGGGCGGCTGACGGTGATGCGGCGCAAGGGGCGCAAGCAAACCCTGTTCGCGCTGGACGAGGCCAGCGGCGAGGAATACACCGACCAGCCGCTGGCCGAGGACACGCTGACCCGGTTGTTGGGCGGTCTCGACGAAGGGTTGTACCGCGCCCTGTTCGGGCTGGACCTTAAGGGACTGACGGACGGCGGCAACGAGCTACTGGAGGGAAAGGGAGAGATTGGTCAGAGTCTGTTCGCGGCGGCGGCGGGGTTGGCTAACCTGCGTCAGTTGTCGGGCAAGCTGGAGGCCGAAGCCTCCAAACTGTTTCGCCCGCGCGCCAGCACCAGCGAAATTCAGGTCGCTCTTAAGGAACTGGAAGAGCAGCGCAAACGGGTACGGGAGGCCACGGTGCGTTCCTCGGCCTGGGAACAGGCCGAGCGGACCAAGCGCCAGACCGAGAAAAAGCATTTGGAGCTGCGCGCGGAACTGAATCGCTGGCGCGAGGAGCAGCGCCGCTTGTCCCGGATCATCGCCCACTTGCCGCTGGCCGCCGAACGCGCGGCGAAACTTCAGGAACTGACCGCGCTGGCCACGGTTCCCCTCCTGCCGCCGGAGGCGGGAAAACAGCGCATCGAAACCGAGGAACGCCTGCGCGCCGCCGCCGAAAATCAGCGCGAAGCCCAAGCGGAACTGGAGAAGTTGAGCCGGCAGCGTTCCCAACAGGTGGTCCGCGAGGCGCTGCTGAACCAGGCGGGCGTTATCGAGCAGTTGCATCATGCCGCCAACGATTATCGAGGTACCCTGGAACGCCTGCCCCGCGTCGAAGCGGATCTCGACGTCGCGCGACGAGACCTCAACGTCCAACTGGCCGCTATCGATCCCGCGCTGACGGCGGAACCCGAGTCGATGGACCTGCCGGAGCGGGTTCGCGCCGCGCTGCCCGCGCCCACGGCGCGGGCGCGGGTGCAGGCGTTGCTGGAGGAATACGACAAACGGTCGGTTCAGGACGAGCAACTGGAAGAACGGGAGCGCGGGTTGACCGAAATGCTCCAGCGGTTGCGGGATACGCTGGAGACCCAGCCCGCGCCCATGTCTTTCGACGCGCTGGAACAGGCGCGCGAACAGGCGACCGCGGCCGGCGACCTCACCGGCCAGCTCGCCCAGATGGAGCGGGAGATTGCCGGACTGGAAACCGCGCTCGCCCGCGAAGCCGCGATGCTGTGGAATGGATCGTTCGACGAATTGATCGCGCTGCGCGTGCCGCTGCTGGCCACGGTGACCGAGATGGGCGACCGCTATCGCCAGTGGGCCGAGGAAGAGCGTGCCCTGAAAAATCAGGATGGAATTTTGCGGCGGGATATCGGCGAGCGGGAACGCGAGTTGCGCGCTCTGGCCGCCGCCGGCGAGATCGTGACCCACGATCAGGTCCAACAGGCTCGTCAGGAGCGCGATGAAGGTTGGCGGCAGATTCGTCAAGGTTATGTCGAACGCGCGCCGAACCCCGCGCTGGCCGATACCTTCGAGGCCGTCCTGCGCGAAGCGGATCGCTTGGCCGACTTGCTGCGCGCCGACGCCGAGCGGGCCATCAGCGTCGAGAACCTCCGCCAGCGCATCGCCGCCATGGAGCAGGCACGTTTGGATCTCGCGCGCCAGCGGGCCGATCTGGCCACCGAACGCGATCGGCTCGACAAGCGCTGGAACAGCATCGCCGAATCGCTACGCCAGCCGGCGCTTTCGCCCGGCGCGGCGGTGGAGTGGCTGGGCAAACATGCCCTGCTGGTCGAGCGCTCCGCCCGTCTGGACACGCTGCGGCGGGAACGACGGGAGATCGGCGCAGCGCTGGCGGCGGCTCGCCAAACGCTGGATCGGGCCTTGCGGGGATGCGGTTTGCCGGGATTGGCCGAAGACGAAGCCCTGTCGGCCGCGCTCGGGCGGACCAGGGCGGCGATCGAGCGGGATCGCCAAATCGCCATGGAACGCGCGAAACTCGATAACAGCATCCGCCAATACCACGCCGAGTTGCGCGAAGTTGCCGCGAAACGCGCCGGACTGAAGGGAAGGCGGGTGGTCTGGGAGGAACAGTGGAGCGCCGCCGCCACCGAACTGCGGCTGCCGCCCCAGTCCTTGCCGGCGGAGGCGCGGGTCCGGCTCGATCAGTGGGATCAGATCGCCCAGACCCTGCACGGGCTGGAGGCGCTGTTTGGCGATGTTCGGCGAGAACAGACCACGCGCTCCGACTTTGAAAATGCGCTGGCGGAACTGGCGCGCGCCATCGGCGAACCCGCCGCCGACCGGACGGCCGACCGGATCGCCGACGCGCTGTACGTCGCGTTGAATGAAGCGCGTGACGCCGACCGCCAGCGCAAGCAAATCGATGCCGCCATCGACCGGGAACAGCACGGGCTCGACCGGGCGAAGGCCGCCGCCGCCAGTCAGCGCGACCGCCTGATCGAACTGACTCGGCGTGCCGGGGTGGAATCGCCGGACGAACTGGCGGCGGTCGAGGAACGCGCAGCGGACAAGCGACGGCTCACCGAGCGGGTGACCGAAATCGAAGCGCAACTGGTGCGCGGCGCCGCCCGCCCGCTGGCCGAAGTCCTGGCCGGGATCGAGGGCGAGGATCTGGACGCCACCCATGCCCGCCTGGATGAGTTGGAAATCACCCTCCGCGAGCGTGAAACCGAGGTGGAAACCGCCCACGCGGCCTGTCTGGACGCGCGCCGCGCTTTTGACGCCATCGATGGCGGCGACGTGGCGGCGCAGGCGCAACAGGATGCCGAGGGAATTGCCGCCCGACTCGCCCGACAGTCCCGCGCCTACGCCCGCGCCCGATTGGCCGGCGCCATCGTGTCGCGAGTCGTGCAGGCTTATCAGGAACGCCATCAGGGACCGGTGCTGAGTCGCGCCAGCGCGATCTTCGCCCGCATCACCCTGGGCAGCTTCGGCGGTCTGGCGATGGATTACCAGGACGACCGGCAAGTTCTGCTGGGCCAGCGGCCGGACGGTTCGCGGTTGACGGTGACGGGCATGAGTCAGGGCGCCCGCGACCAGCTTTTTCTGGCGCTACGCATCGCGGCCATCGAGGAACATCTCCTGGAACGCGAGGCCATTCCCATCGCCATCGACGATTTGCTGGTGCAATTCGACGATGGCCGGGCGGCGGCGACGCTGACGGTCTTGGCCGAACTCGCCCGCCGCGCGCAGGTGCTGTTTTTTACCCACCACGGCCATCTGTGCGAACTGGCGGCGGCCGCGTTGCCACCGAACGCCTGGCGGCGGCACGACTTGAGCGCCGATCCGACCGGAATCCCCATGGAGATCCACCCGTGAGCGAATACCAATACTACGAATCTCTGGCCAGCGAACCGGAGGAGGGCTCCCCATGCGTTGGCGCGATCTGAGGCGCAGCAGTAACGTGGAAGACCGGCGAGACGAGTCGCCATCCGTCCGTGGCGGCGGCATCAAGCTGGGCGGCGTCGGGTTGGTGCTGGTGCTGGTGGCGAGCCTGATATTCGGGGTCGATCCCACGCAAGTGCTGAGCCTGCTGGGCGGTGGATCGACGGCGACGGCGCCCCAGCAGACCCCGCAAACCCCGCAGCGCCGGACGCTCCCCGCCAACGACCCGACTGCGGATTTCGTCAGCGCCGTCCTGGGCGACACCGAGGATACCTGGAGCCAATTGTTCCAGGCGCAGGGCGGCCACTACGCGCGACCGAAGCTGGTCCTGTTCCGCGACGCTGCGCAATCCGCCTGCGGTTTCGCCAGTGCCGCCGTCGGTCCCTTCTACTGTCCGGGCGACCGCCAGGTTTATCTCGATCTGTCTTTCTTTCAGGAGCTGTCCCAGCGCTTTGGCGCGCCCGGCGACTTTGCCCGCGCCTACGTCATCGCCCACGAGATCGGGCACCACGTCCAGAATCTGACCGGTATTTCCGCCAAGGTGCAGGCGCAACGGCGACAACTGCCCGAGGCGCAGGCCAACGCGCTGTCGGTGCTGGTGGAATTGCAGGCGGATTGTCTGGCGGGCGTGTGGGGCCACTATGCGCAGCAGCGGGGCGTGTTGGAACCGGGCGATATCGAAGCGGCGATGAAAGCCGCCTCGGCCATCGGCGACGACCGACTCCAGCGGCAGGCCCGCGGCTACGTGACGCCCGATTCCTTCACTCACGGCACTTCCGAGCAGCGGATGCAGTGGTTCAGTCGGGGGCTGAAAACGGGCGATATCAAGGAATGCAACACCTTTGTCGCGCGGCGTCCCTGAGCGGGTTTCGCCGGTCGTGGCCGCCCGCATCCTGCTGGTCGAGGACGAACCCACCATCGCCGAAATTGTCGAGTTCGCCCTGACCAGCGAAGGCTTCCAGGTGACTTGGCGCACCCTGGCGTGCGAGGCCGAAACCGAATTGGCCGCCGGGCTCCACGATCTGCTCATCCTCGATATCGGTTTGCCCGATGGATCCGGTCTGGAGCTGCTCAAGCGGATCAGACGCGGCTCGGACCTCCCGGTGCTGATCCTCTCCGCCCGCAACGCCGAACTGGACCGGGTGCTCGGGCTGGAACTGGGCGCGGACGATTACGTCAGCAAACCGTTCAGCCCGCGCGAGCTGGCCGCCCGGGTCAAGGCCATCCTCAAGCGCACCGCCCGAACCCACGCCAGCGCGGCGGAACCGGCCGCCGGCGAAACCACCGGGGCCAGCGGCTTCGAAATCGACGAGACCCGCGCCACCCTTCGCTTTCAGGGCTGTCCCCTGGACCTGACCCGCTATGAATACCTCATTCTCAAGACCCTGCTGGCCCAGCCGGAACGGGTGTTCTCCCGCGCTCAACTGATGGACCGGGTTTGGCCCGACCCCGCCGCCAGCTTCGAGCGCAGCGTGGACACGCACATCAAGACGCTGCGGGCCAAGCTGCGCGAGATCGACCCGCACCGCGATCCGATCCGCACCCACCGCGGCTTGGGCTATTCGATTCGGATCGCGGACTGATCCCGAAACCGCGCCGCCATGCGTCTGGGTCTCAAGCTGTTTCTCGGCTATTTCCTGATCGTCGGGCTGGGCGTGTATTTCTCCCTGAACATCTTCGGCAAAGAACTCAAGCCGGCCTTCCGCCAGGCGACCGAGGACACGCTGATCGACACCGCCAACCTGCTGGCGGTGCTGGTGCGCGACGACTTGCTCGACGGCAGCATCGCCGATGGCCATTTCCAGGACCGGTTGGCGGAATACGCCAGTCGCGCGCCCAACGCCCGGATTTGGGATATCGTCAAACGGGCTTTCGACCACCGCGTCTACATCACCGACCAGCGAGGCGTGGTGCTGTTCGACTCCGGCGGGCGGGATGTCGGTCAGGATTATTCCCGCTGGAACGATGTTTACCTGACCCTGCGCGGCGAATACGGCGCCCGCACCACCCGCGAAGACCCGCACGATGATCGGACCTCGGTGATGTACGTGGCGGCGCCGGTTCGGGACGGGGCGCGCATCGTCGGCGTGCTGACCGTGGCCAAGCCCGGCGCCAGCGTCCAGCCCTACGTGGACCGGGCCGAGGCCAAGCTGTATCGCGCCGCCGCCGTGCTGGTGGCGGTGTCGCTGAGCGTGGGGCTGGCGTTTTCCTGGTCGCTGGCCCGTTCCATCGGTCGATTGGCCGGTTACGCCCGCGCCGCCGCCGACGGTCGGCGGATGCGCGCCCCGAAAGGCGGCGGACCGGAACTGCGGGCGCTGGCGGACGCGCTGGAAACCATGCGGAACAAGCTGGACGGCCGGGATTACGTGGAGCGCTACGTCCACACCCTGACCCACGAGATGAAAAGCCCGCTGGCGGCCATCGCCGGGGCCGCCGAACTGTTGCAGGACGAATTGCCGGGGCCGCAACGCGCGCGCTTCGCCGGGCTGGTCGCCGGGGAGGCCGAACGGCTCCAGCAGTTGATCGAACGCCTGCTGGCGCTGGCCACCGTCGAGCAGCGGCGCGAACCGCAGGAGCGGCGGCCGGTTGCTTTGCGTCAGACCGTGGCGGAATGGCTGGCCGCCCGTGCGCCCGCCGTCGCCCGCAAGCATGTACGGATCGACAACCGGGTTGCCGAGGACGCGGCCTTTCTGGGCGAGCCGTTCCTGCTGGTTCAGGCCATCGGCAACCTGCTCGACAACGCGCTGGATTTCACCCCCGCGCACGGCACCGTGACGATCGAGGCCGATCCGGTCAGCGGCGTCTGGCGGCTGACCGTGACCAACAGCGGCAGCGCCATTCCCGACTATGCCCGCGAGCGGCTGTTCGAGCGCTTCTATTCGCTGCCCCGCCCGGATACCGGCCGCAAAAGCACCGGGCTGGGGCTGGCTTTCGTTCGGGAAGTCGCGCAACTGCACGGTGGGACGATCACGGTGGATAATGTGCCGGATGCCGCCGGAACGGTTTCTGGAGTCGCCGCCCGGCTTACGCTGCCGGCGGCCTGATTCGCTCTCGATCCCCGCGTTTGAGCACTTCACCCAATCCCCATATTTCCCACACCTCCCGCACATCAGGACCTCAATTCGCTTGGTTAGGCTGGCCTCGTTCGTTCAATCGAGGAAGCCCCGATGAGAAATCCGCTGTTCGTCAAGGTAGTTCTGGTGTTTCTGGTCACGGTGGCGCTGGCCACCGGCCTGTCGCAAATCGATTATCTGGTGAGGGAGCGGACGCAGCGCCGCGATCAGGTCGTCGCCGGCATCGCCGCCGCCACCGCCCACGATCAGACCCTGATCGGGCCGCTGCTGGCCATTCCCTACACCCGCATCGTCAAGACGCAGAAGCCCAGCGAGAAGGACGAAGGCAAAATGATCGAGGTCGAAAAACGCTTTTCGGACTGCCTCTATCTGCTGCCGGTCGAGCTGGACATGCAAGCCAGTCTGAGCACCGAACAAATTCGGCGCAGCCTTTACCACGCCGTGGTGTTCGGCGCCAGCATCGCGATCAAGGGCCGTTTCGCCAGCGCGGGCGGTCTGCTCAAGCCGGGCTCGAACGAACAAGTGGTCTTCGGCGATCCTCGTCTGGTCGTTGGGATCAGCGATCCGCGCGGCATTTTGCGAGCGCCGGCGCTGGTTTGGGCCGGACAGCCTCTCGATTTTCTGCCGGGCACCGCCGAGGAAAAGATGCCCAACGGCATCCAGGCTCCTATTGGCGGTCTCAACCTGCAAGAACCCTGGTCGGTCGAGTTCGAGCTGACGCTGGATCTGCGCGGCACGCAGTCCTTCGATGTGGCGCCGGTGGGCGATACCACCCGCATCGGCGTGCGCGGCAACTGGCCGCACCCCAGTTTTTATGGCCAGTTTCTGCCGGAGTCGCGCCAGGTGAGCGATGCCGGTTTTTCCGCTGCCTGGTCCACGACCCGGCTGGCCACCAACATGCTCCATCAGTTGTTCGAGCACCTGCGCAACAATCGCCCGCTCGATACCTTGATCGGGGTGCGCTTCGTCGATCCGGCCGACAGTTACACCCAGACCGACCGGGCGACCAAATACGGGCTGCTGTTTATCGGCCTGACCTTCGCCGCCTTCTTTCTGTTCGAGGTGCTCAAGCGGCTGGCGATCCATCCCCTTCAGTACGGTTTGGCCGGCGCGGCGCTGGTGCTGTTCTATCTGCTGTTGCTGTCGCTGTCCGAGCATGTGGGCTTCGGGATCGCCTACGCGATCGCCACCGCCGGTTGCGTGGCGCTGCTGGCCTATTATCTGAGCTTTGTGCTGGGTAGCCTGGGCTGGGGTTTGGGTTTCGGGGCGCTGATCGGCGCGGTGTTCGGGATTCTGTACGTATTGATCAGCCTGGAGGATCTGGCCCTGTTGGCCGGTTCGGTGACGCTGTTTGGCGCTCTGGCGCTGGTGATGGCGCTGACCCGCAAGGTGGATTGGTATCAGTTGGGGGATGCGCTGGGGGCGCGGCGCGGCAAGGGATCGAACGGCGCGTGAGATACGCGACGCCCTTTCTCTCGCAAGGGGGAAAGGGTTTTTTTATGGGGCGGGATCGGTCGTCCGCTCCCGATTCAGGGCTAGCAGACGATGCAGAATTTCTGCGTCGCTCAAGTCCGCCGGCCAGCCGTAGGCGGTGGCAACGGCTTGATCCAGGATGCGATGGGCGTTGATCAGCCAGGCCGGGCGCTGGTTGTAGAGGTTGGTGAGGGTGCGCTTTTTGAGTTCGGCGGCGTGTTCGGGCTTGGGAATTAGCCGGTCGGGATAACCGGGAACGACCTCGGGAACCCGTTCCACCCATTGCGGAGGATTGAGCCAGTTCTCGCGCAGTTCGTTGAGGGTGCGGGCGGCAGCGGCGATGGCTTGGGCGTGCGGGTCGGCGGTGGTGGCGCTGGCCGGGATGTTCGGGGTCAGTCCAGCCGGGAAGGGGAAGGTCTCAAAAGAGGTAGTTGGTCGGTAACAAGGCCGGTCTTCGAGAGTCGCGCCCAAGCGTAATGACCAGATTTCGTGAAACCGGGAGTGCTGGATACCGAAGGTAGTATCGTCGTCACGGCTGAAGATGATCAATCGTTTATCGGGTAGAACGCTCGTCGGCAACCAGATAAAAACTCGATGCTTAGCAACTTCCGATGTAGCGATATAGCGCGTCAGCGGTTTCAGGGCGGCGCGCATCTCGATCCTTGGTCGGCCATGTCGCCACCAGTATCTTTTAACCGGTGGGTCTGCATTTTTCTCTCGTGCCGGCTTGACATGCTGGACGACATACTCGAAGGGTTGTTCGTACAGCGCGGCTTCGGCTTCGGGCATATCCACGCCGAAGTCGATGATCCAGCCATCGCGGGGGCGGCGGGCCACGTCCAGCCCGTTCCAACTGGGTTTGAGCACATCGCTGTTCGGGTGTCCGTTTGGGTTTGGCAACGGTAGCCATTGCCTGGCCAGATCGCCGGGAATGTCGAATGCACCGATTTTTTGCGAACCTTGGAACGATACCCCGGTGTTCTCCGCGAGAGGCTTGGCTTGGGTTAAATCCCCGCCACGTTCAACCGCCTGCACACGTCCGGTCAAGTCGGCGTAAATCTCCGCCACCGGCTCGCCATCAAGTCGGGCTTCTCCTCCCGCGTCCCGCCCAAAGCCCACCAGCGACACCCGCACCGCCGCGCCTTCGTTGATCCACGGCTCGTCGCTCC
>JAPUDV010000136.1 GCA_027492875.1 Candidatus Competibacteraceae bacterium | reverse complement strand
ACCGGCCAGCCGCTGGCTTCCCTGGCGCTGGGGCGTGTAGCGCGCCGCCGCCGGCACACCCAGCGCCCGGCTCAATTCGCGCTTGAGCTTGCTGGTGCGCTCCTCGAAAAATTCCTTGGAAATGCCCTCCTCGCGCCGGGCCTTGATCGACGGATGCTCGTCGTCGGCCAGAGCATCCTTGAGCGCCGCCTTGTGTTCGGCCAGAAACGCCTCGACTTCGGCGGGGCCGATCCGCTTCCAGTGCAGCGGCGGCAACCCCTGGCTGGCCCGCCGGGCGAACCAGGCCAGCCAGGCGAAGCTGATCGGGGTCAACCGCAGCACGGTTTCCCCGCAGCACGCCCGGCCGCTGGCCTCATCCAGCGTCAGACTCGGCGCGGCCAGGTTGCGCTGGGCCTGCCGCACCACGTCGCTGAAACTCGCGCCCTCGCGCAACAAGGACTCCTGCAAGCCGTCGCGCAGCCGCACGAAGGGAATGTCGGCCAGCATCACCGTGGCGGCGCTGGCGTCCAGCGGTCGCTGGTCGGGACCGTTGCCGAAAATCACCCGCTCCACCGGAGTCGGATAGAAGAAATTGGGGTTCGACTCGAACGGCGGAGACACCAGCACATGCGACAGTCGGTCCTGCGTCCGGCCAAACAGCGACAGCGCGTAGCCGAGATAAAAACCCATGGTCTTGCGCCCGCCGGCGATGGAGGCATGAACCACGCCCTCGGGATCGGCGGTCAGCTCGCGCACCTTGGCCGTGATGGCGTCGGCGATGGCCTCGTTATCCGCCACGCTGCGAATGTCGCGCAGCAATCGGCCTTCGGTATCGCGCAGGATATGAATATGGTCGAGAGCGAAACGGATATCCGGCAAACCATGATCCTCGCGCAAGCGGTGGAACCAGCCCGGTTCGTCGCTGAGCAGGGTCAACCGCGCTCGTTCCGCGCCCTCGGCGGTGGTCAGCAGGTGGATTTCCGTCGGGACAAAACGCGGCTCGCCCGTCACGGTCAGGGCATACAGCGTCTCGGTGACGATCTGCGGCGACAAGCCAGAGACGCACAACAGGATACGACGAGCGTACTTTTCCGGATTCATGGCGAGGTTTTCCTTTCAGCATAGTGCGATCCTTGCGACAGTGAACCGGAAAAGACAAAAAGTCCGAGACGGCAAGCTTGCCGCCGTTGTCACTTTAGAGCGTCGATCTGGTAGCGCCCCAAACCCATCACCGCGCCCTTGCCGGCATGCGTCCATTGCCCCAACCACAAATACGGCCAGAAGGGTTCCAGGTCCGGGCCGCTCAATTCGATCTCGCCGATCAACCCTCCCATTTTCACCAACGTATCCTGGCGCGAGGAGAAACGTACCCATTCATGCCAGCGCAGACGTGCGCGACTTAGCTCGACCGCGCGGGCCGCTTGGGTCAGGCCGACGAAGTCGGTGTCGAGCGGGTCGTCGGTGTGGAAGGCGGTCAGCAGCGAAATCCGCCGCAGCAGGCTGGAAAACAGATGGTGAAAGCGAAAGCGATCCTGCGAGACCAGCCGGTTTTCGCTGTTCAGGCGTAGCGGCGTGAGCACGCGCAACGTCAGTCGTTCGGGGCAGGGCGGCGTGACCGGAACCGTGGGCAGCAAAGGGTTCAGGTCATCGCCGGGCGTGTAGATGAGACGCCAATCTTCGCCGTCGGCCTGGGCGACGCCGAGCAACTCCAATGCACCGCGATCCTGACCCAGCCCGCGTCGTCCGGCTTGATTCAGCGCATGGATCACGTAGGGCAGATGGCGGTTTCCGTGGCCGAGTAAATGGACATCGACGGTCAAGGTCTGGCCAGCAGCCACCCGGCCGTGGTGGTCGTCGGGAATCAGCACGTAGGGATGCGGCGCGGCGGTGTACTTGGTCAGCTTGCCCACGCCCGGATCGGGGGGCGTCTCAAACAGGTAGGGATGGATACACGAACGGTAAAATGGACAGGACGGGCAAGCCGCTTTGTCCGTAATACAAACCAGGTGCTTCAGGGCGCGGCCGAAGGCGCCGCGCCAAGCAGACCCGGTGTAAGTGGGCAACCGCAAGTCCACCGTCGCGCGAAAACGAAACCGGAAGCAGGCCAACGGGAGCATCGGGAAGATAGTCATGGAGGAGAAGATTGTCATGAATGTTATGGTGACTATAGCTTGCCCGACACTTGCAGAACATCTGTTGCATTCGTCGATTTCATCAATCGGGAGCAATGGCGCGACAAGGCCACGCTCTTCATGTATAAAATCGGATATTGCCGACCACGGCGAAGGTTCCCTGGTGAACCGTTCGTGCTGGAGAACGGTCAATAGCACTAACTCATCCACTCTTGGGAGGTTCGATTCGCGATGTTGCGGAAAAACGATGTTCTGGCCAGCGCGCCCATTACGCTGACGTTGGACAAGCCGTCCGTCGGCAACAAGGTTCTGCGCAACACCTACCTGCTGCTGTCGATGACCTTGCTGTTCAGCGCCATCACGGCCGGCATCGCCATGGCCACCAACGCGGCGCCGTTGCACTGGCTGATCACGATGGGTGGGTATTTTGGCCTGTTGTTCGTGGTCACCCGGCTGCGCGACAGCGTCTGGGGCTTGGCGGCGGTGTTCGCCCTGACCGGCTTCCTCGGCTATACGCTGGGGCCGATTCTCAACCTCTATCTCAGCCTGCCGAACGGCCCGCAAGTGGTGATGACCGCCCTGGGCGGCACCGGCGCGATCTTCCTGGCGCTGTCCGGCTACGCGGTGGTCAGCCGCAAGGACTTCAGCTTCATGGGATCCTTCCTGATGGTGGGCATCCTGGTCGCGTTCCTGGCCGGACTGGGCGCGATGCTGTTCAACATTCCGACCCTGTCGCTGGCGGTGTCCGGGATGTTCATTCTGCTGATGTCGGGCATGATCCTCTGGCAGACCAGCGAAATCATTCACGGCGGCGAGACCAACTACATCATGGCCACCGTCAGCCTGTACATCACCCTCTTTAACCTGCTCCTGAGCCTGCTGCAAATTCTGGGCATCGTGTCCGGCGACGATTGATCGCGCCGTCAACCCGATTCACGGTAAACCCCGCCTCGCGGGGTTTTTTGTTGCATTCCGAAGGAGGAACGGGGCGCGCGCCCATCAGCCTCTAATCCATTACCCCGAACACCCGCGCCCGCTCCAGCACCGCCGCCGCCCAGCGCCGGTGGGTGGCGGGCTCGCAAAACGTCTCGCGCAGCTTGAACACCGCCGCCGCCTCCGGCGCCAGCACCGCCGCCGCCAGGTCGTAATCCTCGCGCGGCACCCGGTAGCAGCCCTCGATCACCGGAATTTGTGTTGGATGAATCGCGGTCTTGCCGGCCAGACCGTGCTGGAGATCGGCCTCCACCTCCCGCGCCAACACCTCCGGCGCATCCAATCGGTCGAACACCGGCGCGCTGAGCCGGTAGCCGGCCGGCTGGAAAACGCAGGCCAGATCGGCGATCACCCCGCGTAGCGGCGTGTCGTACACCGTCGCGCCGCGCGCCCGGCGGATGCCGAGCAGATTCAGCAGATCGTTGCCACCGATGCGCAGGCACAAAACCCGATCGCGCAGGCCGCTCTCCTCCAACCGGTCGCGCAGCAGTTCCATCCGGCGGCGGTCGAAGGCTGCGGCGGTCTCCAGAATCGGCATCAGATAATGACCGTGCCGGTCGTCCCAAACTTTCAGCCAATCCCCCAGCGTATGCGGGTCAAACTTGGGCGGCGCGAAGCCTCGCACCCGCTCGATGCCCTCCATCCGCAGCAATCGCCGCAACACCGCCGGATTACGCGGGCGGATAAACTTCAGCGGCAGTCCGGGGTCCAGTTGCGGCAGCAGCGCCGCCAGTTGGGCCAGCGACCGCTCCAGATCCCGCTCGTGCACCGCATCCTCGGTGCAAAAAATCAGTGACCGCGCGCCGGACCGCCGGTGGTCGCGGGCGATGGCCGCCAAATCCGGCCGGCTGGCGGGCACGTACAGCGCGGCGCCCAGCAGCGCCGCCGATAGCAAGGGCTCGGGCTCGACGTGGGCGTGTCCCTGCCCTCCAGGATGCAAGGCGCGCGCATCGAGAGGGATGACGTTCATGACAAATCCTCGATCAGGGCGGCGGCCAAAACGGGCAAGGTCGAATCGATAACGACGGGAACCCGTTTTTCCCCGGCCAGCAATCGCAGGTGTTCGACATCGGGATGACCGGCGTCGCGCAACAGCAGCAGGCCCGGCAACCGACGCAGTAACACCCGTGTCGCCTCGGCCACGCCTGGTTTAATGAAGTTACGGTCGCTGACGCGGTGGCGGGCGTGCAACCGGGCCAAAAAATCCGTCATCGCCTGATACCGCTCCCGCCGCTCTTCGGGATCGCGGTGGAGCGGAGCCGGTTCGGCGGCGGCGAAATAGCCGGCCACCCGGTCGAGAAACCAGCCGGACCGGTCGTGCGGCGCGAACTCCGGGTAGAACACGCAGCCGTGAAAATCGTCTGGGCCGATGGCGGCGTTGAGAATCGAACGGCTGGTCAGCCCCGACACGGTTGCGTTCAAGATCCCACTGGGGATGGCGTAATCGTCGCAGGTCGCCGCCACGTCGGCGACGCCGCCGATGTCGGACACCACATGCAGCGTCTCGTCCAACGGTTCGGGCTGGCGAGCGTTCCAACGCTTCAGCGCCCGGCGCAGTTCCTCGCCGATCACGCCCTTGGCGGTCCAGCCGTCCACGAACGCCAGTCCGGCCGGCGCGCGCCCCGCTTGACGGAGGATAAACGCCAGAGCATTTTCGTCGATACCCCGGTCGCGGATGATCGAAACCGAGTAGTGGCACACGTCCGTCCGCCCCAGCCAGCGCAAGGCGCGGGCCAGCAAGGCCCCCACCGGCGTGCCGGCGCGGGCCAGCGACACCACGGTCACCTGCCGGGGCCGGGTCTGGGCCAGATAGCGCGCCAGCGCCAGGATCTCCGCCGCCAGCCGTGGCGCGTAGCGGTCGATCAACCGCTCGAACAGCGCCAGATAGCGCGGACCCGGAACCCGCTCGGGGGACAGCATTTCGCTGTAGTGACGCGCACCGGACTGAATCAGTCGCTCCTTGGCATTCACGTCCACCATCTCCAAGCGCAGCGGCTTGAGCAGAAACAGGGTGTCTTCGGGCCGGTAGCTGCCGGAAAAGGGCATCATGGCGCGTACTCGCGCCAGGTCTCCCGCTGAATCTGACTGTCCCTGGGCGCCAGCGCGAAATCGCAAACGCGCAGAAACGGAATATCGGTCAGGCTGTCGCCGGCGCCGATGGTGACGATGGGTCCGTCCCGTTCCAGTTCCGCCGCCACTCGCCGCACGGCATCGTGCTTCTGCGCACCCCGGACGGTAACCGCCAGATTGTTCCCGTTGTGATGCAGCGCCAGTTCCCCCGGCAAACCGGCGGCGACCAGTCGCGCCCGCAACTCGGTCAGCGCGGCTTCGTCGGCGTTGGCCTTGACGGAAATATAGGTCAGCCATTCATCGACCGCGTGGCTGCGCACCCGATAACCGCCGGTCGCCGCGCCCTGCTCCAGGGTGGCGGCGCACTCCCAAAGCAGCGGTTGCGCCGCCACCAGCAACGGCCGGATCTCGTCGTGCCACCAGGCCGGCAAGCGGTCATTGGGCTGGCGGATCACGGCGCCGTGATGAGTAATGCGCCAGGACTCGAATTTCAGCGTCACTCGCGCCAGCGCCTCGTCGGTGCGCCCCGTGACCGGAATCACCGTGCCCCGCTCCAGCCAAAACGCCAGCAGCCGCCGTTGAGCGCGGGTCATGAACGACAATGCCCGACCGGCCCGGTCCACCGCCGCCGGCTCCACCGGTTCGGCGGGCGGACATTTCGGCGCGGTCTGCAAAATCGTATCGTCGAGATCGAGAAAGATCACGATGCGCGGCATGACTCCTCCACGGCGAAAGCCAAACCGCCCAGCAGGCCGGGCAGCACATGCGCGGCCGACATGGCGGGATGTTCGTAGAGGACGACCGGCAAGCGGTGCGGATCGAGGTTATAGAGATAGTTGGGAATACCGTCGCCGTAGGGGTCGGGAAATTCGCGACGGCTGGCGATGGCGTCCCCGACCAGGATCGGCGAGCGGGTGGTGGATTGAAAGCGCACGTCATACCCCGCCTCCTCCAGCGCCAGCGCGAGGCGAAACGGGGTATAGGTGTACTCGCCGGTGCCGATAATCGCCAGCGGGCAATCCGGTAGACTCCCCCGACCCCTGTTCCAGGGAAAAGCAGATTCAACCGCCGGGCGCCAGCGGCCGGCGCGCACGCCGGTACGGGCCGGGTCCGCCACCATGCCGTCATACGCACGGTCCGCAGCCGCATGAACCACCGGTAATGCCGGTGGCGGAAAGTCGGGGTCCGGCTCGAACTGGACCCCCCCCTCGACCAGCGCCGGGAACCGCAGCGGCCGCCCCAGCAACAACGCCAATTCCCGCCGCCGGCCCTCGTCCAGCCAGTTGGCGATGCTGGCCAGCGCGATCTGTTCGAGCCGGGGATTAAAGTGCAGGTAGGCGCGCGCCAGTTCCACCAAGGTGCGGCCGGTGGAGATCTCATCATCCACCAGCACCAGGCTCCGCGCCGCCCGAAACAGCGGCTGCAACTCCGGCTCGGGCAGATAGACCGCATGGTCCGGCGCATGACTGTGGCATTCGTCGAAAGCGAACGCCAGCGGCCGCGACAAGCGACAACGGGTGGTTTGCAGGTACAAAACATCGTCGCGCCCGGTCCGCGCCGCCGCCTCTTCCGCGACCCCGCGCCCCAGTGCGGTCGCGGTTTCCGCCATCCCCACCACCAGCACCGGTCCCGGCAGATCGGCGATCTTGACCGCCAGCCGGACATGAATGTCGCGCATGACACTGGGCCGGACTGGCCAGTGCTTGCCCAGCACCTTGCTGACGAACAGGTACAAGCGCCGGGGATTCTGGCGGGTGGCGTAAGTCAGGCAGCGCTCCATCGGCAGATCCTCGTGCCAAACCGTCAGGGTCAACCGCCCGGCCTGGATCGGCGCCGTCAAGATTCTGCCGGTCAAGCCCTCACCTCCATGCTCACAAACCCAAATCGTTCAATATGGTGGTGATCCGGTGCGTGTAGGTATGTTCGGCCAGCACCCGCCGCCGGCCCGCCGCCGCCACTCGGCTGGCGAACTCGGGCTCGCGCCGCAACCGGGCGATCAGCGCGTTTAATTCATCGGCGTCGCGATAGACCAGAATCTCCCGTCCGGGCTCGAAACAGCGCGGCAGATCGACCAGATCGTCGTTCAACACCACCGCGCCGCAAGCCGGCGGCTCGAAGCTGCGCTGGTTGAGGCCGTGTTCGACGTTGGCCTCGTTGCGCGCGTTCAGCACCGCCACATGGCGCTGGTAGAGTCGGACCAGACGGGCGCGGCCGATCTTGCGGTTGCGCACCCGATGGAAGCCTTCGCGCGCCAGATCGCTCCAGTCGGTGCCGACGATCCGGGCGGGCGCCTCCAAGCCGCGCACCACGGTCTCGCGGAACGCGGTGCGACTGGCCACGAACAACACTTCGGGCTGACGCGCGGCATGGGCCGGATGGAACAGTTCCGGGTCGGCCGCCAGCGGCAGGTAGCGGCCCCCGGTGGTGAAACCGGCGGCCTCGGCGTCCCTGAAAAACCGGGTGTCGGTGTAATACAGCCGGTCGCAGCGATCGGCGCGCGCCCGGCTGTCGGCCGAGGGAAAGCGGTCGCCCACCAGACCGGCGATCACGGGGCGCCGCGCCTGGGCGTACAGCAATCGGTAATAATCCGGCGGCACTCCGAACACGCCGGCCACCAGCACCAATTCCGGGCGAAAACGCGCCAGCGCCCGCTCGAAACGGGCCAGCATCCAGTCCGAACCGGCCGAAGTATGCTCCTGCCATTTGGCCCACAAGCTCGACAGCGGGGTGTTGCCATTAATGGCAAAAACCTGCGTGGGATGATCCAGTCGGGCGCAGGCGCGGTACAAATTCTCCAGCCACAGCACCAAGCTGCCGCGCTTGCCAAGTAACAGGATGCGGGCGGGCGTTCCGGCGGTCCGCCGCCCCGTCGCTGTCACAGAGCCACCGCCGGTTCGATCTTGGCGACGTGCTGGAGGTTTTCTTCGACCCGGGAATCACTGGGAGCAGGGCGGCGGTGACATCGTTCGCCGCAATACCTCAACCCGGCTCGGCCGGACGCCCACTCGAGCCGCCAAACCAGCGGCCACCCGCAAACGGTGCAGTTTTTCTCAGGCAGATGCGATTTTTCCACACCGCGCATGGCTTCGATACCCTCTCACAATCAGCAATCCTCTACTTCCGCAGTCTGGCGACGGAGCGTCGCCCATCAAAGCGCTGCAGCGGCCTCTTTCATGACTCTATAACAGCAAACAGCATCCCCGCCACCTCTTTACAACGACGGAAACACGATGGCGGCACGCATTCTGCAAAAACGGGCGCGGCGCCTTCCTTCCCAACTACAGGATTCATCGTAGTTCTACTACTCTTGTCAACACTCGGTTAAATAAAGTAACGCTGGTTTCAGTCCCACCCATACCCAGGAGGTATCCATGAACGGGCGAACGCTCACCACCACTCTCGTCACCGCCGTACTGCTGGCTGCCGCCAGCGGCGCTCGTGCCGGCACGACCCTCAACACCATCAAGGAACGCGGTTATGTTAAATGCGGCGTCAGCGACGGCCTGCCCGGCTTCTCCTACACCGACGAAAAGGGCAAGTTCAGCGGCATCGACGTGGACGTATGTCGCGCCGTCGCCGCTGCGGTATTCGGCGATTCCACCAAGGTCAAGTTCACCCCGCTGACCGCCAAGGAGCGTTTTACCGCCTTGCAGACGGGCGAAATCGACGTGCTGTCGCGTAATTCCACCTGGACTTCCAGTCGCGATTCCGCCCTGGGACTCAATTTTACCGGCGTGACCTACTACGACGGCCAAGGCTTTCTGGTCAACAAAAAGCTCGGCGTCAAAAGCGCCAAGGCGTTGGACGGCGCCACCGTGTGCGTGCAGGCCGGCACCACCACCGAACTCAACCTGAGCGACTACTTCCGCGCCGGCAAGATGAAGTACACCCCGATCACCTACGACAAATCCGACGAAAGCGCCAAGGCGCTGGAAGCTGGCCGCTGCGATGTGCTGACGTCCGACCAGTCACAGCTCTACGCCCAGCGCATCAAGCTGGCCAAGCCGGGCGATTATATCGTGCTGCCGGAGGTCATCTCCAAGGAACCGCTGGGTCCGATGGTCCGCCACGGCGACGACGACTGGTTCGATATCGTCAAGTGGACGCTGTTCGTCATGGTCGACGCCGAGGAGCTTGGCATCAACTCCAAAAATGTCGAGGACATGAAGAAGTCCACCAACCCGGATGTGAAGCGGATACTGGGCGTCGAGGGCGACAAGGGCAAGGATTTTGGCTTGGCCAACGACTGGATGGCGGTGGTGATCAAGCAGGTCGGCAACTACGGTGAAATCTTCGACCGCAATGTCGGCAAGGGCAGTGATCTGCAGATCGAACGCGGCCTGAACGCGCTGTGGAGCCAAGGTGGCTTGCAGTACGCGCCGCCGGTCAGGTAAGCGGTTCATAAAAAAGGTCAAGGGGGCGCGGGGCACGAGACCCGCCCCTCCTTCTCCCCGCCACCACGAGATCCGCATGGCCGAACACACCCACACGCCAGTCAAGCCCCCCTTCTGGAACAACCCGGAAATTCGGGCCATCGCCTTCCAGGTCATCGCCCTCGCCGCCACCGTCGCCTTTGGGTATTACCTGTTCGAGAACACCCAAACCAACCTGCGGCGGCTGGGCATCGCCTCCGGTTTTGACTTCCTCTCTTCGTCCTCGGGCTTCGGCATCCTTCAAAGCCTGATTCCCTATTCCGAAACCTCGAGCTACGGCCGGGTGTTCTGGGTCGCCCTGCTGAACACCCTGCTGGTTTCCGCCTTGGGCATCGTGCTCGCTACCCTGCTCGGCTTCATCATCGGCATCGCCCGGCTGTCGAAAAACTGGCTGATCGCCAAACTGGCTTTGGCCTACATCGAAACTTTCCGCAATATCCCGCTGCTGCTGCAAATTTTCTTCTGGTATTTCGCGGTACTGCGGGCGGTGCCCTCGCCGCGCCAGAGTCTGAGCCTGGGCGACGTCGTGTTTCTGAACATTCGCGGGTTGTATCTACCCGCGCCACAGCTTCAACCGGGGTTCGGCTGGGTACTGACCGCATTCGGCCTCGCCCTCGTCCTGGTCGCTATCCTGGCGCACTGGTCCCGACGGCGACAAATGGAAACCGGGCAAACATTCCCCGCGCTCTCGGCCTCGCTCGCGCTATTGCTCGGCCTGCCGCTCGCGACATTCTGGCTGGCCGGTTCGCCGCTGGTCTGGCAAGTCCCGGAGTTGCGGGGTTTTAACTTTCAGGGTGGCTTGGTGATCATCCCGGAGATGGCTTCCCTGCTGCTGTCCCTGTCGATCTACACCGCCGCCTTCATCGCCGAAATCGTCCGCGCCGGTATCCAGGCGGTCAGCCATGGCCAGACCGAAGCGTCTTACTCGCTGGGACTCAACCCAACCTTGACCTTGCGGCTCATCATCCTGCCGCAGGCGCTACGGGTGATCATCCCGCCATTAACCAACCAGTACCTGAACCTCATCAAAAACTCCTCGCTGGCCGCCGCCATCGGCTACCCGGATCTGGTGGCTGCCTTCGCCGGCACCGTGCTGAACCAGACCGGACAGGCCATCGAGTGCATTGCCATCACCATGGCGGTCTACCTGACCATCAGTTTGCTGATTTCACTGCTCATGAACGCGTACAACCGGCGGGTCGCCCTGGTGGAGCGCTGAACGATGACCGACGCACATCCATCTCGTCCCGATCTACCACCGGCCAGCGCCATCGGCGCGTTCGGCTGGCTGCGCCGCAATCTCTTCTCCTCGCCGTTCAACATCGCGCTGACCGGGCTGGCATCGTACCTGCTCTACCTCACCGTCCCGCACGTGCTGCACTGGGCCTTGCTGGACGCCACCTGGAGCGGCGACAGCCGCGAAGCCTGCCAAGCCAACGGTGGCGCCTGCTGGGTATTCATCCGGGCCAACTTCGAGCAGTTCATGTACGGCTTCTACCCGGAAGCGCAGCGCTGGCGGGTCGACACCGCCTTGCTTTTGCTGATCCTCGGCGCGGCGCCGTTGTTCGTGCGCACCGTGCCCAACAAGTTCAAGGTGCGGTGGGGACTGGGGTTGCTGCTGGTCTATCCGCTCGTCGCCTTCGTGCTGTTCAAGGGCGACCTGTTCGGCTTGCGGGCGGTGGACACCAGCCGCTGGGGCGGGCTGCTGCTCACCCTGGTGATCGCCGGGGTCGGCATGACCGCCGCACTGCCGCTCGGGATATTGCTTGCCCTGGGCCGACGTTCGCAAATGCCGGCCATCCAGACCTTGTGCATGACCTTCATCGAGCTTTGGCGCGGCGTGCCGCTGATCACCGTGTTGTTCATGTCTTCGGTGATGCTGCCGCTGTTCCTGCCCGTGGGGGTCAATTTCGACAAGCTATTGCGAGCGCTGATCGGCGTTACCCTGTTTCAGTCGGCGTATATGGCGGAGGTGGTGCGCGGCGGCCTGCAAGCCATCCCCAAGGGCCAGTTCGAGGCCGCGGCGGCGCTGGGGCTGGGCTACTGGAAGACCATGGCGCTGATCGTGCTGCCGCAAGCCCTGAAACTGGTCATCCCCGGCATCGTCAACACCTTTATCGCCTTGTTCAAGGACACCTCGCTGGTGCTGATCATCGGTCTGTTCGATCTGATGAACACCGTCCACAACGCCACCACCAACCCGGCCTGGCTGGGCTTCTCCACCGAGGGCTACGTCTTCGCCGCCGCCGTTTACTGGCTGTTCTGCTTCGGCATGTCGCGCTACAGCCAGAACCTGGAAAAACGCCTGCACACCGGCCACAAGCGTTAGGAAACCGACCGATGAACCCATCCTCTCCCGCCTCGCTGTCCGAGCAAGAGATGATCCGAATGGAAAAAGTGCATAAATGGTATGGCGCTTTCCACGTACTGAAGGATATCAACCTGACCGTTCGGAAGGGCGAGCGCATCGTGGTTTGCGGCCCGTCCGGCTCCGGCAAGTCCACCGCCATCCGCTGCGTCAACCGGCTGGAGGAATACCAGCGCGGCCGGATCGTGGTCGACGGTCAGGAACTCAGCAACGACGTCAAACAGATCGAACAGATCCGCCGCGAGGTGGGCATGGTGTTCCAGCACTTCAATCTGTTCCCGCACCTGACCGTGCTGGAAAACTGCGCGCTGGCGCCGATTTGGGTACGCAAGCTGCCGCGCCGGCAAGCGGAGGGTATCGCCATGCAGTATCTGGAACGGGTCAAGATCCCCGAACAGGCCGGCAAATACCCGGGGCAGTTGTCCGGCGGCCAGCAGCAGCGGGTCGCCATCGCCCGCAGCCTGTGCATGAACCCCAAGATCATGCTGTTCGACGAGCCGACCTCGGCGCTGGACCCGGAGATGATCAAGGAGGTGCTCGAAACCATGGTGACGCTGGCCGAGGACGGCATGACCATGATCTGCGTCACTCACGAAATGGGTTTCGCCAAGACGGTCGCCCATCGGGTGATTTTCATGGACGGCGGCGAGATCATCGAGGAAAACGCGCCGGAGGAGTTTTTCACCCATCCCCAGTCGGATCGGACCAAGCTGTTCTTGAGTCAGATTTTGCATAATTGAGCCGACTCATCCTTCCATGATCCACACTGATACGATCCGCGGAAACCCCGGTCGAGCCAGCGACGCTGCCGCGGCCCGCACGTTGGCGCCGGTGTCGCATATTGTCGGGTGTTGTCCGTGCGGATCGGCGAAACCCCACAACCCGAGTCGGGCTCCCGTCCCGCCGGTTCGGACGCTGACCGTGGTCCACCCCCCTTGGCGATCTACCCGCCGCGGGAACAACGACGGGGAAATATGGATCCGTCCCCGCCAAATCCGCCCCGAACGCCCCCGCGCCGACGCATTTGCGGGTGAGCTAATCCCGACCTCCGGGTAGCGCGCCGCCCGCACGAAATTCATCCATCCGCCGCACGACGAACCACAAGCCAAAACCGCTTATTTCCTTAGTCAACGGGTATTCGGCAGGAAAGGAGACACGATGAAAATTGCGACCTCTTGGACGACGGACCCCGGTCCTGTTGCCGTTATCAAGGCCTATGAAAATCTAGTCGCACAACTTGGCGCCATGCCGACCCTATTCATCGTATCTTGCTCCGTGGCCTATAAGGTGGAAGAAGTTTTAACGACCCTGCGCGCCCGCGCCCCCCAAGTACCCTTTCATGGAAGTACATCTTGCATGGGAGTCATGACTCAGGCGGGCGCCCATACCCAAGATGGCCGCGGATTGGCGATGTTTGGCATACTGGATCCGGAGGGCAGCTATGGAGTCGGCGCAGCGGTTATCGATGAAGATCCAAGAGTAGCCGCCCAGCAAGCAATACAGACTGCCTTGGACATGGCTGATTGCCCGGGCGCGGTTCCGGCCATGGTCTGGATGACGGCGGCCCCCGGTTGCGAGGAGGCTTTGATTTCCGGGATTGCATCGGTGGTGGGGGACGATGTTCCCATTACTGGCGGTAGTTCAGCGGATAATACGGTGACTGGTCAGTGGAAGCAGTTTACTCACGAAGATATATTCAGCAACGCAGTTGTTATCACCGCTTTGTTTCCATCCACCGAGGTTATGTTTGCCTTCCACAGCGGATACGAACCCACGGACGTTAAAGGAATCGTCACGAAAGCAGGCGGCTTCGAGGCCACGGGCGAGAAAGGATTTGCCACCAAAGCAAATGGACGAACACTGTTGGAAATCGACGGTCGGCCAGCGGCGGTTGTTTATAACGAATGGAGCAAAGGGCTCATCTCGGATGTGCTTGCTGACGGTGGTAATATTCTGGCCCGGACAACCCTACATCCCTTGGGCCGCATCGCTGGCCATATCGGCAAAGTCCCCTATTATCAACTTTCCCATCCCAATGCCGTGACAGAAAACGGTGCGTTATCCATCTTCACCAATGTCACCCCTGGCGATGAGTTTGTACTGATGCAGGGCACCATCGATAGTCTTGTGTCCCGTGCCGGCCGCGTTGCGGCTTCCGCTCTGGAAACTTACTCTGCACGCCCGAAGGATGTAGCTGGAGCATTGGTTGTTTATTGTGCCGGCTGCATGTTGACGGTGCGGGATCGCTTAGATGAAGTGGTTGACAGTTTGCGCTCTGCGTTGCCGAACACACCTTTTTTAGGAGTTTATACCTTCGGTGAGCAAGGCTGCTTTCTAAGTGGAGAAAACCGTCACGGAAATCTCATGATATCGGTATTATTGTTCAGCAAGTAACTGTTAATTTTCAAAAAATGATGAGTGCAAAACCTGAACAGCTACTGGAGACGCTTCTCGATCTGGAACGCTCTCGTCAGCGCGAACATGACCTGCGTATTGAGTCGGAGGCTCTTCTCGAAGGACTGCGAAGCATCACTGATGCCCAAGATACGGAAACGCTGTTTCGAGCCCTCGTCAAAGTCCTTCATTCCGTTATCGACTTCGAGGATGCATTTATCCTTCAGGCCAAAAATGGCCAAGAGATAGTGCCCATTGCCTCAACGTCAGAGAAGATAAAGAACACAAGCTGGCAGTTTTTGTCGATTTTTAATCGGGTGCTTGCAGGACAACCGGTAGCCACCTTCGATGTAGACCAAGCGCCGGAATGGGTTCAACAACCACTCGTCGTGCGTGAAGATGTCAAATCAGCACTACATATAGGTTTGACGGGTAGCCGACAGGCAGCGATTCTTGTAGTGACTCATCCAAATCCCCGACATTTCGGTGCGGCGCAGGTTAAACAGGCCAAGCGTTTTGCCCCGCTTGCCTCACAGGCGCTATTAACCTTGGAGCTGCAACGGGCTATCACGCAGCGCGACCGGTTTTTCCAATTATCCATGGATTTAATGGGCATCGTGAGCTTTGATGGTTATTTCAAGCAATTCAACACCGTTTGGGGAGATATACTGGGCTATAGCGATGACGATCTTAACAGAAAATCCTTACTCGATTTTATCCATCCCGATGACCGCACAAATTTTATCGAAACTTTAGATCAGTTGGAAAATACGGGCGCACAACTATTGATCGAGTGCCGTTTTCAATGCCGGACCAGAGGTTATCGCTGGTTATCTTGCAGTCTTGCCGATTATTCCGACGAGCGACTGTGTTATATCGTTGCGCGGGATGTAACCGACCGCGTCCTGGCTGAACAGCAATTGGAGCATGATGCACGCCATGATCCATTAACAGGCTTGTATAACCGTGCAGAATTCATGAAACGCCTGAATTATGCGCTTGCCTATGCCGCACGCCAACCCCGGTACGGGTTTGCCTTATTGTATCTGGATTTAGACCGATTCAAAATAATTAACGATACTCTCGGTCATAATGTTGGAGATGAACTTCTTAGGGAAGTCTCCAGGCGCCTTCTGAACGCAGTGCGTAAAATAGATATCGTCGCCCGTCTTGGTGGCGATGAATTTGTCATTCTTCTAATGGATATAACAATACCAGAAGAAGCTGAGCGTGTCGCACAAAATATATACAAGCTACTGGCTCCTCCCATGATTTTACAAAGTAACGCAATTAAAGTTTCCGCAAGTATCGGAATTACTCTAAGCACAATCAAATATCAGGACGCGGCGGCAGTACTACACGACGCCGATATTGCCATGTACGCCGCTAAATCCAACGGAAAATCACAATATGTACTGTTTCATCCTGGAGTCCATGGATAAAGTAATTCGCTCCCGCCAATTTGCATGGCGCGATCTTGAACTTGCACGGACGATCGGGGTTCTCTCACGCTGTCCACAAGCGGAAAAAAGCAGGTGACCGCTTATCGCAACAGAAACGCCAGCGGCCAATCGACCCGCTCCCGCCAGGCCCGTTCGGAATGCTCCGCACCCTCGAACTTCCGCGTCAGCCAATCCTGGCCCTCCCGATAGCCCGCCGTTCGCAGCCACTCGTCCATCCGCTGTTGCCAGGGTTCGTAGTCCGCATCCAAAGTTTCGGTGCCGTAATCGAAATACAGCCGATGCTGGCCCGCTGGCGGTAAAACCGCTCCCAGCGCATCCACCAACGTCCCTTCCCCAATCGGCCAGTGCGTGGACAGACAGCCCGCGCCGCCGAAAACGTCGGGATATTCGATCAAGGCATACAGGGAAATCAGCCCGCCCATGCTGGACCCCATGACCCAGGTATGCGCGGGGTCTGGCAAGGTGGGATAGCGGGCGTCGACAAACGGCTTGAGTTCCTCGACCAGAAACTTCAAATACCCGTCCGACAGCGGCTTTCCCCCGGTCTGCTCGATGAACCGGCTCAGGACGCGTTGCCCCTGGGAAGACATTAGCGGCGTTTGCGGCATGTACTCCCGCAAACGCAACGGACTGTTCCATATCCCCACGATGATGGCGCCGGGACAGCGTTTCTCCCGGATCAGGCGCGTCATCGCTTCGTCCATGCCCCAATCGACGCCGATGAAGGACAGGGCCGGATCGAACAGATTCTGGCCATCCTGCATGTAGATGACCGGATAACGGGTTGCCGAACCCGATCCATCTTCTGGCGGACGCCACACGTCGACATGCCGGGACGCGATATAACGGGATGGAAAATCGGCATGGCGAGCGATGGCGCCGGTTCCATCCGAAAACGGTGCGTAAGGCAAAGGCATCGGTCCAAATCCGGGTCGTGCTGATGTTCAATGGCGCAGTGGCGCCCGCAACCGCTGCTCGAATTCGGCTGGCGGCACGTATTGCAGCAGCGCCGCGCCGCTGTCGCCGAGCAACAGATCCAATCCCAGCGCCGGATACAGCCAGTGTGTTCCATCCTGGCCGGGCAGACGTTCGACTGGCTCGCCGAAGCGCTTGCGCACCAGATCGGCGTCGAACTTGACTACCGGCAGGTAGGTGATGGCGGTCACCACCGCGTCCAACGCCAGATCGTGATCGGCTTCGGTCAGCAGATAGCGACGATCGACGGCGGTGGGCTGGCCTTTGCCGGCATGGGCGCGGAAGGCGCCCAACCGATCATCGGGCAATTGCGCCGACAGCACCATCCGGGCATTCAAACCACCGACCACCGCATCCCGAAAATAGGCTTCCAGGCTCAAACCCTGATCCCGATCCTGAAAAATCCCCAGCTCGTAGCGCCGACCCAGTTTTTGGACCGCATCCCACAGTGTGCTCTGGCCCAGGATCAGACCGAATACGGTCGAGGTGGCGCCGTTCTGGCCGATTTCCACCTGCCAGGGGAGGTCTTGTCCGGGCGCGGCGGATCGACCGCCCGGCGGGCGCATGATCGCCAGGAAAAACACGCTCATGGCCACGCCCGCCGCGGCCAGCAGCAAAACCCTCCAGTTCGTCATGCCGCCCGCCGCAACCAAGCGACCGCCCGTCCGGCGAAATAGCTCAGTATCGCGTCGGCCCCGGCCCGCTTGATCGCCAGCAGCGATTCCATCGCCGCCGCCTGCTCGTCCAGCCAGCCGTTGCGGGCCGCCGCCAGCAGCATGGCGTATTCGCCGCTGACCTGATACACGAAGGTCGGCGCGGCAAACTGATCCTTGACCCGGCGCACAATGTCCAGATAGGGCAGACCCGGCTTGATCATTACGATATCCGCACCCTCCTCCAGATCCAGAGCCACCTCGCGCAACGCCTCGTCGCTGTTGGCCGGGTCCATCTGGTAGCTATATTTATTACCCTTGCCGAGCGCACCGGCCGAACCGACCGCATCGCGAAACGGCCCGTAAAAGCTGGAGGCATACTTGGCGGAATAGGCCAGAATCCGGGTATGGATGAAATCGTTGGACTCCAATGCCTCGCGGATGGCGGCGATGCGCCCGTCCATCATGTCCGAAGGCGCCACGATGTCCGAGCCCGCCTCGGCGTGCGACAGCGCCTGCCGTACCAGCACTGCCACCGTTTCGTCGTTCAGCACGTAGCCGGTTTGGTCCACCAGCCCATCCTGGCCGTGGCTGGTGAACGGGTCCAGCGCCACGTCGGTGATGACCCCCAGTTCCGGGATCGCCGCCTTGAGCGCCCGCACCGCCCGTTGCGCCAGGCCATCCGGGTTATACGCCTCGGCGGCGTCCAGCGATTTGGCCTCGGGCGGCGTTACCGGAAACAACGCCACCGCCGGCACGCCGAGAGTCGCCAGCGTCTCGGCTTCGCGCAGCAGTTCGTCGATGGTCAGACGCTCCACCCCCGGCATCGAGGCGACTGGCTCGCGCCGCTTCTCGCCCTCGATCACGAACAACGGCTGGATCAGATCGGCGGGAGTGAGGACCGTTTCCCGCATCAACCGGCGGGAAAAGTCATCACGGCGCATCCGGCGCGGGCGAGCGCCGGGAAACTGACCGGGAATGATCTGAGCAAATCGGGACATGGGATTATCCTTCGGTACAGAGGGTCAAACGATCATCGTATTCATGGGGGCGCGGCATTATAGCCCAAGCTGATCTTCCTTCTCCCCGAGCAGGAGAGAGTTACTCAATGGAGTCTTTCCATGATTGAACTGCACCGTAACGAATCCATCATCCGATTGGGCTGTTTCTTCGCTATCCTGCTGGCGATGATACTGTGGGAATGGCGCAAACCGCGTCGTGCCTTGAGTCTGCCGCGAGCGCGGCGCTGGCCCGCCAATCTCGGCATCATCGTGGTGGATAGCATCGTGTTGCGGCTGGTGTTTCCGGTGCTGGCGGTCGGGGCGGCCGAACTGGCGGCGGCGCGAGGCTGGGGTTTGTTTCACGGGCTGAATGCGCCATTCTGGCTGGCGGTGCTCGCTTCCCTGCTGATACTGGATCTGGCGATTTACACCCAGCATGTCGTCTTCCATAAGGTAGCGGTGCTCTGGCGGCTACACCGAATGCATCACACCGACCTGGATTTCGACGTCACCACCGCCCTGCGCTTTCATCCGCTGGAAATCGTGCTGTCGATGCTGATCAAGCTGGTGCTGGTCACGCTGCTCGGCGTGCCGGCGGCGGCCGTCATGCTGTTCGAGGTGATTCTGAACGCCACCGCGATGTTCAATCACGGCAACGTCAGACTGCCGCCACGGCTGGATCGAGCCTTGCGCTGGATCCTGGTCACGCCCGACATGCACCGGGTCCATCACTCGACCCGACCGGAGGAAACCGACAGTAACTTCGGTTTCAACCTGCCATGGTGGGACCGGCTATTCGGTACCTACCGCGACCAGCCACGCGACGGCCATGCCGGCATGACCATCGGGCTGGAATACTTTCGCGACCGGCGAGCCACCGGGCTGTACGGGTTGCTGCTGCAACCGTTCCTGAATCCCGGATCGCGGACCGAGGACGCAGCGTCGGTCGGGTAAAACGTCTCCGTCGCGACCGGCCCTCTCAGCCAAACGCCAAGCGAAAGCCGGCTTTTTTCAGATAGCGCGCTTCCGCCGTCAGGTCGGCCTGGGTCAGCGGATGGTCGTCCAGCCAGCCCGCCGGGAAACGCAAATCCAGGCGGCGCTGGCCGGCGCGCAGTTCCAGCGGCGGCAAGGGTTGACGGCTGCGGCTGCGATGCACCACCACCGCCAGCCGCAGCAACACGCACAAGCGCTGGATCAGCAACGCCGCCTCCTTGGGCAATTCCTTGAATGCGCCCGCCGAAAATCCCCGGCGGTGGCAGCGGACCAGCGCCGCCAGCAGTGTCTGATCGCTGTTCGAAAACCCCGGTAGCTCGGCATGTTGCAGGATATAGGCCCCGTGCTTGTGGTAGCGATCATGGGTCAGCAACAGGCCGATCTCATGCAGGCGGGCTGCCCATTCCAGATTGTGCCCCCACCCTTCCGCCGTCAGATTCCAACGATCCCGCACCTGATCGAGCAAGACGCCGGCGGTTGCGCGGACTCGCTCGGCCTGCGCCCAATCCAAGCCGTAACGGTCGATGATCGTGGCGATGGTGCGGTCGCGCACATCCTCATGGCGGATACGACCCAGCAGATCGTAAATCACTCCCTCCCGCAGCGCGCCGTCGGACACCTCCATCCACGTCACGCCCAGCGCCTCGCACAAGCCGTGCAGCACCACGAATCCGCCGGTGAACACCCGGGCGCGGGCGGGCTCCAGTTGCCAGCGCCCGGCGATGGCCGCCGTCTGTCCGGCTTCCAGCAGCGCGGTGCGCAACCGGCGCAGGGCTTCCAGGGTAATCCCTTCGCGACTCCACCCTTCCTTCGTAATCACTTCGTGGATGGCCTTGATCGAACCCGAGGCGCCGGTCGCCACCTGCCAGCCCAGCGCCAAAAACTCCTCGCAGACCGGTTCCAGCTTCAAGCGCACCAGCAACTCCGCCTCGCGCAGGCGGGACTCATTGATCCGCCCGTCGTCGAAACAGGCCCGGCTCAGGCTGACGCAGCCCATCTTCAGGCTGGTCAGGGAGCGGGTTTCGAATTTCTCGCCGACGATCAGCTCGGTGCTGCCGCCGCCGATATCCACCACCAGCCGCCGGCCGGTGACATCGGCGACGCTGTGCGCGACGCCCAGATAGATCAACCGCGCCTCTTCCTGACCGCTGATGATCTCGATGTTATGGCCCAGCACCTGTCTGGCGCGACCGAGAAACTCGGCGCTGTTGCGAGCCTGACGCAGGGTGTTGGTGCCGACGATGCGCAACTGTTCGGGGGCCAGATGGCGCAGGCGCTGGCCGAAGCGCGCCAGACAGTCCAGAGCGCGCTGCTGGGCTTCCTCGGACAGGCGATTGCGGTTGTCCAGGCCGGCGGCCAATTGCACCATCTCGCGCAGCCGGTCCAGCACCTGAATCTGGCCGTTGGCGATCCGGGCGACGATCAGGTGAAAGCTGTTGGAACCCAGATCGATGGCGGCGACAACGTCGGTGGACATGGCGGTTTCCCTTCAATCCTGCTTGAGGCCGCGCAACTGGCCGGCGGTTAACACCCAGTGCAGTACGCCCTCGCCCGGCCCGGCGCGGCCGGGAAATTCGAGCAGCGCCACTCCGCCCTTGCGAAAGGCGATCAGCGGACAGGGCATGGCCACCAGCAGCAGGCCGGACAACAAACCGAGATGGGGTTGGTGGCCCACCGCCGCCAGCACGGTCTCCGCCGGGTACCGCCCCAGCCATTCCGCCGCCGCTTCGGGCGGATGGGTGAAATCCAGTTCGGGGCGCTCCAGCACCGGCAAGTCGCCAAAAGCGCGGGCGATGATTCCGGCGGTTTCGCGCGCGCGCACTCGGGGGCTGCATGCCAGAACGTCGATCCTGTCCACCTGGGAACGCAGGCGATTGGCGCCCTTGCGCATCTTCTTGCGGCCGATGTCGGTCAGCGGCCGCAGCGCGTCGGCGCCTCCAGCGGCGGACAACTCCGCATCCTCGGCGATGGCATGGCGGACCAGCAGTAATTTCATCGGGCGTTCCTCGGTGAAAATAGTGTTAGTTTAACATCGGGCGGCGGACCCGTTACACGCCGGCGCGACGGTGGGGCTCCACCCGCAGTTCCCCCGGAAAATCGCAGGTAAACACGCTACCCACGCCCAGTTCGCTGGCGATCCGCAGCTGGCCGCCATGGTTGTTCAGAACGTGCTTGACGATGGACAACCCCAGCCCGGTGCCGCCGCTGCCGCGCGAACGGTCGCGGTTGACCCGATAGAACCGCTCGGTCAGTCGCGGAATGTGCTGGGGGGCAATTCCCTCGCCGTTATCCTCCACCACCAGATGCAGGCCACCGGCGTCGGCGAACCAGCGAATCTGGATCCGCCCCTCGGCTGGAGTATGGCGCACCGCGTTGAACGCCAGATTGGAAAACGCGCTGCGCAATTCCTTCTCGCAGCCGAGCATCCATAAGGCCGAATCGGCGCCGATCTCGATCTGGTGGCCCTGCTCGCCGCTGAGAGCGATCGCGTCCCCGGCGATGTCGGCCAGCAGCGCCGGCACCGCCACCGGCTTGCGCGGCGACCGTTCGCGCTGGGTTTCCAGCCGTGCCAGCATCAACAGATCTTCGACGATGTGCAGCATGCGCCGGGACTGCTGCTGCATGCCCGACAGCGGCTGCCGCCATGCCGCCAGCGCCGGGCTTTCACTGTCGAGCAGGGTCTCCAGATAGCCGCTGATCACCGTCAGCGGCGTGCGTAGTTCGTGCGAGACGTTGGCGACGAAATCGCGCCGTATCTGCTCCAACTGGCGAATTCGGCTGATGTCCGCCACCAGCAGCAGCCGCTGCTTCTTGCCGTAGGGCACGATGCGGGCGCTCAGCAGAACATCGTCATCGACCGGCGCGGGAAATTCCACGCCATCGCGGCAACGCCGCTGGCTTAAAAACGCCACGAAACCAGGATGACGCAGCAAGTGCGTGATCGGCAAGCCGACATCCCGGTGCGGCGACAACCCGAGCAAGGTGTGGGCGGCGCCGTTGCACCACAACATCCGGTCGTCTTCGCTCAGCACCACGGCGGCGTCCGGCAACGCGGCGGCGGCCTGCTGGAATTGTTTCAGCAAGCGGCTGAGCTTGCGCTTGCGCTTGCGGCTTTGCCGGCGCAGGCGCGCGACATGGGCGCCAATATCGGCCCACATCAGCCCACCGAACGGCTCCAGCCCGGCGTCCCTCCCCTCGCGCAGCCAGCGATCCAGTTGCCGCAACTTCCACATCTGCCAGGCCAGACAGCCCAGCGCGGCCAGCAGCAGGGCTGCCAGCGGATGATCCGCCAGCCAGCCCACCCATGCGGCGCCCAGCAGGATCAGCGCCTGTCGCCGCAGCAACGACCACCAGGAAGGAGACACGCTAGATCCGGGTCGAAAATCGGTAGCCGGCGCCGCGCACCGTTTGGATCAATGCCTCGTGGCCGTGGGGCTCCAGCACCTTGCGCAGCCGGCGGATATGCACGTCCACGGTGCGCTCCTCGACATAGACGTTGCTGCCCCACACCCGATCCAGCAACTGGCCGCGACTGTAAACCCGCTCCGGATGGGACATGAAAAACTCCAGCAGCCGATATTCGGTCGGACCCACCTCCAGCAGCGCGTCGCCGGCGCTCACCCGATGGCTGGCCAGATCCAGGGACAACCCGTTGGCGCGCAGGATTTCATCCTCCGCTGCCGGCCCGCCGCGCCGCAGCACCGCCCGGATGCGCGCCACCAGTTCGCGCGGGGAAAAAGGCTTGGTCACATAGTCGTCGGCGCCGCTTTCCAGACCCTGTACCTTGTCTTCCTCCTCGGCGCGGGCGGTTAGCATGATGATCGGCAGTTCGCGCGTCAGATCGTCCTTTTTCAAACGCCTGGCAAAATCGATGCCGCTGATGCCGGGCAACATCCAGTCCAGCAGGATGAGATCGGGCAAGCGTTCGGAGAGGGCGGTCTGCGCCTGACGGGCGTCGGCGGCTTCCCGCACCTCGTAGCCGACCCCGGCCAAGGCGAAGGTGATCATTTCGCGGATCGGCTGCTCGTCCTCCACGATTAAAATGTGCTTTGCGTTCATGAATCCTCTTGAATTGACTCGAACCGTCCCAAACTCCCCGCGGAGTGATCACCGCAGCCCCTTATTAAGGAACTTTCATGACAGGAACGTGACAAGCCCGGCGACTAAATTAGCAAATAGCTATCGATATATTTGTATGATTCAATTTCCATAATGAGCGATCCTCGCTTAAGCTGCATCCCAGTTCATCGATCCCAACCTTCAACAACCCTTAAGGAGCTACGCACATGAGCGTGTTAGTCACCCAGCCCGCCCCAGACTTCACCGCCGCCGCCGTTATGCCCGACGGTTCGATCAAGGACGATTTCAAGCTGTCCGACCTGCGCGGCAAGTATGTGGTGCTATTCTTCTGGCCGCTGGACTTCACCTTCGTCTGTCCGTCGGAAATCATCGCCCACGATCACCGCATCGCCAAGTTCAAGGAGCTGGGGGTGGAAGTGGTGGGGGTCTCCATCGACTCGCAGTTCACCCACTACGCCTGGCGCAGTACGCCCCCCGAAAAAGGCGGCATCGGCCCGGTGCAGTTCCCGATGGTCGCCGACGTGAAGCACGACATAACCCGGGCCTACGGCATCGAACATCCGGCCGGCGTCGCCCTGCGCGGCTCCTTCCTGATCGATCAGGAAGGCGTGGTGCAGGCGCAGATCGTCAATAACCTGCCGCTCGGCCGCGAGGTGGACGAGATGGTGCGGCTGGTCGAGGCTCTGCAATTCACCCAACAGTACGGCGAAGTCTGCCCGGCTGGCTGGAAGAAAGGCCAGAAGGGTATGAAGCCCACCGCCGAAGGCGTGGCCGCTTACCTGGCCGAGAACGCCGCCGCGCTGTAGGCGTCAACCCCCGCCGCAACCCTCTCCCTCGACGGGGAGAGGATGTTGCGAGGATCGCCACGGTGCCGGAACGCCAGCGCCCGGCTCGGACGCTCGCGTTCCGGCATTGTTCGCCACCCCGCACGATGGGAGAGACACACCGATGAGCAGCACCCCCAAACACAGTCGCCTGCTGATTCTGGGCTCCGGCCCGGCCGGCTATACCGCAGCGGTCTACGCGGCCCGCGCCAATTTAAAACCGGTCATGGTCACCGGCCTGCAAATGGGCGGGCAATTGACCACCACCACCGAAGTGGATAACTGGCCCGGCGACGTCGAAGGCTTGCAGGGACCGGATTTGATGGACCGCATGCGCCGGCACGCCGAGCGCTTCGGCACCGAGATCATTTTCGATCACATCCACACCGCCCGCCTGGAGCAACGGCCGTTCCGGCTGAGCGGCGACGCCGGCGAGTACACCTGCGATGCCCTGATCATCGCCACCGGCGCCTCGGCCCAGTATTTGGGACTGCCGTCGGAACAGGCGTTCATGGGCAAGGGCGTGTCCGGCTGCGCCACCTGCGACGGTTTCTTCTACCGCAATCAGAAAGTAGCGGTGGTCGGCGGCGGCAACACCGCCATCGAGGAGGCGTTGTACCTGGCCAACATCGCCAGCGAGGTCACGCTGGTGCATCGCCGCCAGCAGTTCCGCGCCGAGAAGATCATGGTCGACAAGCTGATGGAGAAAGTGGAGGCCGGTAAAATCCGGCTGCAACTGGATTGCGTGCTGGATGAAGTGCTCGGCGACGCCAGCGGCGTGACCGGAATCCGCGTGCGCCCCGTCAAGACCGATCAGACCGAGGATATTGCCCTGCAAGGGCTGTTCATCGCCATCGGCCACAAGCCGAACACCGACCTCTTCGCCGGCCAACTGGAGATGCGCAACGGCTACATCTCGATCAAAACCGGCTCCGAGGGCGGCGCCACCGCCACCAGCATTCCGGGCGTATTCGCCGCCGGCGACGTGGCCGACCACGTTTATCGCCAAGCCATCACCTCCGCCGGCAGCGGTTGCATGGCCGCGCTGGACGCCGACAAGTATCTGGACGGACTGGGGCATTAAGCCCGTTGGAAGGCGGGGTTTCCCCGCCTTGCCCGCCGCCCCCCGATCAGATCAGCGGCTTGGCCCATTCATTGTTGTCACCGTCCGCAACCGGAACGATCAGCACCGGGCGCTTCGACAGCAGGGTAATCCGACGGGTGGTCGATCCGAGCAGGTCGGCGCGCATGCCGGAGCCGGTATGCGTGCCCATGACGATCAGATCGGCGTTGTGTCGGTCGGCCTCGAACAGGATCACCTCGCAGGCCAAGCCGCTGACGACGCGAACTTCCGCAATCACCTCCGTCTGCTCGAGCGTGGCGCCGAGTTCTTCCGCGCAAAACGCTTCCATCCTCTGGTGGATCTTCTCCAGAATGCCCTCGCTGGCCTGATGATGTAGATCCTTGGCCGCATCCGGCTTCAGGTAGGAGTCGATCAGAAACCGCACCGAGTTACTCAGTGGCTCGACCACATGCAACAGAACGATTCTGGCGCCGAGTTGCTTGGCCAAACCCACGGTGAACCGGAACACCGGCCGCGTGTGGCTGCCCAGGGCCGTGGTATATAAAATGGTTTTGACTTGGGGAATCATGGGTTTTGCTCCAATCGCTCTGAGAGTTGCAACACCTTGCGGGCCGGGCTACCGCCGCAGTGCGTTCACGGTGGGCGACACGCAGGAAAACAGCAACAGCAGGTTACTGAGTTCCCGTAAAAAAGGCCAATGCGAGCTTCCCGTGGACCAAGGACGGCGGAGATACCCAGGTGTCGCGCGCGGAAATCCCCTTCGGCAACTCCAAGAGGCGTTTTTGTACAATCTCTGGGGCTTAAAAGGTGTTGAAAAAAAACCCTCACCCCCAACCCCTCTCCTATGGGGCGAGGGGAGTTTTCGCACAGCCTCCGAGCCCGTACATAAAACTCCCCTCTGTTCGTTCCTGACGCCCTGGCCCGGAGATAGTCGCTCTCTCGACGGGGAGGTGATCGGGCATCCCCTTCGAGCGATCACTGGGCGGGCGACTTGGCCTTTTTGAGGGTGACATGGGTGTCGGTGTGGCTATTGCCATACCAATCCGTGGAAGTGGTGCTGTCGATCGTGGTGCTGTGGGGTTTTCCGTCCGCGCCGATCCAGCGCGTGTGCCGGCGCGTGGTCTCCCGTCCGGGGCTTTCGCGCCAGGTCTCAACGGTGGTCTGCGGGCGGGTGATCGCCTGATTGCGCCCCGGCGCGTAATAACTGGCGTGCCGGTCTTCTTCCACATGCGCGCTGTGGTAGGTGCCATCCGGAGCGTAGCCGCCCGCACTGTAGTAATCCCGCCGCACGCTGGGGTTGTATTCCGGGTAATAGCCGTACTCGGCGGGACCATCGTCATCCGGGTCATATCCAGCGCCGTGCGCTTGCGCCGTCACGGGCGCAAATCCCAGCATACCGGTCGATAGCACCAACGCGGTGGTCCACGTCATAAGGTTTGGTTTCATCGGTTCGCTCCTGGGTCGATCTGCTTGAACGGGGAACGACGGTGGCGCTCTACGCGAGCGACGCACCATCGCCGTGTGGAAACATCTGATTACGCCATAAGCATAAAGAAAGCAGTCTTAATAAAAACTGAATGCATCCGGCTGGCAACATTCCCCTCGAATCCAGCGGGCTCGCTTGGCCGGTTAGGACGCGATGGCACAGGGGCGCAATACGTTCGACAGTTATTGACCCGAGATCACCCACCAATCTGAACGGGTCCCCGCTGACAACAGCGCCCGACCACTGCAACCATGATGGCCGGCGTGGATTTATATTCAAGTTTAGCGACCCCCTATCCGTGTAAAAACACTGCTCACAAGAGCTTTACCTGTTTTAGGTCCGACTACTCCATCCGCGACAAGCCCTGCCTGCCTCTGAAACGTCACGACCCGCGCGTTGGTTTTAGGCCCAAAGAGCCCATCGACCGCCAGAAGGGGCTGCGATGGAACGATTACATTCAGTGTTTCTTGGAGATTACGCACACCCTGACCGGAGCTACCGATGCTGAGCATAAATCACCTCATATCGATTGTTGTTCACCTAAAATTTCACACCAGAGATTCTTGTATTGGTTACCTGGATCGAAATATTAATAGGAAATTTAGTAGGAGTCACTGCAGAGACGTTGAAAGCAGCCCCCATATAAGTAAGAATCAATGGAGCCCCAGGAGTAGAGGGGAATGTCGGCGAGAACAATAACGTAACGGCAGCAGCCACCCCTGTTCCAACACCAACGGAAACCCCGAAATAAGGTCCTGCGAAATCCGATGGGGTGCCTATGATTAAGGTGACTTCCCCACCCGCAGCAGCGCCCGGAGAGTTGAAGGTTAAGCTTCCCCCTATGGTAGAAAAAATACCTATTTCTCTAGTCGTTGATGCGTAAATTCCAAAAGAACCAGTGACGCCGATGACCGCACTCAGGGAACCAGCCACCGCTATCGATCCGGTCACCTCGCTGCTGCTGGTGAATTTAATAACAAGGCTGGGAGAAGTTAGTGTTCCCTTGCTCGGTTTTAATACAGAGGTCGCCACAGAGGGGGAACTCGCAATATTGACGACCTCTTCAGCCGTCTTAAAGATATTGCCAAGCCCCAGAGTGCTTCCAAGTCCAATCGCCGATTTTAGTGCAGTGGCTTCGGTTGTCGATAGCGACTTTTTGCTTCGCGTACCCGGTAAACGCACGGGTGGCTGATTCACAAAATCCCATTGATCAAGCTGTCTGCAATCAAGCGTGAGTTGTTGCATGAGTATCCACCTGTATTTCAACTCTTGGAATTAAGAGGCTTTTACAGCCACCCCCCATCATACGATGGGTCTAGAGCATCGCTTGTGCCAATAATTTATCTTTATGATTATGATGATTATTTAAAAAATACCTGCTGGTACACTTAATAGCCACCCTTGTCTGAACCGGGCCAAAATGAGCCGTTTTCGGGTCAGCATGACTGTTTCCTGTAATCGTTCCCATTCTTTCGGACTCTCATCGGCAATAGTTCGGACGGTTTTGGTTTTCAGCCTCGTGGACGAAAGGCACATCGGTGCGTAAAGTGCTTCGGTAAGTGAGCCAAGCCGACGTGATCCAACAAATTTACTGGGCCACCAAGACACCACGGCAAGCAAGCTGCCGCCGGTGCACCGCAAACACCACCCGCCCGGTGGTGTTACGTTTCGGCCACACCCCCATAAAAAAGCCCGCCTCGCGCGGGATTTTCTTTCAAAGACACTTTCCGTACAGCCTCTGGGGCTCAGCCTCCCGCCAACCCCCATGAAGCGCGCTTACCCCGGACTTTCGATCCCCCGGACTTCCGGCCACGCGCCGGTTGCGCTAATCTTCCCAACCTTGCGGGCCACTCGAGCCCGCGCGCCCTAAACCCGACCAGGAGAACCGTTATGCCCAAATCCGCGCGTCCCCGCCGCAGCGTGCTGTACATGCCAGGCTCCAACGCCCGCGCCCTGGAAAAGGCTCGCGCCCTGCCGGCCGACGGCCTGATTCTCGACCTGGAAGACGCCGTTGCCCCCGACGCCAAGGAACTGGCCCGTAAACAGGTGTGCGAGGCGGTCGCCGCCGGCGGTTTCGGCATGCGCGAGACCATCATCCGCGTCAACGCCCTGTCCACCCGCTGGGGCTACGAAGACATCGCCATGGCCGCCAAGTCGGGCGCCGACGCGCTGCTGCTGCCCAAGGTGGAAAGCGTCGACGCTATCCGTCACATGGAAGCGATCATGGAAGCCAACGGCGCTCCCGCCAGCATGACGATCTGGGCGATGATGGAAACCCCGCGCAGCATCCTCGAATCGCAGTGGATCGCCCGCGCCTCATCGCGCATGGAATGTCTGGTCATGGGCACCTCCGATCTGGCCAAGGAACTGGACTGCGCCCACACCCACGAACGCCTGCCGTTCGTCACCTCGCTCGGGTTGTGCCTGCTGGCCGCCCGCGCCGCCGGGCTTGCCATCCTCGACGGCGTGTATCTCGATCTCAACGACGACACCGGCTTCGAATTCGCCTGCCGCCAGGGCAGCGAGTTCGGTTTCGACGGCAAGACGCTGATTCATCCCAAGCAGGTGGGTCCCTGCAACGGGGTCTTCACCCCGAAGCCGGAGGATGTGGCCTGGTCCCGGCAAATCATCGAAGCCCATGCGGCGGCGGCGGCGCGGGGCGAGGGCGTGGTGGTGGTGAACGGCAGGCTGGTCGAAAACCTTCATGTCGAAAGCGCCCGCCGCGTGGTGAGCATGGCCGACGCCATCACCGCGATGGAAGCGGCGGCCGGCGCTTGAACGCCCTGCTCCACGGCAACCGGCGTCACCTGCCCGATGCCGCCACGATGCCGCCAGTTTCCCCGGCGGGCGCGTCATTGCCATGCTGAAGCGCCTTTGTAGATCACCGCGCCACCGGTGGCCAGTGCGTGTCTTGCCGTTGCTGGCCGCGCTGGCGCTGGCTGCCTGCGACCGACCTCCGCCCGACCCCACCGTCCGCCTGACCGGCGCTACCATGGGCACCAGCTACGACCTCAAGCTGGTACCGGCGCCGGGGCAAACCGTCCCCGCCGGTCTCCAGGCACGGGTCGAGGAGATACTGGTCCGCATCAACCGGCAAATGTCCACTTACGACCCGGATTCGGAACTGTCGCGCTTCAACCGGAACCCCGACACCGACTGGATAGCGGCTTCTCCCGAATTGCAACAGGTGATCGCCGAGGGCTTGCGGATCGGCGAACTCAGCGGCGGTATTTTCGATATCACCGTCGGCCCGCTGGTCAATCTCTGGGGCTTTGGACCGGAACCACGCCGCGATGAAGTTCCCTCCGCAGCCACCATCGCCCGAGCGCGCGAGCGGGTCGGTTACTGGCACTTGCACGCCCGCGCCGAGCCGCCGGCGCTGAAAAAGGACCGCGCCGACCTGTACGTCGATCTTTCCGCCATAGCCAAGGGCTACGGCGTGGATCGGATGGCCGCCTTGATCGACGCCACCGGCGTCGGAAACTATCTAGTCTCGATCGGCGGTGAAATCCGCGCCCGGGGCCGCAACGGTCGCGGCGAACCTTGGACCATCGCCATCGAAAAGCCGGTGGCCGGCCAGCGCTCGGTCGAACGACTGATCCGCTTGGGCGAGCGCGCGGTCTCCACCTCGGGTGACTACCGCAATTTTTTCGAGCAGAACGGCCGGCGCTACTCGCACGTCATCAACCCGCGCACCGGCTGGCCGGTCCCGCAAACCCTGGCTTCGGTGACGGTGATCAGCGATCGCTCCATGGTGGCCGACGCCACCGCCACCACTTTGCTGGCCGCCGGCCCGGAACTGGGTTTCCAACTGGCCAGCGAACACCATCTGGCGGCTTTTTTTATGCTGATCAATCCCGACGGCGGATTTCAGGAACGCTTTACCCCTGAATTCGAGCCGTATCTAATGCCCCAGCAACCCTGATCTCGCGCTTTGCCCGGACCGCGCCATGACCGCTGCTCCCGCCCTGACTCTGCGCCAGTTGCGCAAGACCTACGCCAACGGCCTCGAAGCCCTGCGCGGCATCGACCTGGACGTTGCGGAAGGTGAGTTTTTCGCCCTGCTCGGCCCCAACGGCGCCGGCAAATCCACCACCATCGGCATTATCTGCTCGCTGGTGCGCAAATCCGGCGGTTCCGCTCGGATCTTCGGGCACGACCTCGACCGCGAGCTGAGCGCAGCGAAAGCCTGTATCGGACTGGTGCCGCAGGAGTTCAACTTCAATCAGTTCGAACCGGTCGTCGAGATTCTCGTCAACCAGGCCGGCTACTACGGCATCCCGCGCGAGCTGGCCCACCAGCGGGCCGAAATCTATCTCAAGCAGCTGGGTTTATGGGAAAAGCGGCAGGTGATGGCGCGGGAGCTGTCGGGGGGCATGAAACGCCGGCTGATGATCGCCCGCGCGCTGGTTCACGAACCGAAACTGCTGATCCTGGACGAACCGAGCGCTGGGGTAGACATCGAGATTCGCCGCTCGACCTGGGATTTCCTGCGCGCCATCAACGCCCGTGGCACCACCATCATTCTAACCACCCACTACCTGGAAGAGGCGGAAAGCCTGTGCCGGCATATCGCCATCATCGATCAAGGCCGGATCGTCGCGAACGACCGGATGAGTGCCCTGATCGGCCGCCTGCATCTGGAAACCTTCGTGCTGAACCTGCGCCAGCCGCTGGTCGAACCACCGGCCGCGCCCGGCTATGCACTGCGGCGAGTGGATGAATGGACCTTGGAGGCCGATGTCTCCAAGGACCGTGGCCTGAACGGTCTGTTTCAGGCGCTGTCGGTGCAGGGCATCGAAGTGGTCAGTCTGCGCAACAAGACCAACCGGCTGGAAGAACTGTTCGTGCGGCTGGTGAACAAGAGCGCGCAGACCGCCTGAACCGGCGGCGGCGAAAAACCACTCAAAGGCGCGGTCCCGCCACCACTTTGTCTTCGTGCAGCCGGGAAATCTCGGCATCGCTCATACCGAGAATGCCCGACAAAATCTCATCGGTGTGCTCGCCCAGCACGGCGGCCCGCTTGGGCGGAGTACGCTCGAACTCGCCGAACTCGAACGGGGAACCCGGCACCAGATACTCGCCGATGCCCGGCTGTTCCAGCAAGCTGAACATCGGATGCCGCGTCGACAGGTCGGGCTCCTGCTGGACGGCCTGCTTGAAGCTGCGAAACACCGACCAAGTGACCCCGCTCTCGTCGAAAGCCTGGGCGAATTCCTCCACTTTCCTGGCCCGGAACCAGGGCGCCAGCAGTGCGGTGATCTCGGCACGGGCCTTGAACCGATCGCCTTCATGGTTCAGATTCAAACCCAACTTCTCGCCCAGGGCATCGAATTCCGCCTTCAAGCCAGTGATCTTGCACAGCCCGTCCCACTGCCGCCGGGTCAAGCCGACCACCATCACCTTGCGGCCATCGGCGGTGTCGAATTCGTTGCCGTAAGCGCCATACAGGTAATTGCCGTACTTGGGCCGATCAAAATCGTTGACCATCACCTCGCCGATGATCCCCAAATTGCCCAGCATGGCCAGGGCGACATCCTTGAGGGCGATCTCCACCGACTGACCCTGGCCGGTCAGCCGCCGGTGCCGCTCGGCCGCCAGCAAACCCAGCGCCGCCATCTGGCCGGTAATGCAATCCCAGGCCGGCAGCACATGGCAAACCGGATCGGCGGAACCCTCCGGCCCGGTGGCGTGGGGGAAGCCCACACCGGGGTTGATGGTGTAATCGACCGCTGGCCCACCTTCCCGATTGCCCAGCACGGTCAGCATGATCAGGTCTTCGCGGTGCTGCTTCAGGTGTTCGTAATCCATCCAGCCGCGCACCCGGAGATTGGTCAGAAAAATACCCGCTTCCGGTCCGGGGGCGCAGATCAACTGAGTGGCGATCTCCTGCCCGCGCGGTGTGCTGACATCCACGGCCAAGGAGCGCTTGCCCTTGTTCAAGCCGGCCCAGAACAGGCTTTTGTTGTCGTGGGTGACCGGCCAGCGGTGATGGTCCAGACCACCCCGGAGGCGGTCGAACCGGATCACGTCCGCGCCCATCTGCGCCAAGGTCATGCCCGCCAGCGGCGCGGCCACGAAGGCGGTACCCTCAACCACCCGCAATCCTTCCAATATTTTCGCCATCACATATCGTCTCAGTTGAGTAATCCCGCCAGTCTAGCCCTTTCAACCAGGGCATGGCAGATTCTGAGCGAGGCAACATCGATCATTTTTCCCTTGACGCTGAGGGCGCCCCGACCCTCTCGCCGCGCGAGCTCGTACTCGCGCAACACGGTTTGTGCCCATTCGATATCCTTTGCCGACGGCACAAAAGTGTGGTTGACCGTTTCGATCTGACTCGGATGAATGCACCATTTACCGTCGAAGCCCATGGCCCGCCCGATTTTGCAAGCCTGCGTTAAGCCCTCAGGATTCTTGATGCCGGCGAAAGGCCCGTCGATGGCGCGCTTGTTATAGGCGCGGGCGGCGGTGACGATCGAATGCATGATGTGATGCCAGCGGTGACCGGGATAAGCCGCGTCGTTTTCGTCCAATTCCCCGATCGATTCCATCGGCATCCGCACCGACGCCGCGTAATCGCCGGAGCCATACACGAAGCCTTCCAACCGGGTGGAACAGGCCGCGATTTCCCGGATATTGACGCAACCGGCGGCGGTCTCAATCAGCGCCTCGATGCCGATGGGGCGCGAGAATTTCCGGTAACTCTCGATCTGCGTCAGCAGCGTTTCCACCACATAGATATCTTCGGGGCGGTTGACCTTGGGCACTACGATCAAATCGATGCCATCGCCGGCGGCTTCCACCACCTCGATCAGATCCCGATAGGCATAATGGGTGTCCAGCCCATTGATCCGGTACATCCTCAGCTTGTTGCCGAAATTCAGTTCCTTGTACGCACGAACGACATTGGCCCGACTCGCCTCTTTTTCGTCCACCGTCACCGCGTCTTCCAGATCGATGCAGACCGCATCCGCGCGGGCGGCAGCGGTCTTTTGAATCATGTTCCAGTTGGAAGCCGGCGCCAGTAATATCGAACGTTCCAGTCTCTCCGCCATCGACGTTATCTCCAGGATAGGGTGGCCTGCATGCCAATATGGCTATCGGTATTGGCCGTATATAACTCGTGGCTACCGTCCGAGTTAGACCGACCGCAAACCGACACTCGGTCAAAATCGAAAAGGGGTCGCAACGCGCGAAAGCGGTAGCTAGCCGGTTGTCGATTCGGATTGTTGCGCTTCGCCGATTCCAACAGCAATACAGCCTGTAAGGGACCATGCACCACTAGGCCAGGATATTTTTCCACCTCAGTGACGTATTTCATGTCGTAGTGGATTTTATGAGAGTTGAAGGTCAACGCCGAGAAGCGGAACAACAGCACTGGATCGACGGGGTACGCCTCTTGCCATTCAAGATCCTCGGGAACCGGGTTGGGAGCCGCCGGAACGAATTGCTTGGGCATCGGTAGATAAACGATATCCTGTTGTTCCTCGATGGCGATCCCTCTGGCGGAACTGATTGTGTGCCGGACGGTAACAAACACCATGCTGCCGGCTTTACCTTCTTTTTCCGCCACCTTGAGGATCTCGGAGGTTTTCGTGACCGCCTCGCCGATCCGTAAATTTCGGTGAAACGTCAATTGACCGCTGGCCCACATCCGCCGTTCCAAGGCAACCGGTGGTAAAAAACCACCGCGTTTTGGATGGCCGTCTGGACCTATTTCCGCGCGGGCGACCAGCGGCAAAAAATACAGCCAGTGCCAGAGCTCGGGCAGCGGATCGCCTTCCTTGCCTGCAAAATCTCGATCATTTAAGGTCAGAGCCAGCGCCCTAGCCGGAGTGGGATAAACGTAATCCTGGATTTCTTCATTCCTGCCCACCCAATCCTGCAAATTGATGTTACTCATCGTTCATCATCCTCATGATAACTCACATCCTCACAAAATATGGAATACCTGAGAGCACAGCACCCACCATGACGAGAAGAGCAGTGCTGGAAATGAAATAAGGAACGACCATGAGGGCAAGACCACAAACAAGAGGCACGACTGCTCGCTGCTTCTTGCCGTACAAAAAATAGCCAAGCCCGACTGAGCCGAAAAGCACACCGAGGAGAAGCAAGGAAGTATTCATTGTTGCTTTACAGAGAGTTTAATGGTGAGATTCTGCAGTCTGGTGCTTACGGGCGATCCGCTGGAGCAATTTGTTGAGTAGTATTTGCATGTTGCTTCTCCAGAATGACTAACGCGATCCCACCGAGGGTAGCTACGGACGCCAACACTAAGCGCAGTGTTATGGGCTCACCAAGGAAAATGATGCCACCCAAGGCCGCAATGACCGGCACACTGAGCTGCACGGTTGCGGCATTGGTGGCTTTCAACACCGGTAATGCCATGTACCAAATGGCGTACCCTATTCCGGAAGCCAGCGCGCCCGACGAAACTGCGTACCAAAATCCAGCATAGTCTATAGAGATGCTGTTCGCCATTAATAGGCTCAATGCTATCGCAATAGGAACAGCACGCAGAAAATTACCTGCCGTCACCTTGATGGGATCACCCGCACCTTTCCCTCGCAAAG
>JAPUDV010000135.1 GCA_027492875.1 Candidatus Competibacteraceae bacterium | reverse complement strand
TTAATTTTCAGTAAGTTATTTTTGTCCTGTACAATGACATTTTCTCGAAGAAACAAGCTACTGGTCCGTCGTCCAGCCATACCGCTATAGATCTTATTTATGAGAAATCGAGCAGCGGTTTCCATAAAAATCGACGAAAAACCAAGAAAAAACGGCTTAGTCATTTTCGACTAAGCCGTTTTTTTGATTTGGTCGGGGCGAGAGGATTTGAACCTCCGACCACCTGCACCCCATGCAGGTGCGCTACCAGGCTGCGCTACGCCCCGGTTTGCGGCGGATCATCGACCGCAAGGGTTGGCAATGTTAATTCAATCCATGCGGTTTGCCAAGCGCTTCGTCATCGAACGACCTACTGTGCTTCCCCCTTAAAGGCATCCACCCGCGCCTTGAGTTTTTGTCCGGGTCGAAAAGTCACCACCCGCCGTGCGGTGATGGGGATCTCCTCGCCCGTTTTGGGATTGCGACCGGGGCGCTGATTCTTGTCGCGCAGGTCGAAATTGCCAAATCCGGACAACTTTACCTGCCGCCCCCGCTCCAGGGCACCGCGGATCTCCTCGAAAAAGATCTCCACCAAATCCTTGGCCTCGCGCTTATTGATGCCCAGTTCTTCGAACAAACGTTCCGCCATGTCGGCTTTTGTCAGTGCCATGCCCCTAAACCCTAAGCGTTGCGCCAAACTGTTCCGCCAGTCCAGCGATGATGCCGGATACGGTCTCCTCGACTACACTGTCGGTAAGATTGCGCGAAAAATCCTGTAAAATCAATCCAAAGGCCAAACTTTTCTGGCCTTCTTGAATTCCCGAACCCCGATAAACGTCAAACAGCAGGACATCGCGCAACAATTCGCCGCCGCACCCGCGTATGCAGTCCTGAACGATCCGGGCCGCGACTGCTTCATCCACCACAACCGCGATATCGCGGCGGCTGACCGGAAAACGGGACAACTCGCGAAACGCGGGCACCCGCGCTGTTTGTAAGCTCGCAAGGCACAGCTCGAACAGGAAGGCGTCGCCCTCCACATCCAGATCCCGCGCCACCCGTGGGTGCAGCGCGCCCAGCCAGCCGACCACCGCGCCGGCCCGTTCGACCCGCGCGCTCTGACCCGGATGCAGCGCCGGGTGGACGGCAGCCACGAAGGAAAACGCTTCCGGCTCGCCGGTCAGCGCCAGCAGCGCCTCGACCTCGCCTTTGAGGTCGAAAAAATCCGCCGCTCGATCCGGCAACCCCCACTGCTCCGGCAGGGCGGCGCCCGTCAGCACTCCACCGAGATACGGCTCCTGCCGCAAGCCATCGTCGGCTGACACGAAGGTCAGACCCTGCTCGAATAGCCTTAGCTGCGGCTGCTGGCGTTTCTGGTTGTGGATCAGCGCCTTGATCAGGCCGGGCCACAGACTGGTGCGCATCACCGCCAGATCGGCGGAAATCGGGTTGGCCAGCGCCAGCGGCCGGCTCGCCGGATCGAGCGCGGCCTGGAACGCCGGATCGACAAAACTGTAGGTGATCGCTTCCTGAAAGCCGCGTTGTACCAGCGCTTCCCTAAACCGCGCCAGCGCAACCTGCCGCTCCGGCTGCGGCGGCATTTCCAACCGGGTCAGGGGCCGGTTGCCCGGCAACCGGTCGTAGCCGTACACCCGGGCGATTTCCTCGATCAGATCCACTTCCAGGCGAATATCGAAGCGACCGCTGGGCGGAGCGACCAGCCAGTGATCCACCTCGACCGCCACCGCCATGCCCAGTCGCCGCAGGATTTCCTCGATTTCGGCGGCGGGGATGTCCAGGCCGAGCAACAAGCGGACCCGCTCCGACCGCAGCCGGATCGCCGGCTCCGCCGGCAGAAATTCGGGCGCCACCGCCTCGACCATCGGCCCCGGCTGGCCACCGGCGATGTCCAGCAACAAACGGGTGGCCCGTTCGGCGGCGCGCCGTTGCAACCGTGGGTCCACCCCCCGCTCGAACCGATAGGACGCATCGGTCTGCAAGCCGTAGCGACGGGCGCGACCGGCGATGCTGGCCGGCGCAAAGAAGGCGCTTTCCAGGAACACATCACGGGTGGCCTCGGTGCAGGAACTGATTTCGCCGCCCATGATCCCGGCCAGCGCCAGCGGGCCGCGCCGGTCGGCGATCAGCAGGGTTTCCCCATCCGGCTCCACCACCGTTCCGTTCAGCAGTTCCAGCCGCTCGCCCGGCCGGGCGCGGCGCACCTCGATGCCGCCGCTCAGCCGGTCGAGGTCGAAGGCGTGCATCGGCTGGCCGAGTTCCAGCATCACGTAATTGGTCACGTCCACCAGCGGCCCCAGGCTGCGGACCCCAGCCCGGCGCAAGCGCTCCTTCATCCACAGCGGCGTCTCGGCGACCGGATCGACGCCGCGAATCACCCGACCGACGTAACGCGGGCAATCGGCCGGATCGAGCAGGGCCACCGGAAACGTCGCATCCAGCGCCGGCTCGACCACGCCCGTCGGTAAGGGCCGGAACTCGCGACGGTCGAGCACCGCCACCTCGCGGGCGATACCCTCCATGCCCAGACAGTCGCCCCGGTTGGGAGTCAGTTCAACTTCGATGATCCCGTCATCCAAGCCCAGCAGTTCACGCAAATCCTGGCCGGGCCGACTGTCCGGCGGCAGTGGCAGCAGCCCCTCCGACGTTTCCGCCAGCCCCAGTTCCTTGGCCGAGCACAACATGCCCCGAGATTCGACGCCGCGCAGTTTGGAGGGCTGGATGGCCAACCCGCCGGGTAGCACCGCGCCGATCAGGGCGACGGGAGCGCACATGCCGATGGCGACGTTGGGCGCGCCGCAAACGATTTGCAGCGGCTCCGCGCCGCCCACGTCCACCGTCGCCACCCGCAGCCGGTCGGCCCGGGGATGCGGGACCAGGTCCACCACCCGGCCGACCACGACTTGCTCGAAGGCTGGGGCAGCCGGTTCGATGCGGTCCACTTCCAGGCCGGCCATGGTCAGTTGCGCCGCCAGTTCGGCGCCGGACACCGCAGGATCGACCCATTCCCGCAGCCATTGTTCGCTGACTTTCACGTCGGATCTCCCGATGCCGCTCTACTGAAACTGCCGTAGGAAGCGCAGGTCGTTGTCGAAGAACAGCCGCAGGTCATTGACGCCGTAGCGCAACATCGTCAGCCGCTCGACCCCCATGCCAAAGGCGTAGCCGGTGTAGCGTTCGGCATCGATGCCGATCTGCTCGAACACCGCCGGATGCACCATGCCGCAACCCAGCACCTCCAGCCAACCGCTGTGCTTGCAGACCCGGCAGCCGCCGCCGCCGCAGATCACGCATTGAATGTCCACCTCGGCGGACGGCTCGGTGAAGGGGAAATAGGAGGGGCGGAAGCGCACCGACAGATCGCGCTCGAAGAACTGGCGCAGGAAATCGTCCAGCACGCCCTTCAGATCGGCAAAGCTGACCGCCTCGTCCACCAGCAAGCCCTCGACCTGATGGAACATCGGGCTGTGGGTGACATCCGAATCGCAGCGGTAGACCCGGCCGGGCGCGATGACCCGCACCGGCGGTTCCCGCCGTTCCATCACCCGGATCTGCACCGGCGAGGTGTGGGTACGCAGCAGGGTGTGCGCGTCGAAATAGAAGGTGTCGTGCATGGCCCGCGCCGGATGATGAGCGGGGATGTTGAGCGCCTCGAAATTGTGGAAATCGTCCTCGACCTCCGGCCCTTCGACCACCGTGAAACCGATCTGGGCGAACAGCGCCTCGATGCGGGCCAGCGTGCGGCTGACCGGATGGTGACCGCCCGACCGCTGGCCGCGCCCCGGCAAGGTCACATCGATGGCCTCGCTCGCCAGCCGAGCGTCCAGCGCCACCGTTTCCAACTCGGTCTTGCGGGCGACGAGCGCGGCTTCCAGCGCCTGCTTGGCCTCGTTGATCGCCTGACCGGCTTGACGCCGCTCCTCGGGCGGCAATCGCCCCAGTTCCTTCAGGCGCTCGGTGAGCGCGCCTTTTTTGCCCAGATAACGCACGCGCGCCTGATCCAGGGCGGCGAGGTCGCCGGCCCCGGCCATCGCGGCTTGGGCGGTTTGCAGCAGTTCGGGCAATGCATCCACGCGGGTGGTCTCTCCAAACAAGCAAACAACCCCTCACTTCCCCTACCCGCTGGCGGAAAAGAGGTTGGGGTGAGGGTGGATTACAAACCAAAAAGGGAAAGGATCACGCCTTTCCCCCTGCGGAATCCCGCGGGCCGCTCCGCGCCAGGCCGGAATCCGGCCCGGCGGACGGCTCAGGCGATGCCGAGCACGGCCTTGGCGCGGTTGGCCAGTTCGGCGAAGGCCGGCTTGTCCGACACCGCCAGATCGGCCAGCACCTTGCGGTCGACTTCGATGGCGGCCTGCTTCAAACCGTTGATCAACCGACTGTAGGACAGGCCGTTTTCGTGGGCGGCGGCGTTGATGCGGACGATCCACAGCGCGCGAAATTCGCGCTTCTTCTGGCGGCGGTCGCGGTAGGCGTATTGACCGGCCTTGATCACGGCCTGTTTGGCGACTCGGTACACCTTGCTGCGGGCACCGTAATAACCTTTGGCCTGTTTCAGAACTTTTTTATGGCGGGCGTGGGCGGTAACGCCGCGTTTCACTCGGGGCATGGCTTGTTTCTCCGGTCCGGTGGCATCAAGTGTAAGGCAGCATCCGACGCACTGCCGGAGTATCCACCGCAGCAATGATCGTCGTGCCGCGCAACTGGCGTTTCCGCTTGGCGCTCTTCTTGGTCAGAATGTGCCGGAGATGCGAATGAGAGCACTTGTACTGGCCGGACCCGGTGCGACTGAAACGCTTGGCCGCGCCGCGGTTGGTTTTCATCTTGGGCATTGCATGGCTCCGCAATTTTCAAAAAGTCGGTTCAGGGATCAACCCCGATATGCGTCGGAGGACGGAAAGATCAGCGCCTGGCGGGGAGGACTACTTCTTTTTCACCGGCGCAATGGTCATGACCATCTGCCGTCCTTCCATCCGAGGCCGCTGTTCCACCGTGCCGTATTGGATCAGGTCGTCTTCAACGCGCTTGAGAAGGTTCATGCCAATATCCTGGTGCGCCATTTCGCGGCCCCGAAACCGCAACGTCACCTTGGCCTTGTCGCCTTCGCTCAGGAAACGGATCAGGTTGCGTAGTTTGACCTGATAGTCCCCTTCGTCCGTTCCAGGACGAAACTTAACCTCCTTGACCTGGATCTGCTTTTGCTTCTTTCGGGCTTCACTTTGCTTCTTGGCCAGATCGAACCGGTATTTGCCATAATCCATGATGCGACAAACCGGCGGCTTGGCGCTCGGGGAGATTTCCACCAAATCCAGTTCGGCTTCCTCGGCCATCCGCCTGGCTTGCATCAGGGGAACGACCCCTGCCTGCTCGCCGTCCTGATCGATCAGGCGCACTTCGCGCCCGGTAATCTCTTCATTGAGCCGGAGTTCGTTGTTCGCGGCGATGTTGCTGTCCTCCCAAGAATTATTCGGTTCGTCCGCGCCGGGCGATGTCGGCTTGCAGGCGGGCGGCGAAAGCAGCCAGCGTCATGACGCCCAGATCCTGGCCGGCGCGGGTGCGCGCGGCGACGGTCTCCGTTTCCAGTTCCCGGTCGCCAACAACCAGTAAGTATGGAACACGTCTCAAGGTATGTTCGCGAATTTTAAAGCCGATCTTCTCGTTTCTCAAGTCAGTTGCAACGCGGAAACCTTGTTGCATAAGGAATTTTTCGACTTGGGAGACGTAATCGGCCTGATGGTCGGTGATATTGAGCACCACCGCCTGCACCGGCGCCAGCCAAGCCGGCAGCGCGCCGGCGTACTGCTCGATCAAAATACCGATAAACCGCTCCAGCGAGCCGAGAATCGCCCGGTGCAACATGACCGGCGCCCGCTTGCCACCGTCCTCGGCGATATAGTGGGCGTCCAGCCGGCCGGGCATGGAAAAATCCACCTGAATGGTGCCGCACTGCCAGAGTCGATCCAGACAATCGCGCAGCACGAATTCGATCTTGGGGCCGTAGAAAGCCCCCTCGCCGGGCTTGAGCCGCCAAGGCAACTCGGTGCGGTTCAGCGCCAGTTCCAACGCCTTTTCCGCCTTGTCCCACACCGCGTCGCTACCGACCCGCTTTTCGGGGCGAGTGGCCAAAGCCAGTTGCACCTCGTTGAAACCAAAATCGGCGTAAACCCGGAACAGCAGATCCATGAACGCGGTGACTTCGGCCTGGATCTGCTCTTCGGTGCAGAAGATGTGGGCGTCGTCCTGCACGAAATTACGCACCCGCATCAACCCGTGCAGCGTACCGGACGGCTCGTTGCGGTGGCAGGAGCCGAACTCGGCCAAGCGCAGCGGCAGATCACGGTAACTCTTCAGACCCTGGTTATAAATCTGGATATGGCCGGGACAGTTCATCGGCTTGATCGCATAGTCGCGGTTTTCCGACGCGGTGGTGAACATGTCGGCCCGAAACTTTTCCCAGTGCCCGGAACGTTCCCACAGGCTACGATCAATGATTTGTGGTGTGTGGACTTCCTGGTAGTCGTGTTCGCGCAACATCTGGCGGATGTAGTTCTGGACTTCGACGTAGACCCGCCAGCCGTGATCGTGCCAGAACACCATGCCCGGCGCTTCCTCCTGGACATGGAACAGGTCGAGCGCCTTGCCGACCCGGCGATGATCGCGTTTCTCCGCCTCTTCCAAGCGGTGCAGGTAGGTTTTCAGCGCCTTCTGATCGATCCAGGCCGTGCCGTAGATGCGCTGCAACATCTCGTTGCGGGAATCGCCGTGCCAGTAGGCGCCGGCCAACTTCATCAGCTTGAAGGCTTTGAGCCTGCCGGTGGAGGGCACATGCGGGCCGCGACAGAGGTCGATGAAGTCGTCCTGCCGGTACAGCGAAATCTCCTGGCCGTCTGGAATGTCGGCAATGATTTGCGCCTTGTACTCCTCGCCCATGGTGCGGAAGAAGGCCACGGCCTCGTCGCGCGGCAGGGTCGAGCGGGCGAGCGGGATATCGCGGGCCGCCAGCTCCTCCATCCGCGCCTGGATGCACTCCAAATCTTCAGGAGTAAAGGCGCGTTCGAAAGCGAAATCGTAGTAGAAGCCGTTCTCGATGACCGGGCCGATGGTGACCTGGGCGGTCGGATACAACTGCTTGACGGCGTGCGCCAGCAGGTGCGCGCTGGAATGGCGCACGATCTCCAGCCCTTCCGGGTCGCGTTCGGTGACGATGGCCAGATGCGTATCTTCGGCGATCAGGTGCGAAGTATCCACCAACCGGCCGTCCACCTTGCCCGCCAGAGCGGCCTTGGCCAAGCCCGCGCCAATCGCGGCGGCGACCTGGTGAACGCTGACCGGCGCGTCGAAAACGCGCTGGCTGCCATCGGGAAGCGTGATTACCGGCATCGCTGCAATTCTCTCGATCCGCCTGTTTGGCTTGGGCTTATCACTGGACTCATAAATAGTAAAGGGCGCGCCATGAAACCCTTCTTTTGGAAGGAAGGCGCGCCCTTTTGCAAACCAGTCTGTTGCGCAACTCAACAAAATTCTGGTAGGCGCGATTGGACTCGAACCAACGACCCCCACCATGTCAAGGTGGTGCTCTAACCAACTGAGCTACGCGCCTAAAGCGATAGGCGCGGAAGAGTAGCGAATGGTGGCGGGCTTGGCAAGAGGTTAAAGGTATTTTTGCGATCCATGCTCGAGGCCCCGTGCCCCATATCGGCTTGGCACTCGTCGCAAAAAGATAATAATTCATTGATATTTAGTGATTATGCAGTTAAATCGGCGATGATGTGCCGCAGTACCAGTGCGTCGGATAGCTCGGGTTCAGCGGTTCGATCATGAGATGGGTTTGCCGCAACCTGGCGATCTGCCGCGCCGGTTCGTGATCGAAGGGGAAATCGGGTCGGATGCCGGACGCTGTCCCCCAATAGCCGAAGCCCTGATCCAAGCGCACCGACCAACATTCGCCGTCGCTCCAAGTCAGCGCCAATTCTCGGGCATGGGGCAACACCCTGGAAGTCGCCTCATGCCACATGAATGCTGGCCAAGTTTCCCGGAACCACTGTTCGACCACCTGCTGGCGGTCATTACCGTCTCGCCAGTCATGGAACATCCGTCGGGGTTGTTCCGTTCTCGGTTGATCCAGTGTGGCGGTTTCCACCCGCACTTCGGTCGTGGGTGTCAAACCGCCGGAATAGCGGGTCAGCCCTTCGAGCAAGCCATGAAGCAGTAGCAGCGCGAGCGGCGAGCGCAAATAACGGTCGGTGTACCGCACGGCTTGCAACGGCGTGGCGCGGTTCAGGCGCTCGGCCAACCAGAGCGCCTGCTTTTCCAGCAATGTCCAGGCACGTTCGCCGAAAGTGGCGGATGGCCCATTGAGTTCGGTGGTGAGGGTCAGAGCGATCAAACCGGGAATGACGGGGCGCAGTTCTTCCGGCGCCAAACGCTGCCACGATTCCGGCAGCGACGACAACGGTTGCGTTTCGGCGGCCCTGATGAACGGACCACCGGCCTGGCCACCACCCCAAAGCGGGCCGGGCAGCAACGCGGTGGATTCCCGCGCCGCCCAGCGCACGCGCTGATTGAGGCTGCCGAGTTCCAGAATCAGCGGCAAATTTGCGGTTGCCGCCGGACTGGAAGCAGAGGCGCGATACAGTTCCGCGCCGATGTAGGCGGTCAACGCGGCCAGTTCGTTGCGCTGGCTGGCGTTCAGGGCATCCAGGTCCGCCGCCGGGCCAATCAGGCGCACGCGGGTTCCGGCCTGCTTCCATCGTGTCAGATCGTCGCGCAGCCGCCAGGCCAGCGGTTCCCAGTCCCGCGCCTCGCCCCCCAGATAAACCCGCAGTTCGGTTGCATCCAGCGATTGCCCTTCGCGGTTCAATGCCAAGACCAGCGGTTCCATTTCCAAGCGACTGTTGGCTCCGAAAACCCGCAATGCGTCCGGCAACTCCAGCGCGGCCAGAAAATCAGCCGCCAGCAGGGCAATCGCGGCATGGCGATCAAGATGCTCCTGGTGATGTTGGGTATCGTGAGTCAGCAAGCAGCTTTGACAAGCGGCGTCGCATTCGCGCGGACACTCCAGCGCTTTGCGGGCTTGTCGCAACAGCTCGGGCAAGTGGGAAGCAATCTGGCTGACATAGCCCGCGCCGCCCGTCGCCATATCGTACAGATAGAGCGAATAGGTGGCTTGATCGTCGGCATCATGCCGCTGTTGGGCTGCCGACACGCCGACTTCGGCTTCCTCGATGCCCAGATGCCGGCATAAGGCGCGGCGCAACGCCACGGCCAGGGTATAAGCGGTCGTCTGGTCGATGGGTCTGCCGGCGAAATCGGACGGTTGCAGCTCGAAAATTTCGGTGTGCGCCACCACGCCCAACCGCACCTCACGCTGGATTGCCCAACTGGCTTCTTGGTTGCCGGGACAAAGTTGTTCCCGGTCGTTGAGGCGCCCACCGCGCAGGCGTTTGTGATTCTTCAACGTCGAGGGCAAAACGTCCTGTTCGCTTTCCGAATCAGCCCGCCCGCAACGCAGGCACAGCGCATAGCCTTCACCGTAAAGTCCGTCGCTGTAGTGGAACAGAAAGCCTTGAGCAGTCGTTCGGTAGCAACCCAACACCGGATTCGGCAACGGCATCCAATCTGCGCCTTCCAGCGAGATGAGCGGATTACGCACCGGGATGTACTGGGGCAAGGTGATGTCATTGTGGGGTTTATCGCGAAGATCGACGGCAAAACCCGCCGGTTGGATGAAGCGATAGTAGTTGAAACTGTTGCGACCGCTCGCGCCGCAATGCGGGCAACGCTCGGGCATGGTGATCCGGGTTCCGTTGTGGCCGCACTTTCGGCAGCGCCAGACCCAGCGCAAGTTCTGAATTTCCGGCTCCGCTTCGGCTTCGGCAGGGATTTGCCAGTTCAGAGTCACGCCGCTGCTGTGATAAACCCGCCCGTCCAGTACGGTGTCCGTGCCGGGCGCATAGTCGCGTATGGCGATAGCAAGATGGCGACTCGGATAGCCAGCCCGACGTGAACGGTTATCCTCGCGCTCGTTGCCGCTGTTTTTCTTCTTCCCAGCCAAGTCTTCCATCGTCGTGGTGACGAACGGCACGACATCGGTGGGAAAACCGTAACCCGGCAGGAATCCCAGATTGGCCAGTTCGCCCAGTAGATATTCACCGCGCAGCCGCTGCAACTGAATCACGACAGCTTGTTCGGGCTTGCTGTCGCCTTCGCGGGTCGCAACGATCTTTTGTTGGTCCAGCAAAGCGTCCAACTCGCGCCGCCAGCGTTCGGCAACCCGGCGCATGGCTTGCGCGGTGCGAGCCAGCAGGTAGGCGGTGGATCGGCCTGCCAGCACGGTGCGATGGGTCAGGGCGGCCAGCCCCTCGGCCATTTGGTCAGCGGATGATGCTTCCTCGCACCAGGCGGCGAAGCGGTCGCAGGGTGCCGAAGTTTCCGCATCGGCGGATTCAAAAAACCAGCCGGTATGCAGGCGGCGCATGTCGGGCGCGCAAAAAAGCCGCCAGCGCCAAGGCGTTGAGGTGGCGTTGCACGATGGGTTCGCTTTGCAGGGCGACGCGGGGCAGACCGAGCCGGCTAACAAATGGCCAGAGCGGGTTTTGGAACACCGCCTCGCCTTGGGGAGTGGCCTTGCAAAGCGTGAAACTGAGCGCGGCGGTTTCGCCCCGGCGTCCGGCCCTCCCGGCCCGTTGCAGGAAGTTGGCCGGGTGCGGTGGGACATTGTTCATGGCGACGGCGGTCAAGCCACCGATGTCCACTCCCATCTCCATGGTGGTGGAGCAACTCAACAGATTGATCTGACCGGCCTTGAATGCGGTTTCGCGGCGGGTCAGATTTGCGCCGGCAATTTGCGCCGAGTGCTCCATGACGCGAATGTAGCGGCGATGCCGGGCCAAACGGTCGCTGACATTGATCCAAGCCCCCAGCGCCCGTAATGCGCGGACCTGTGGATCGGATTCCAGCCAGTTATCGGCTTCTCCAGGATCGCGGCCCAGCCAGAACGGATGCGGAACACGAGGCATTTCGACCCGGTGGCATTGCGTCAGGGCGTCGGGCGCGGGCAGCCCCGGTAGATAGGGCGTGGTCTCGCGGAACACGACGGGCAGCAGACGGCGGGTCATCGGACAGAACCAGGCTTCGCGTACCTCGGTCAGCACGGCCTGTTTTTCCAATTCCAATTGAAAACCGTTTTCGGTTTGGGAGAGCAAGGGGCGAATGCCGTCCCAGATGGCGATGAGCATTTCCTCCAATTGGCCGCGTTGTTCCGCATCCTCGATATCCAGGCGGAACACATGACCGAGCAGGCGGATCAGGCGAGTTCGCTTGGCCCAGGGGGAATAGGCTGAAGGCCAATGGCGTTGAATATCCTTGATTTTGCTCACCCCTGGCGACACTAAAAAGCTGGAGCGGCTCGAATAACCAAACCAACGAACAACATCTGGTGTAACGGCGACGGGCGGGTTGCTACTTCGCAGGATGTTATCCACGGTGGCTTGCAACAGCGCCCGCCATTCTTCCGTTTTGACCCCACGCTGTTTCATCATCGCCGGTGGGTCAGCCTTTTCCAAAGCCGGGTAGCACAATTGCGCCAGTCCCAGACCCTCCAGTGAAAACTGCCGTCTGGGGCGCAGGAAGAATTCTCGTAACAGGCAGAGCTTGACCAATAAACGATCAGATAACAGGCCGAAGGTCAGTTCCTTGAGCGCCGGTAGCAACCAGCGATGGAAGTCGTCGGCACCGAGTAGCTTGTTCTCGGCTTCTTCCCACGTCAGGCGGCCCAGCGGCGGCGCTTCCAGTTTCGTCAGTTCCTGGCGCTGTCGCGCAAGCATTCCTTTCAGGTCGGGCACCAATTTGACCGCTTGTTCCAACTTGGCAATATCGGCTTGGATTTTTGCAATTTCCGCCGAAGCGGTTGGTTGAGCGCTGGCGATCAGGGAGTGGTAAAGCAGGCTCCGCACATAGTCGCGCTCGCTTTCCTGCTGCAACTTGGCGGCGAAGCGGGCGGTGCCCTGGCGGCTGTCGGTGAAGGTGATCAGCCGCCGCCCATCGAGCGGTCGGGGTTCCTGTCCCTCGATCAACGGCGGCATGGCTTCAAGCAGAGTTGGAATAGCGACGCCCAGCAGAAACGGTGCCCCGACACGCACTGGACGAAACAGCGTTCGCTCGCGCTCTTTATCCCCGCAAACCGCGCATTCCAACCCCTTTTCGCCAGGGAACCGCAGATGCACGGGAATACCGGTCGAGCCTGACGAGTCGAGCCGCCCATTCGCAGCCAAGCCCCAATTTTGTTGCATGGCTTGATCGAATCGGGTCAACAGTCGCGGTTGTTGCATCGTTGGCGCGCTGGGCGTCGTGGCGCTTTCCTCACCCTCGTCGTCGGTTATGGGTTCCAGTTCCTGCTGAAACTCGTCCTCATTCAGATCGTACTCACGCGGAACCAGCCAGTCGTGGCCGTTCTCGTGCTTTTCTGCGGCAGCCAGATATTCAGCTCCGCATTCCCCGCACTGCACCAGTTCAAAAACCGGAGTCCCGCAATGCCGGCAGTGCTCCCGCCGTTCCAGAAACACCGCGCCAAACGGCCAGGCCGATTGATCCAGCACAGTACCGGTTCGCCCGGAACACGCGCCGTTGGCGCAGGCCCACAAGCCGCTGACAGTCCGCTGGAACAGGTGGCCGCGCAATGGCAGGAACGGTTCGTCCTGAGCATTTTCCGCCTGGGCGCAGAGATCGAGCCATTGCAAGGTCTCCCGACGGGCCGACGCATCGTCGCGATTCAGCAGCGTTTGCGCCAGTTCGCTCAACCGGCTGGCTCGCTCCACCAATCGGGCGCGCAACTCACGCATTCGCCCGTCGCTCGCCAAGGAGATAAAGCGTTTTTGGGCGGATCGAGCGCGCAGCGTTTCCAGATCGGGACAAGGCAAGTTGTTATTGAGCAATGCCTCCGGTAGAGCGGGGATTTCGCGCCGGCCTTCGATGACCCGTACCCGATCCACCGATACGCCCGCCACATCCGCCAGAAATTCGGCCAATTGCCGGCGGGAGGTTTCGCTGGCCTCGCCGAGCGTGGCCGACGTGGCGATGAAGCGCACTTCTCCGGGGTGGCAACCGAACGTGTGCAGCACCCGCCGCAACAACAGAGTCAATTCCGCCGCCTGCGAGCCAGCGTAGGTATGCGCTTCGTCGATCACGATCCAGCGCAATTGGCCCCGTGATCGTTCGATGATCGGCCGGTCCTCATTGCGCACCAGCAGGTATTCCAGCATGGTCGCATTGGTGACCAGCAACGGCGACGGATTCGCGCGCAAGGCTCGGCGGTCGGCCACCTCACATTGCCAGTCGCTGCTTCTGGCCTGATCCGGCGTGTCGCCGTTGTAGAGGCAGAAGCGGATACCGCCGTTGAAGGGTTCCGACCAAGCGACCAGCCGATCCTTCTGGCTCTTGATCAGCGCGTTAAGCGGGTAGAGAAACAGCGCCCTGACTCCGGTCAGTGGCGCTTTCTGGCACTGTTCGAGTTCTACCGCCAGATCGTTGAGGATCGGGATCAGGAAGCATTCGGTTTTTCCGGAACCGGTGCCGCTGGTGACCAGAATCGAGCGCGGTGGCTGATCTTGAATCAGGGTTTGCCAGGCTTCCAACTGATGACGGTAAGGCCGTCGTCGGGCGGGAAAGCTGTAATCCTCGCTTAACCCCTTTTTTTGCGGTTCGCGCAAGGCCCGAACCAAATCGGGATGCAGCAGCTTGCCTTCGAGTCCACCGAGCGTCCGCTCTGCCGGTTGCCAGCCAAAGCTGGCCTCGAAAACTGGATCAGCCAAAAATGCGCCCGGTGTGCCCGCCTGCCGGTCGAATAGCGCGCGCAGATACTCGCGCAGAGCATCGTTGCGGAAACCGCACAAACCCAGGACCGCGCGCGTGGCGCGGCGGCCCAGTTGCTCGACCAGCGTGCTGTAAAATTGCGTGCGTTCCATGATTCAGGCTTCCGGCGGTCGTTGAGCGAGGCCCAGGGTCAACGCGATGGCATGGACATTATCGAACCACTCCCGGTCGAAAGCGCGCAGCAGGCGCAGTTCGTAGATCAATCGCTCGTTGGGAGTGACGCCATTCAGGCTTAGATGCGCGGCGACGAAGGGCGCGCACCGTACCGGCTGATAGAAGGGAGCGAGGTGGGCAAAACGGTATTTTGGAGCAATGTCTCGCCGCCAGCCCATCACCTCAACGCTCTCCGGCCATTTTTCTTCTGCGTCATGGCGTCCCATCAATTCCTGCTCCAGCACTTCAATCTGCTGTTCCAAGCATGACGGATAGCAGCGCGCCATACTCAGTTCACTGCCTTGCAGCGGCTGTTCGGGAAATAACAATTCCTGAAGCCAGTCGCACAACGGTCGCCAATAAGGACGACGGGCGCTGGCGCGTTCCCGGAATCCTTGGAACAGGCCAAAAACCATCTCCGCGCCCTCCTCCATTTCCGCCAGCGTAGCCTGAAGTCCCTCAAAATAGGTGATTGCCGCCTCCCGCCAAGTGTTGACCGCCAGCAAAACCCATAAAAACGGCATTTGCCGGGAAAGCGACCAGACCGGCTCGAAAGTCTCATCATCGGCTTTGAATAAGGCCAGCGCCAACGTGTGGGGGTGAATCGGCAACCCGCGCAGTACATCCAGTGAACTCGGTGGAAATTCCCGCGCCAGTCGCACATAGTCAAATAACAGCGGCCAGTCAGGATGATCGGGGTTTTGCCCCAGTTCGGCGAGAATGGCGTTTAATTTCCGCTCTCGTTGCTCGGAATCGGCTTCCCGAATCGCCACCATCAACGAGCCATCGGAAAATTCGACAGGCGGATCGTCAGCGGTTGCGACCCAGAGCAGCGGGCGAAACCGCGCCCAGTCGCCATCCCGTCCCACCACCCACCAAGGACCAGGATCGAGATCAGGAGGGACTTCCCAACAAGCTGTCTGGTTCGGGCTGGCCTGCGGAACGACAGGTGGATCTGCTGGCGCCCAGAGTCGGATCATCTGCAACTGGACGCGCGTCTTCCATTCTGGGCCAAGCCGGGTCAGGGAATCCTCGGGAATACGCACCAGGCCTGCCGCGCGGTCGGGTTCGATTACTGCATCAAAACGGGACGCTCGTATTTTCGCGAGCGGTTCGCCTTGGGCGGTCTCGACCACCAACCGCACTTGAGCATCCAGATTGCGACTGCTGGCCAGCAGGGAAGCGATGCGCTCCTGCCAGGGAAGCAACAAAACTTCGAGTCGCCCCTGTTCGAGAAATGGCAGGCATTCGTGAAATCTTTGGCGAAAGTCTTGCGCGGTTTCGCCCGCGCAAGCGATCAGTTCGCCTTTCAGCCAGAAGTGACGGCCACTGGCCGGGTCCTGAACGAACAGGCGCAGACCGCCCAGTCGATCCAGAGGAATCCAATCATCGTTGGGCAACGACTGTCCGGCCAGTCGAAAAAACGCGCCCCGCTGGGGATAGGGCAGAATCAGCGCAATTGGTTGCGATCCAGGCCAACTCAGCAGAAGGGTCAACGGCGGTGGCAAGACGCCCGGCAAGGACGGGCATACGATCCGCGCCTGATCCTCGGTATGGTTGATGGAGACATCAGCGGGGCTATCCGGGTCGAGCCGCACTTCGGCTCCGGCCAGTCCGGTCAATCGCACGACGCCGACTTGGTTTCCTGTGCCGATATCGGCTTCGATGTGAAAATTGCAGGGCGCCACATCAGTCTGCCGCCGGCAAAATTCCGCGCCGCTGGCGTCAATCAGCCGCACCCAAATCCTCCCTCGCGCCGCTTCGCAGCTTTCCCGCCAGGGCTCGGTATTGCCCAGAAACCGCCATTGCCGTCGCCCGATAGTCGGTTGCCGCCGACCCTCCCGATCAAACGCCTGAAGGTGTGGAATACCGCGATACAGCGGCCGCTGCTGAAGTGCTTGGGGAATGGTGTCGCCGACCACAATGAAGGTTTCCGCCGACTCGGTTTCCGCTCGGCAGGCGATGCGGTAGCGATCCTGTTGCGGGGTCAATAGCTCGTTCTCACCGCTGACCCGATACACCACTCGGTCGAGTTCGGCGATGGTTCCCAAGCCTTCGCAAACGCCCGCTACCTCTCGTGGAATGAGTTCCGGGGCGGCCAAAACCCAAGCCTGTTCCGACCGGGTGCGGGCCGAACCTTCGGTCAACCATTCCCTTTCTCCCGACGCCCCCCGCCCGACAAATACCCAAGGAGAATCGCCCCACGGTTCGCCATCCCGTACCGTCAGGGCGTACTCCTGCTGGCCGTCGTGCAAGCTCAACCAGTGAGGTTGCCAGACCGCCGCGCCGGCGAGCATCACCCCGCCGTGCCGCAGCCATTCCCGACGGTACGAAGCGGATTTGCCCTCACCTTGAATCCGCGTCAACCAAGCTACTGCTTCGGTACCGGCGGATGTATGCAGCAGCAGGCGCCAGCGGGGCCGATCCACCGCTGACGAACCGATCCATTCGCCGATCTGAACGCCGGTCGGGCGCTCTGGCACTTCCAGGCACTTTTCCACCTGCCAGCCGGACAGGGTTTCCCGTAACCGTCCCCGCCAGCGCAGCTGGGCCGTACTCTCACGAGCCAGTTCGCCGGAACGGCGCACCAAACCCGTCAACAGTGTTTCCGCCACTCGATCTTCCAGCCGCAGCGGCAAGTCCCGCCGCCAGTCCGGAACTTTAGCGTCAAGCGCCGTGAGGGGATCGACGGCCTCACCGATCAACGGTTGCAATTCGCTGACTTTGGCAATGAGCTTGCCGGCCAGATGAAACACCGATTCCTGACACAGGCTGCGCGGCAGGCGGTGGGCCTGTTGCCGGGCAATGAGCGTGGCGGCTTGAACATCGCCCCGACCGGTTCGGTAATAGCTTTCGAGAACGGTGCGGAAAAACTGGGTCAGGTGGGCGTTTTCCTGCTGGAGCAGACGCAGCGGCAACCTGCCTTCACAGGCGATGGTCACTAAAAACAGCCGGCTGCCGCGCGTGCCGCGCAGCAGAGGGCGTCGCCACCACTTCAGGCCCTTTTCGACCCACTCACTGATTTGCTGATGAGGTGGCGCTTCCATGCCCAGCGGACGGAACACCGTTTCCCACGTCCAGTTACCCTCGGCGTGTTCCCGGCGGAAGGTCTCGGCGGCGTAGAGGCAGAAGACCGATGCAAAGTACGTTGTCGCCACACGGTCCTGCCGATCCAGCAGAATCCTCTGCTCATGGAAAAGTTTCGCATATTCGGCATCGCCCATTTTGTACGCATACAACGGGCGACCGTCAGGCGTGGTTTGCCGGGTGTGGGTCAAGAGAAATCGCGCCAACCAGTTCATATCGTCGTTTCCAAATTGGAGTGATACCTGTCATAAAAGTAGTCACTCTGACAGCGATTCCCGGTCTCTTTTGCTCATCTAACTGATTTATAAATATATTTTTTATTAAACACTGATAAATTTTCGAGAAAAAACCATTATTAATCAAAGACTAGGAAAGAGACCGGGAATCGCTGTCACTCTGACGCATTTTGCTGGATTCAGTAGACATCCGCGATTTGGCGAAACAGCTCGTTTCAGGTGATTGCGATTCCCTCTCGGTGTTAACGATGGCTCACTGCGGGCAATTCCAACCCCAACCGCCGAATCCGCTGAATTTCATCCCGCAACTTGGCCGCTTCCTCGAATTCCAGATCGCGGGCGTGGCGATACATCGCCTGTTCCAACTGCTTGATCTTCTTCATCAGCAGCGCCGGTGATTCGCGGGCGTAGGCGGCGGTTTCCTCGGCGACCTTGGCGTATTGCATCGCCGGCGTCGGCGCGCCCGGATACGCGCCTTCCATGATGTCGGCCACCGCCTTCTGAATCCCGCGCGGGGTGATGCTGTGCACCTGGTTGTACGTCTGCTGCTTGGCGCGACGCCGTTCGGTTTCGTCCAGCGCCCGCCGCATCGAGCCGGTGATCTGGTCGGCGTATAGAATCGCCGTGCCGCGCAGATTACGAGCGGCGCGGCCGATGGTCTGAATCAGCGAGCGGTCGGAACGCAGGAAACCCTCCTTGTCGGCGTCGAGAATCGCCACCAGCGATACTTCCGGCAAATCCAGCCCTTCCCGCAGCAGGTTGATGCCGACCAGCACGTCGAACTGCCCCAAGCGCAGATCGCGGATGATCTCGACCCGCTCCACCGTGTCGATATCGGCGTGCAGATAACGCACCCGCACCCCGTTCTCGGCCAGATACTCGGTCAAATCCTCCGCCATGCGTTTGGTCAAGGTCGTGACCAACACCCGTTCCTTGAGCTGGGCACGCTCGCGGATCTCGCCCAGCAGATCGTCCACCTGATGCCGGGCAGGACGCACCTCGACCTCGGGGTCCACCAAGCCGGTGGGGCGCACCACCTGCTCCACCACCGCGCCGCCGGAATGCGCCAACTCGAAGGGGCCGGGCGTGGCGGAAATAAACACAGTTTGACCGCTGATCCGTTCGAACTCGTCGAAACGCAAGGGCCGGTTGTCCAGCGCCGACGGTAGCCGGAATCCGTAATCGACCAGGGTTTCCTTGCGCGAACGGTCGCCTTTGTACATCGCGCCCAATTGCGGCACGGTGACATGGCTCTCGTCGATGAAAATCAGCGCCTCGGGCGGCAAATAATCGAGCAGGGTCGGTGGCGGCTCGCCCGCTTCCCGGCCGGACAGATGGCGGGAATAGTTCTCGATGCCGCTGCAATAACCCAGCTCCAGCATCATTTCGATATCGAAGCGGGTGCGCTGCTCCAAACGCTGCGCTTCCAACAGCTTGTTGGCGGCGTGCATCTCGGCCAAGCGTTCGCGCAACTCGTCCTTGACCGCGTCCACCGCCTGCAAAAGCTGCTCGCGCGGGGTGACATAATGGGTCTTGGGATAAACGGTATAACGCGGCGTCTTGCGCAACACATGCCCGGTCAGTGGATCGAACAGACTGAGCGATTCGATCTCGTCGTCGAACAACTCCACCCGCACCGCTTCCTGATCGGATTCGGCCGGATGGATGTCGATCACCTCGCCACGGACCCGAAAGGTGCCACGCACCAGTTCCAGATCGTTGCGGGTGTACTGCAAATCCGCCAACCGGCGCAGAACGGCGCGCTGATCGACCCGCTCGCCGCGCACCAGATGCAGCAACATCTTCATGTACGACTCGGGATCGCCCAAACCGTAAATCGCCGACACCGTGGCCACGATGATCGTATCGGGCCGCTCCAGAATCGCCTTGGTCGCCGACAGTCGCATCTGCTCGATGTGCTCGTTGATCGAAGCGTCCTTCTCGATGTAGGTGTCGGACGAAGGCACGTAGGCTTCCGGCTGGTAGTAGTCGTAATAGGAAACGAAATACTCCACCGCGTTGTCGGGGAAAAACGCCTTCATCTCACCATACAGTTGCGCCGCCAGCGTTTTATTGGGCGCCAGCACCAGCGCCGGCCGCTGCACGGCGGCGATGAGGTTGGCGACGGTGAAGGTCTTGCCGCTGCCGGTGACGCCGAGCAAGGTTTGATGCGCCAAGCCGTCGTTCAAACCGGCGACCAACGCGCGGATGGCGTCCGGCTGATCGCCGGTGGGCTGAAAACGGGCACGAAGGGTAAAGGGCTTTTTCGTTTGCATGGGAAATTGGTTGGCGTGGGAATTTTCAGTATGATCCGACAATCCGAGCAATTCCCGTGTTCAACTTTTCGGCCCGTATCCAGGAGCCCCCGTGAGTACCCCTCTTTCCGAACGTGTGCAGCGCATCAAACCTTCCCCGACTCTGGCGGTGACCGCCAAGGCCAACGAACTCAAGGCGGCCGGCAAGGATGTAGTCGGTCTGGGCGCCGGCGAGCCGGATTTCGACACGCCCGACTTCATCAAGGACGCCGCCATCAAGGCCATCCACGCCGGTTTTACCAAATACACGCCGGTGGATGGCACGGCCGGTCTGAAGAAAGCCATCATCGCCAAGTTCCAGCGCGACAACGGCCTGAGCTACGAACCCAAGCAGATTCTGGTGTCCTGCGGCGGCAAGCAGAGTTTTTACAATCTGGCTCAGGCGTTATTGAACAGCGGCGACGAAGTCATTATCCCCGCGCCGTATTGGGTGTCCTATCCCGACATGGTGCTGCTGGCCGACGGCGTGCCGGTGATTGTCGAAGCGGGCATCGAGCAGCATTTCAAGATGACGGCGGCGCAACTGGAAGCGGCCATCACCCCGCGCACCAAGCTGCTGGTGATCAACAGCCCCTCCAATCCGACTGGCGTCGCCTACAACGCCGCCGAGTTGAGCGCACTGGGCGAAGTGCTGCGCCGCCATCCGCAGGTTTACATTGCCACCGACGATATGTACGAGCACATCCAGTGGACGGGGGAGAAGTTTTGCAACGTCCTCAACGTCTGCCCGGATTTGTACGACCGCACCATCGTGCTGAACGGCGTTTCCAAAGTGTATTCGATGACCGGCTGGCGAATTGGCTATTGTGGCGGTCCCAAGGATTTGATCAACGCCATGACCAACATCCAGTCGCAGAGCACCTCCAACCCAACCTCGATTTCCCAGGTCGCGGCGGAAGCCGGGCTCAATGGCGATCAATCCTGCGTCGCGACCATGACCCAAGCCTTCAAGGAACGTCACGACTACGTTTACCAGACGCTGAAGGCAATGGAAGGGGTCGAAGTCGCGCCGGCCGATGGCACCTTCTACATCTTCCCCAGCTTCCAGAAAGTGATCGAACGGCTGGGACTGGCCAACGACATCGCCTTCGCGGAACTGCTGTTGAACGAAGGCGGCGTGGCGCTGGTGCCGGGCTCGGCCTTTGGCGCGGAAGGCTGCGCACGCATCTCGTTCGCGACCAGCATGGACAATCTGGTCAAGGCGCTGGAACGCATCCAGCGCGTCATCGCGCGCTGAAAACCGCGCCATGCCGCCGGTCGCCCGGATTTTTGGGGCCCGGCGGTCGCCAAACCCGGCGCGATTCGGCTACAGTGACCGCTCCCGATTGACTGCCCCGGCGCTGGCCAGGGGATTTCGCCCGAGACGCCTAGCCCATCATGCGCGACTACCTGATTGCACCCTCGATTCTGTCCGCCGACTTCGCCCGGCTCGGCGCGGAAGTGGACGCCGTGCTGGCGGCGGGCGCGGACTGGGTGCATTTCGACGTCATGGACAATCACTACGTCCCTAACCTGACCGTCGGTCCTCTCGTTTGCGAGGCGCTGCGCAAGCACGGAGTCACCGCGCCCATCGACGTCCATCTGATGATCCGGCCGGTGGACCGCATCATCCCCGACTTCGCTCGAGCCGGCGCCACCTACATCACCTTTCACCCGGAAACCAGCGACCACGTCGATCGCAGCCTGCAATTGATCCGCGATTGCGGCTGCCGCTCCGGGTTGGTGTTCAATCCGGCCACCCCACTGGAATATCTGAAATACGTGATGGATAAGGTGGACATGGTGCTGCTGATGTCGGTCAACCCCGGTTTCGGCGGCCAAAGCTTCATCAACGGCACCCTGAAAAAATTGCGCGAGGCCCGGCGGCTGATCGACGACAGCGGCTATCCGATCCGGCTGGAAGTGGACGGCGGCATCAAGATCGACAACATCCGGCTCATCGCCGAAGCAGGCGCCGACACCTTCGTCGCCGGCTCGGCCATCTTCAACACTCCCGACTATCGGGCCACCCTCGCCGCCCTGCGCGCCGAACTGGCTCAGGCGGACCCCTAACCATGTTTGAGAATATCGCGGCCCTTTTCTTCGATCTCGACGGCACTCTGGTGGACAGCGTCCCCGACCTGACCGCGGCGATCAACGTCATGCTGCGGCAACTGGAGCTGCCGGCGCGCGAGGAAGTACAGGTGCGCGCCTGGGTCGGCAACGGCATGGACAACCTGATCCGCCGCGCCCTGGTCGGCGAGATGGACGGCAGCCGGGCCGATCCCGAGCTGTTCGCTCGCGCCAAACCGCTGTACCGGGCCGCCTACGCCGACCATATCAGCGTCTACAGCGCGATCTATCCCGGCGTCCGCGAGGGGCTGGCCGAGCTGTATGCCACCGGTTTGCCCATGGCCTGCGTCACCAACAAACCCGCCGAGTTCGCGCGACCGCTGCTGGAACGGCTCGGCATCGGTGAGTTTTTTGCCACCGTGGTCGGCGGCGAATGCATCCCCCAGCCCAAACCGGCCCCGGACGCGCTGCGGCTGTGCGCGGAACGCTTGGGCATACCAATCGCGCAAGGGCTCATGGTCGGCGACTCGATCAACGACGTGGGCGCCGCCCGCAACGCCGGTTGTCCCATCGTGTGCGTGCCTTATGGCTACAACCACGGCCGCGATATCCGCGACGCCCAGCCGGACGCCGTGATCGACTCCATCGCCGAACTGCCCGCCCTGTTGCGGAAGGCAGCCTGATGCACCCTCATCCCCTCCCCCGCCCCGCGCGCCCGAAACCGGCCCCGGACTTTCGATGGCGTCGCCCGGACTTGACGCCCGCGAATTAACCCCGTTTTCCGTTTCCGTTGCCCGAGGCTGTCTTCATCATGACCCCGAACGAATTTCAACGCCTGGTCGGCGAAGGTTTCAACCGCATTCCGGTCGCCCGCGAAGTACTGGCCGACCTCGATACTCCGCTCAGCACCTATCTCAAACTGGCCGATGCGCCGTACAGCTATCTGCTGGAATCGGTGCAGGGCGGCGAAAAATGGGGCCGCTATTCGATCATTGGCCTGCCCTGCCGCAAGATCATCCGGGTGCGCGGCCAGCGGATCACCGTCGAACACGCCGGCGAAATCGTCGAAGCGCTGGAGTGTCCCGACCCGCTGGACTGGATTCAGGATTTCCAGAATCGCTACCGGGTGCCGGCCACCGGCGAGGGTCTGCCGCGCTTCATCGGCGGGCTGGTCGGCTACTTCGGTTACGACACCGTCCGCTACATCGAACCCCGGCTGGCCACCTGCCCGAATCCCGATCCGCTGGACAACCCGGACATCCTGCTGCTGGTGTCCGAGGATCTGGTGGTGTTCGACAACCTGGCCGGGCGACTGTACCTGATCACCCTGGTGGACCCGGCGGTGGAACGCGCCCTGGCCCGCGCCCAGCAACGCTTGGACGAGTGGGTGGAAAAACTGCGCGCGCCCCGCTCGCTCTACGCGCCGCACCGGCCGGGTCCGGAGGGGGGCAAGATCGAATTCATCTCCGGCTTCACCCAGCAGGGTTATGAAAACGCGGTCGAGCGAATCAAGCAGTACATCCTGGCCGGCGACTGCATGCAGGTGGTGCCGTCGCAGCGCTTGTCGGCGCCGTTTCGGGCCGCGCCGCTGGATCTGTACCGGGCGCTGCGCGGCTTGAATCCTTCACCGTACATGTATTTCCTCAACCTGGGCGACTTTCATATCGTCGGCTCCTCGCCGGAAATCCTGACCCGGCTGGAAGACGGGCTGGTGACGGTGCGGCCGATCGCCGGCACTCGCCGTCGCGGCGCCACCGAGGAACAGGACCGGGCGCTGGAAGCCGAAATGCTGGCCGATCCCAAGGAACTGGCGGAACACCTGATGCTGATCGATCTGGGTCGCAACGACGTCGGCCGGGTCAGCGAGATCGGCAGTGTCCGCCTGACCGAGAAGATGGTGGTCGAGCGCTACTCGCACGTCATGCACATCGTCTCCAATGTGACCGGGCGGCTGCGTCCCGAACTGAGCGCCATCGACGCGCTGCGCGCCACCTTTCCGGCCGGCACGGTCAGCGGCGCGCCCAAGATCCGCGCGATGGAGATCATCGACGAACTGGAGCCGGTCAAGCGCGGGGTTTACGCCGGCGCGGTCGGTTATCTGTCCTGGTCCGGCAACATGGACACCGCCATCGCCATCCGCACCGCCGTGCTCAAGGATGGGTTTTTGCACGTTCAGGCCGGGGCCGGCATCGTCGCCGATTCCGTGCCGGAAACCGAGTGGGAAGAAACCATGAGCAAGGGTCGCGCTCTGTTCCGGGCGGCGGCGCTGGCGGAACGGGGGCTGGACGAGCCCAGAGCAGTAGGAGAAAGAACCTGACGTTCAGTTGCTATCCTCCCCAGCCGTTCGGCTTCCGCCGTTTGCGCCCGAAAAGGATCGCGCCGAACCCGTGAATTCAGAGGCGTTTTTGTACGGCCCATGGGGACTGAAGGTGTTGAGAAACAACTCTCTCCCCCAACCCCTCTCCCATGGGGAGAGGGAAGTTTTTATACGGCCGCTTAGTGCCGCGACCCCAACGGCGGTTCCCGAAAATCGGGAAACCGTTCTGCATCCGGCTCCGACCGGCCCAGGCCGCCCATGATCTCTTCGGCCAGGCGGGCGAAATCGGCCGGCTCGTCCGACAGCAGGTTCTCGTACAGCGTCGGATCCCAGCACTCGATTCGACGGGCGTAGGCCAGCAGGATCGCGGTGTCGCGGATGCCGGCGTAGTCCAGCAACCGCCGGGGCAGCAGCAGCCGGCCGCTGCCGTCCAGTTCCAATTCGGTCGCGCCACGATGGAAATAGCGGACGAACTCGCGGTGCTTCTTGATGTACGGGTTGAGGCGATCGAGTTCGGCGGTCACCCGTCGCCACTCCGGCAGCGGGTACAACACCAGATGTTGCTCGAAACCGCGGTTGACCACCAACCGCCCCTCGGCCTCGGGCGGCAACTGTTTTCTCAGCGCGGTCGGCAGCGCGATCCGCGCCTTGGAATCGAGCTTGCATTCGAATTCGCCGAGAAAGTTCGCCATGGCTCCAGCCTAGAAGCTGTACAGTCCAATAAAGTCGAGCATCTTTTGAGCAAGTTCAAACAGTGCCGCCGGTGAGGTGGACACGGTGGGTGGTTGGCAGAAAAGCACGCACCCCGCAGCAACCCGCTGCAGGGTGCGTGGGTCAGAACCCCAAGGTGCGAACTTAACTCCGCTGGCGGGCCACGAGCAGCCCCGCCGTACCCAACATGAGCATCAACAGGACGATACCCAAAGGAGTTGTGGCAGGTATCGACTTGGCAGTGCCTGAACCACCTCCTCCACCAGCACTCACGGTAAAGCGGGTGGGATCGCTGCCCCCGTTACCCGGTACTCCATCCGTGAGATAGGTCGTTTCGTTGGTGCCGTTCAGGTCAGCGTCGAAGGACCCACTGCCCTGATTGCTCACGACCTGTCCCGCCGTGCCGGGTTTGACGGTGGCGTTGATCGTCAAGGTCACCGAGCCCCCCGGCGGAATCGAGCCATTCCATGTCACGGTATTGGTGGCAAGGGTGGCCAGCGCCGTGCCGCTGGTGGCGTTGGCCGAGACCAGTGTCAGCTGCGCCGGCAACACGTCGGTAAACTCATTGCCGGGATTGTCGAAGGCCGTACCCGTCCCGGAGTTGGTCAGCACGACCGTATAAATCGCGGTGCCGCCGGGCGCATGGCTGGCGCCGTCAACCGATTTGGTCGCGGAGACGTTCACCGTGGACACGGTAAAGCGGGTGGGATCGCTGCCCCCGTTACCCGGTACTCCATCCGTGAGATAGGTCGTTTCGTTGGTGCCGTTCAGGTCAGCGTCGAAGGACCCACTGCCCTGATTGCTCACGACCTGTCCCGCCGTGCCGGGTTTGACGGTGGCGTTGATCGTCAAGGTCACCGAGCCCCCCGGCGGAATCGAGCCATTCCATGTCACGGTATTGGTGGCAAGGGTGGCCAGCGCCGTGCCGCTGGTGGCGTTGGCCGAGACCAGTGTCAGCTGCGCCGGCAACACGTCGGTAAACTCATTGCCGGGATTGTCGAAGGCCGTACCCGTCCCGGAGTTGGTCAGCACGACCGTATAAATCGCGGTGCCGCCGGGCGCATGGCTGGCGCCGTCAACCGATTTGGTCGCGGAGACCTTCGCCGCAAGCGGCGGGGCATTGCACACGGCTGGCGTGATGGTCAGGGTAAAAGCGCGGATATTCCCGGTATCCAGGCTAAAGAAATCCTGTGCCTGCAGATTCCAGGTGCCGTTCGGATTCTCTCCCTTGAATCCCGCGAGCGGCTGGTTCGGCGTGAACGAGCCGGTGAACGGCGCGTTGGCGGAAACGACACTTTGAATGCTCGGACCCGCGCTTTGGTCATCGAGCAGCGTCTGACAGAAGTTATTGCCGCCGCCATCGGTGTTCTGGATGACCATGACCGGAGTACCCGCCGGAGAGCGCACGGTGATTTGCAGGTCATTCACAAAACTGTGATCGATCCCCACCGTGGTGGAGCCGTTAGTTGTCGAACACGAAGAACCGTCGATGCTCAGATTGACGTCGTAGACGCCACCGGTGAACCCCGACACCGGGACGGGCGCCTGTACGGCGGCGCCAGGGTTATTGCCGCTCAAATCGCCACCGTCCGGAATGGGTACCGCAGGACCGGTGTAGCTGAACGCGGTCGGCGTTCCAGGTGCACCAGTCGCCTGGGTAAATGGGAATGTCTGAGGGCTATTCAGTCCTCCTCCAGCGTAGCTCGCGGTCAAGACAAAATGGATGGGAGCGCCACAAAGCAACCCTGCTCCGACATGAAAGACATAGGTCGTGGCGTTGTTCGCGGACGCGCCAACGGCGAGGTCCGGATAGGTCGAATTGGCGCTGGTGAGGGTCACCCCGGCCGTGGTCGTGCTCAGCACCGCCGAAATCGCGGTGGCTGGCGCCCCTCCGCTGTTCTGCAGCGGTATCACCACGCTCCATTCCTCGTTAGCCTCGATGAAGGAGTCGCTATCCCCCACGATTTCGGTGAACACCGGGGTGCCGGCGCTCAGGAAGGCTTGCGGGGTAACCCCCGCCGCCTGCAGAGCGTTCTGGGCCATCACGATGCCGGCCCCGGTATCGCGGTCGATGCCGGCGGTCTCGATGTCGATCGCCGAGCCGAGCAGCGCCGTGCGCGCCTGGGCGGGCGTCAAGGACGGGACCGCAGACTTCAGCAGTGCGGCGATAGCGGCGGCATGCGGGGCGGCGGCAGAGGTGCCAAAGAACGGATTGAATCCGGGCGCCGCACAGGAGACACCATCAGCCGCAGTAATATCGGGCTTCTGGCGCAACCCGTTGGCGCAGCTACTGGTGCGGTTCCCCGGGCACAGCTCGGCACCGGTCGGGTCCAGAATGAGCCGACGCGGACCATCCGAGGTGAAAAGTTCACTGACATTCGCTCCCGTGAACAGGCCCGGATAGGGGCCGGAGGGGTTTCCGGCGCCGAATGCGGCGGCGGCTGGGGTGGCGGCCACGCTGAAGGCGGCGGCGGCGGCGCTGTGGCCGCGGGTCGCGCCCGTGGTGGCCCAGGCCGAATCCAACCGACCCCGAAAGGCGATCAGGTTAAACATCGGCACGCTGCTGGTGGTGCCCGCCGCGAACCGCAGCACCACCAGCCGCTCCCCGGCGAATGCCGGTCCACTGATCTCGACGGCGAGATCGTCGCCGCCGCTCCCGTCCTGGGTATTCGTGCTCGCATCGAAGACGGTGCTCAGGCTACCGTCCATATCGTAGAGATCGAAGTCGGTCGATGCATCGCCCGTACCGGCGGCGCCGTTATAGTTCTCCGCCCAAGTGAGTACCGTTACGGCGGAATTGGCTGTTACCAGAATGGACTGTCCGCCATCGCCAAAATCGTGGGCGGTGCCCCCACCCGCCAGGGTGGCGATTGTGCCGTTGCCTTTGAAATCGCCTTCCCAGGTACCGGAGCTGCCGTCGTCCTTGTTACCCTCGTTGCCAGCGGAGGAGAAATACAGTACTCCGGCAGCGGTCACGGCGTTGACCGCCTGCGCTACCGGCCCGTCCTGGAACGGAGATTCGTCGAGATAAATAATATCGTCGACGATGATCCCGCAACCCGCAGAGGCCAGATTCAAGATATTCTGCGCGAATTGGGCCTCCGTTGGATCCGCCGTAGCGAAGCCGAGGGTGGCGCCCGGAGCGAGGTCGTGGATGATCTCGAGCATCGCGGCCCCTTCGTTGCCGCTGCCGGCCTGCCCCGACAGCACGTCCACCGCCGGCGGCAGATCGCCCGATGCTTGCAGCGCGGCGAGCGAATCGACGCCGTCGGACAGCACGCACACCTTTACGCCGGTTCCATTGGTGCCGAAAGTGGCCCGAGCAGGATCTGCCCCATGAGTTTTGTCGCCTTCGGAGACATTGATCGCGTGGGTCATGGCGGGCACCGCTTTGCGCACGCTGCGCACCGTGCTCAGCCCAGCGATGCCCTCGAGATCCTCCAGCCGTGCCCGTGCCCGGATCGTGCGGTAGCGGTAGCTCGTCGATTGGATGGTGGCGCCAAGATGCTCCAGCTGATCGACCGCGCTCTTGACGTTGGCAGCGTTATGCAAACTGATGTCGACGGCAATCAAGCCATCGGCATCAGGCTGCACAAAGCGAAAATCGGGCAGCGCGGTCAGCCGCGAATCGTGTCGCTTGTTGAGCAGGCCCAGGTAGATCCGAGACCCGATCTTTTGCTGAACCGCCGTTCGCGATGCATGGATTTGCCGTAGTGTATTGATCTGTGTCACCGCGCTCGCCTGCAGGGCGGGCGGAGCGGCCTGCGCCGCTGCAACCAAACCGAAATAAGCCGCCACAAGGCAGCCGAATGCCACCTTCTGGAATTGATAGTACAGTGTTTTCACTAGCCATACCCCTCTTGAAAAAATCAATAAAAACTCCGACCCCATACAATCCGCCATAATTATAGGCAACTTAAGTTACTCGCTTTAACATAACGTCCATGAGGATTATCCATAGATCGCCCACCTGATCGCTGAGAAACGCACCCGGCTTGAGGCGCTGATCCGCATCGGCAAGTGGGCGGCGTCGGTACAGATCTTTACTCGAGGCCGATGCGGGCGCGGACGGAGCAGCGACTTGGGCGGGCGAACCGCCGAGGCGGTCGCGTGTGGAAGCGAGGGCGGGTGAAACCCCAGCATGCCGGCGCCAAGCCGCGTCCGGCCATCCCCAGGCCCGATCCGACGCTCGAAGGATTCGAGCCATTTTGCTCCCGAATTCTTTATCATCCCCCTCGTTCCCCTTCACCCCAACCCGCCGCGCCACCCTGTCCGCCGAACGACACGGAACACAGTTCATGAACAACCTGCCGCACCGTCTGCTGTCCCTGATGCTGCTCTGTCTGATCGCATGGGCGCCGCCCTTCCCGGCGCACGCGCAATCCAATAGCAACAAGAGCAAGATCGCCCTGGTCATGAAGGCGTTGTCCAACCCGTTCTTCTTCGAGATGGAGGCCGGCGCCAAGGAATACGCCCGCGAGAACGGCGTTACCCTGGAAGTATTCGGCACCGAGATGGAAACCGATGTCGAACACCAGATCGGCATCATCAACAACCTGATTTCCCGTGGCTACGGCGCCATCGTCATCGCGCCGGTGGATTCGCGCAAGCTGGTCCCGCCGCTCAAGAAAGCCGTCGATCAGGGCATCGTGGTCATCAACCTCGACAATCCGCTGGACAAGGACACCCAGGCTCAATACGGCATCGCCATTCCCTTCGTCGGCTCCGACAACGCCAAGGGCGCGGCGCTGGTGGGCGACTATTTCCGTCGCAAGCTGCGCGGCAAGGGCCGCGTCGTGATCATCGAGGGCATCGGCGGCGCCCAAAACAGCGAATTGCGCAAGACGGGTTTCCGGCAAGCCGTCACCGCCGGCGGCGGCATCGAAATCGTGGACTCGATCGGCGCCAACTGGCACGCCGAGGACGCATTCGCCCGCATGGCCGGCCTGCTGGAAAAGCGGGGCGCCGTGGACGCCGTTCTCTGCGCCAACGACCAGATGGCGCTCGGCGTGCTGCAAGCCCTCGACCTGCGCAACCTGACCGGAAAGGTGCTGGTCAGCGGCTACGACAACATCGAGGCGGCCCGAAACGAACTGCGCAACGGCCGGATGCACGCCACCGTCGAACAGCATCCCGAACTGATGGGCCGCCACGGCGTCGAACTGGCGCTGCGGGCGCTGCAAGGCAAGAAGATCCCGACCCATCAGGACGTGCCGCTGGACCTGATCACCCACGAAAGTTTCGGCAAACGAATCGCGCTGTCGCTCTCGGATCTGAGCAACCCGTTTTTCGCCGCCCTGCTCGCGGGCGCCCGCGCCGAGGCCGAATTGCACGGCGTCGAACTGTTCCATGCCGACGCCCGGAACGACGATTCCCAGCAACTGCTGGCCATCCAGGATTTCGTGGGCAAAAAGATGGACTTCATCCTCATCAACCCCACCAACTCGCAAGCGGTGCAGCCCGGCATCGAAATCGCCAATCGCGCCCGCATCCCGGTCATCACGGTCGACCGCAAGGAAGACGGCGGCAAGGTCGTCTCCCATATCGCTTCCGACAACGTGGCCGGGGGCCGCCTGGCGGGCGAATACATCGCCCGCAAACTGGAAGGTGGCGTCATCGCCGAATTCGAGGGTATCCCCGGCACCTCGGTCAGTTACGAGCGCGGCAAGGGCTTCAACGCCGTCATCGCCCAGCACGACAAGCTGAAGGTGACGGCGCGCGAAGTCGCTCACTTCAACCGCGACAACGCCCGCCAGATCATGGCGCGGATGCTGGCCCAGCACCAGACCTTCGACGCCGTCTTCGCCCACAACGACAACATGATCCTGGGCGTGCTGGACGCGCTGCAAGCCGCCGATGGTGGCCGGCGCCCGCTGCTGGTCGGATTCGACGCCATCCCGGAAGTGCTGCAAGCCCTGCGCGAGGGCAAGATCGACGCCACCGTCGCGCAAAATCCGGAGCGGATGGGCAGCCTAGCGATGGACGCGGCGATCAAGACGCTGCGGCGGGAAACCGTGCCCGCCTTTATTCCGGTCGAACTCGACCTGATCGAGAACGCCAAGTAGCGCCGAACGGCGCTCCAGGGCAAACCGTGCGGTCGGGCGCGCGGTTCGGCCCGCCGACTCATCCCGCGGTGATAACGCCATGTTCGGCACCGTAAGACAACGCTTTTACCTGATGGCTGGCCTGCTGCTGGTGCTGCTCGGCATCGGCTACGCCGGCGTGGTGTTTTTCCTGGAGCAGCTCTCCTCCAGCGCCACTCGCGGCGAACGGGCCATGCTGACCGACCGGGAAACCCGCAACCTGGAACGGCAGTTCTGGGAAATCCGCTTCTGGGAACAGGCCGCGCTGTCGCAGAACCGTCCCGACGCCGAACAGCGCTTCGCGGTGCTGCTGAACGAGGCGAAAGCCAATATCCGACAGATGGACCCGCAGATTTCGAGCGTGCTGGACCAACCCAGGATCGACGAGATCACGACGCTGCTGGTGGATTACGAAAACCTGTTCAGCCAGTTGAGCCAGCTCAAGACCCAGCAGCGGCTGAACAAGACCAGTTTCGACTCCAACTATCAGGTGCTGTCCTCGAGCATCTTTTTCATTCCGAACGCCGGCTCGCTGTATAAACCGCTGTTCAACGTCAACCGCTTCCAGGAAAACTATTTCTTTGCCCGCTCCGAGATTAAATACCGCAGCCTGAACATCGCCTTCGACACGCTCCTTCACAACATCGAGGAGTCTCCCCTGCGCGAAGACAGCCGCTTTGGCTCCTACACCGCCCGCTACCAGGACCTGCTGCGCCAGGATTTCGACCTGGAAAGCCAACTTCGCAATCTCAACCGCAAGTTCGACGACCTGACCCGTAGCCTGACGCTGCTGCTCTCCGAGATCTCCGCCCAGGCCATCAACACCTACCACCAGGAATTCCAGGCCAGCCAAAGCATCCGGGACCATATCCGGCGCGCCCTGCTGTTATTCGCGGTGGTCATAACCAGTTTTTTCGGCATCCTGCTGCACTCGATGGCGCGCAGAATCGTCTGGCCGATCCGGGAAATTTCGGAAGTGGCCCGCCAGGTCCAGTCCGGGCAAATGGGTTCGCGCTTCATTTCCGGCAGCACCGACGAGATCGCCCAGCTCGGTTTCGCCATCAACCAGATGCTGGACACCATCGAGCAAAACGGCGCCCGGCTGGCCGTTTACCACAACAATCTGGAAAAACTGGTCGAGGCGCGCACCGTGGAGCTGAAGAACGCCAAGGAAGCCGCCGACGCCGCCAATCGCGCCAAGAGCGAATTTCTGGCCAACATGAGCCACGAGATCCGCACCCCGTTGAACGCGATCATCGGCATGGCCGATCTGCTGGCCGAAACCAAGCTGAGCAAGGAACAGCGCAATTACGTCGAAGTCTTCAAAAACGCCGGGGAAAACCTGCTGATCCTGATCGAGGACATCCTCGACCTGTCGAAAATCGAGGCTGACAAGCTGACGCTCAATCACGACTGCTTCGATCTGGAGGCGCTGCTGAACAAACAGATTGACCTGCTGGCGCTGCGCGCGCAGCAAAAGAAGCTGGAACTGATCCTGCACCTCGGCCCGGACGTGCCCGTCACGGTCGAAGGCGACGCCCACCGGCTGCAGCAGGTGCTGACCAATCTGGTCGGCAACGCCATCAAGTTCACCGAGCATGGCCAGATCGTCGTCGCGGTCGAAACCGACCCCGACCGGTCGGCTTCCGGTGATTTACGTTTCGCCGTGACCGATACCGGAATCGGCATTCCACCCGATAAGCAGGAGCAGATTTTCAAGGCGTTCACCCAGGCCGACGGGGCGATCACCCGCAAATACGGCGGCACCGGTCTGGGCCTGACCATCAGCCGGCGGCTGGTCGAACTGATGGGCGGCCAACTCACGCTGGAGAGCCGGCCCGGTCATGGCAGCACCTTCCATTTCACGGTCCGATTGGGGCTGACGCCGTCGGCCGGCACGCCGACGCAGCCCACCTACCCGGCCATCGACGGCTGGCAGGTACTGGTTGCGGACGACGTAGAAGTCAACCGCAGGATCGTGGCGGAACCGCTGGCCCTGGCCGGGGCGCGGGTCGAACAGGCCGATGGCGCCGGCGTCGCGCTGGCCGCGCTACAGGACCAGCGAAACCGCGGCCAGCCCTGCCAGTTGCTGGCGCTGGATTCCCAGATACCCGGCCCGCGCGGGCTGGACGGGCTGGATTTCGTACTGAACAGCCTGGCCAAGGAAGCGGTTTACCGTTCGCTGCCCGTGATCCTGCTCGGCTCCGGCGAGCCGCGCTGTCGGGAACTGGCGGACGCCAGCAACGGCCGCATCGTCTGCATGACGAAACCGCTCAAGCGCCGGGAGCTGTGGGTGGCGGTCGACTACCTGCTGGCCTACATCCGCGGCGAACGGCGCGCCGACCCGCTGAGTCGGACCCCTCCCAGCCAGTATCCCCGCATCCTCTCGGAACAGGACGGTCTGTCCATCCTCATGGCCGAGGATTCGCGCGAAAACGCCATGCTGATCCGGGCCTACCTCAAACAGACGTCGCACCGGCTGGAGGTTGCGGAAAACGGGGCGCTGGCGCTCGATCTGTTCAAGCAGAATGCCTACGACCTGGTGTTCATGGACGTGCAAATGCCGATCATGGACGGCTATACCGCGACCCGGCGGATCCGCGAGTGGGAGCGCGAACAGCGGCGCTCGCCGATTCCCATCGTCGCGCTGACCGCCAACGCCCTGAAAGAAGACGAGCAGCGCAGCCTGGACGCCGGCTGCACCGGCCATCTGACCAAACCGATCCGCAAGGGGATATTCCTGGCGGCGCTGGAGCAGTTCCTGCGCTCGCCGCCCGCTTGAAACGGCGGGTAACCACGCTTCTCAAGGGACCCCAGGCCTGGCCGGCGCGGTGGATGGCGCGCCGGCGGCCTGACTCAGCCCCCGCGCCACCGTGCTGTTGCCGAGAAAGCCGAAGATGGCCGCCGCCGCCGGCAATGAGGTCCCGGATTCGCTCCCCTCCACCAGCACGCTCGGTACCTTGACCGCATCGGGGTTGGCGGCGATGAACGCCAGTACCTCCTTGACCATCGCCAGCTGGTAGGTCAGCTCCCGGCCCAGCACACCGGCCTGGGCCTGCTGGCCGGCGGCGATTTCCTGCAAGCGCAGCTTCTCGCCCTCGCCGCGCAATTGCGCCGCCGTGCGGTCCTGCTTGGCCACCTCGACCTGGATTTCCGCCCGCACCAGCTCCGGCTGCTGTTCGGCGGTGGCGCGCGCCTTCTCGGTCTTGATCCGCTCCTCCTGAGCTTGTTGTTCCTTCTGGAAGGTGGTGGTCATCTGTTGGGCCAGTTGCTCGCGCTTGCGGGCCAGCAACAGCTCCGGTGGCAGCGCCGGATCGCCAAAGCGCACTTCGCGCACGGAGACGCCGGCGTTGCGGGCCTCGGGAATCAGCGCTTCCAGCACCGCCTGTTCCAGTTGCGGCCGTTTGTCCTGCAAGTCCAGCACTCGATGTACGCTTTGCAGACTGTCGCCCGCTGGCGCGCCCGCCGCCGGGGCCACGTAGGAACCGGTGACGTTGCGGACGATGCTGCGCACCGTCGGGGTCATGATCTTGTCCTCGACCGCCTGCAAATCGCCCACGGACGCGACCACGAACGGCGCGTCCTCCGGCGTGACCTGGGCCAGCACCCGCAAATCCTGCGGGATTTCCCAGCCCTCGACCCGCAACAGCACCGCGTTGTCGGCGGCGTTCTTGGGCGTCACCACCTCTTCCCGCTCCGCCGTCTGCTCGATCTGGCCGTTCTGATTCAAGGTCAGGTTGATCCGGCGCCGGACATAACCGCCCTGGTATTGCCAGGTCTGGATGCGGGTATCGACCAGAGCGACCTCGTAAGCACGCTTGTTGAGGTAATAGGTGCCGGGCAGCAACGGCTCGCTCCAGACGCCCCGACACCCCCTGGGCACGAGCGGCACCGAGAGCTTGGCGGTCCGTTCATCGCGGATGGGCTGGCACGCATCGGCGGGTTTGTCCTGCACGTTCGATTTGATCACCGCCACGAACCCGGCCGGAATCGAGGTCGCCTGGAACGGTTCTCCCTTGGCCTGCACATCGAACAGGTATTGATTCAGCCGGTAACGGCCCGGTCGGAGCACGGAGAGCTGCGGCCCCTTCTGCCCCTGTCCCTCGGTGAGAAAATGGCGGGCATCGAGCATCTTGTCCTCGCTGGGCCAGGCATCGGCCAGAAACTGATCCGGCCGCAGCGCCTGCCCGTCGCGGGCGACCACGAAGCCGTAATGATTTTCCGGAATCTCCGTGACCGGCTTTTCCTCGACTTCGTACAGCAGATTCAACAGCGGCTTGAAGTTGAAGCCGGGGCCGAGGATTTCCGCCTGAGGACCGGCCTCGCCGTTCATGGCGATGATGTGGCCGGGCGGCAGCTCTTTAAGCCCGTAGATCAGTTTCAGATGACCGACCTTGTCCTGATCGACGATCACGAACGAAGTCGCCAGGATCATGAACACCGCCGCCAGCGCCAGCGCCAGGCGCGCGCCAGTTCTCAGCCAGCCCAGCGACAGCGCCTTGCCGCCGCGAGTGGTTCGGGTTTCCGGGATGAAACGCGGTACGAAAAGCGCGCCGAGCGCGAACAGAACGATCAAGACCAGCAGAGTCATTAAGTCATCTCGTTGACATGCGGGAGAAAGTTAGGGGTCACGCTCCGCCCCGACGGATCGGCTCCTGTTCCAGGGCCGCCCATTCCTCGTCGCCGAACAACCGCGAACGGGTCAGGAAGCGCACGCCCTCCGGGCCTTCCAGCGAGAACA
>JAPUDV010000134.1 GCA_027492875.1 Candidatus Competibacteraceae bacterium | reverse complement strand
AACCATAACAGATTGAAAATATTCAAGATAATTATTTGGGAACTTCTCTATTGTAGTCGTTCACGTTTCCGTATATCTTTCTCTTTTTTTAACAAGATTTCTAATTCTTCTTGAGACTCTAAAACTTCAAGTTTAAACACACGACACATAACATAACCCCTCATCTTAGCTAGTTGATATAATACATCTTTTTAGTAGTATTTGGTATCACTATATTTTATCCGAACCTGATTCGAGGATTTTTTCAAGTATCTCATGTTCTTTTTTTGTAAGTTCTGAAAAATTTGCAAGAATCCCAACACCATTTGGAAGAACATGTACTAACCGGCACATGACTGCTACAGATTTATTGGCATTTTCATGCTTAAAGAAAAATCTAAATAAACCAATATCTCCAACTTTTGGAGCCCTATCTTTTCTTGCCGGCATTGAGAAATCATTAGACTCCATGAATATGCCTTCCAAGGATATTTTTTGAGTATATCCATGGTATGAAACTCCACCTATCATTTCCAAGCAGCAAGCCATTCTGATAGATTTATAGCTGGATTTTTTGCTTTCAAAGCTCATCAATTATACCTTATCATGGAGTTACGAGATGTTTTTTAGATAGGGATTTTAACCTGAATTAAATAGGCCTTTCATAGTAAGATAGCGCCGTGTATGATCTCAATAATCAACTTAGTTATGGATTAAAATGTGGAACTTTATGCGGTTGAGCTAGCAGCGCGCCGTATTCTCGAGCAGGCGACAAGAGAGCTGGCAGAGGTCGAAGCCGAACATAACCTCATCCGGCAAGCAGGGATTTTGCACGAAAATGAACTCGACAACTATAAAAAAGTGCGGGATGTTGCAAAAAGCCGTCTTCCGGAATTGCTGGCCCATCTTTGGATTGCCAAGGTAATGGGGGACACAAAAAAAGAAAAACAGACCCAAGCGGAAGTTGATGCGGCTCAGAAAATGATCGACCGATGCTTGGCGATGGAGAAATTTGCGGTCGATACCCGCCTCGGTTTGGGGGCGCGGGAAAAGGAACTGGACAGCCGGCTGCGGAGTGCGGGGGATGAGTCGCCGGTGGCCAAGCGCAATAACGCTCAGAACGTACTGGCCAAGATCGAGCTTTATCGTCGTGAAGGGCCAAGACACGCTCAATCCCTGGCTTTTCTGGTCGCCATGCTCGGCTTGCGTTTTGATGTTCCGGCAAGCGCGAGGGAGACGCGTGGCGCCGATGTTCTAGATAAAAAAGAACCTGGTGGGCGGGTGTAGTGATTTTGATTTTTAGTGTTTGAAATTCTCAAGATGATGGTATAAAAATAATTATGAGGATGATGCCTCTTCTCCCTTTGACCCTTCATCCCGCCACGCCGACTCCATGCTTTTGGCGTGTATCGGCGCAAGCGCGCCGGCGCGGAGCACGGCTTGTGCTCGATTACCGGATCGAAGGCGATTCGGCCGGCTTGCGCCTTCCCGCCCAGGACGAGCCTCGCCGCGCTGACGGGCTTTGGCGCCACACCTGCTGCGAGGCGTTCCTCGCGGTGGATGGCCAGCCGGGTTATTACGAGTGTAATTTCGCCCCCTCGACCGCCTGGGCGTTTTATCGATTTGCGGGATATCGCGCGGGGATGAGCGCCGCCTCCGCGAACCCGCCTCCGCGCGCGAACCCACGGGTTCGCTCGAACCGGTTCGAACTGGAAGCGGTCGTGCCTTTCGACCGACTGCCGGCGGGCGCGGCGTGGCGGCTGGCCTTGGCGGTCGTCGTCGAGGCGCGGGACGGGAGTTTGTCGTACTGGGCGCTTCACCACCCGCCCGGCCCCCCGGATTTCCATCACCCCGACAGCTTCACCCTCCGGCTGGAACCCGCCGCTGCTTGATCGATCATCCACCGCCACCTACGATACCGGCGCCCGCAACCTTCCAAAACCTGACCCCCCGCCGGAAGTCGAACCGGTCCCTTCACTTGCTCGCACACTCTCTCCATGACCATCCGAAACCTTGATTACCTGTTCAAGCCAAACACGATCGCCTTGATCTGCGGCGGCGGCGACAGCGAAGTCATCATCGTTCGCAACCTGATGAACGGCGGTTTCACCGGGCCGATCATGCCGGTGGACACCCAGCGCTGGGCGCTGGCGGGCGCCCTCGCCTACCACGATATCGCCAGTCTGCCCCTGACCCCGGCGCTGGCGATCATCGCCCGACCGCTCGAGGAAGCGCCGGCACTGATCCAGCAGTTGGGCGAACGCGGCACGCGGGCGGCGGTGCTGATCAGCGAAACTCGCGGCATCCCTCAAGCCGAACGCGAAACGCTGTTCCAGGCGGTCCTGGATGCCGCCAAGCCCTATCTGCTGCGCGTGCTGGGACCCGGTTCCCAAGGGTTCAGCATACCGCTGTCTCACATCAACGTCAGCCTGAACCGCCAGCCGCTGCTGCCCGGCCAGATCGCTTTTGTCACCGAGTCCGGCACCATCGCGCAAACCGCGCTCGACATCGGCAATCACTACGGTTTCGGATTCAGCCATCTCATTCACCTGGGCGACAGCCTCGATGTGGACCTGGCCGACGTTCTCGACTACCTGGCCGGGGATTACCGCGCCCGGGCGATTCTGCTGTACCTGGAAACCATCGGCGATGCCCGCAAGTTCATGTCGGCGGCGCGACACGCGGCGCGGGTCAAACCCGTCATCGTGCTGAAGCCGCGCCGCCACCCCCAGGAACCCAACGACGCCGTGTACGACGCCGCTTTTCGCCGCGCCGGCCTGCTGCGGGTGGAAGACAGCGACGAACTGCTGCAAATGGTCGAGGTGCTAAAAGCGGCCAAACTGGTGAACAGCGACCGCCTGGCCATCCTCGGCAACAGCTCCAGCATGAGCCTGCTGGCCACCGACACGCTGTACCATTTCGGCGGGCGGCTGGCGCAGCTCTCCGAGGCCACCCAGCAGGGGTTGGAAAAGTTGATCGAAGCCAACGCCCCGCCCAACCCGGTCGATCTCGGCGATCAGGCCGATGTCAAGGCCTACCAGCAGGCGCTGGATCTCTTGCTGACGGATCCGGGAGTGGACGGCGTGCTGGTCATCAAGACCCCCAGCGCGCTCAGCGACGCCACGGCGGTAGCCGACGCGCTGATCCAGCGTCTACCCAACCCGCGCTGCTGCGTCATCGCCAGCTTTCCCGGCCCGCAAACCGGACAGGAAGCGCGGCGGCGCCTGCTGGAACGGCAGGTCCCGACCTACGAAACCGCCGGCGGCGCGGTGCGCGCCTTCATGCGGATCGTGCAGTACAAGCGTAATCAGGCGCTGCTGATGGAAACCCCGCCCTCGCTGCCGGAGCAGTTCACCGCCGACATCGCCGCGGCGCGGGCGCTGATCGCCGGCTCGCTGTCCAGCGATCGCCGCTACCTCAACGAGTACGAGGCGATGCAACTGCTGGCCGCCTACCGCATCCCGGTGGCGGAAACCCTGTTCGCCGGTTCCCCGGCCGAGGCCGAGACCGCCGCCGCCCGCCTGAGCCAGCCGGTGGCCTTGAAAATCATGTCGCCGGACATCGGCGCCAAGTCGCAAATCGGTGGGGTCCTGCGCTACCTGAACAACCCGAACGCAGTCGGTCAGGCCGCCGCCGCCATGCTCGCGCAACTGCGCGCCGTGGCCCCGGCGGCCAAGTTCGACGGCTTCGTGCTCCAGCCCATCATCCCCCGGAACGGCGCCTACGAAATCACCCTGGGCGTGCGCTCCGGCGAACGGTTCGGGCCGGTGATCTGTTTCGGCCAGGGCGGGACGGAAGCCGAGATCATCGACGACATGGCCTATGGCCTGCCGCCGCTCAACATGCATCTGGCGCGCGAGATCATGGCGCAAACCCGCCTCTACCAGCGCCTGCGCTACAGCCTGCTGCGCCGCGCCGACCTCAACGCCCTGGCGCTGATCCTGGTCAAGGTCTCGCAGATGGTGATCGACCTGGGCGAACTGGCCGAATTGGACATCAACCCCCTGCGAGTCAACGCCCGGGGCGTGGTGGCGCTGGACGCCCGGGTGCAGCTCGCCCCCAAGGCGCCGGCCCACCGGCTGGCGATTCGTCCCTATCCGAAGGAACTCGAGGAAACCATCGCGCCGGGCAACGAACGGGAACTGTTGCTGCGTCCGGTGCTGCCCGAGGACGAACCGTCCTTGCAGGCGCTGGTGCAACGCGCCTCGCCCGAAGATCTGCGGTTGCGTTTTTTCCAGCCAATTCGCGAGCTGTCCCATCAGATGGCGGCGGCGCTGACCCAGATCGACTACCATCGGGAAATGGCGCTGGTGGCGGTCGGCCCCGGACTGCCCGGCAAAGCCGAGATCTACGGAATCGTCAACCTCAGCGCCGACCCGAACAGCGAGCGAGCGGAATATTCGATCATCGTCGATCGGACGATGATGCGGCTGGGTTTGGGCAACCTGCTGATGCGACGCATCATCGCTTACGCGCGCCAGCGGGGGATCGGCGAAATCTACGGCGAGGTGTTGCGAGAAAACAAACCGATGCTGCAACTGAATCGGGCGCTGGGCTTCGCCATCCATTCCGACCGCAATGATCCCGGCCTGAAGCATGTTATTCTGAAACTGCACTGCATCGGCTCGTCCGCGGGGTAAATCATGAGTGAAATGAGCGAAAAACGTCTCTTGGTGGTCGACGACGAACCGGAGTTCGGCGAACTCGTCAGCAAGGTGGCTTCCGGCCTCGGCTATCAGGTGCGGGTCGTCACCGACGGCCGCGCCTTCCAGCAAGCCTATTTCGAACTGCACCCCACCCTGATCGTCATGGACATGGTGATGCCGGAAATGGACGGCAACGAACTGGTGTTGTGGCTGGTGGAGCAAAACTATGAGGCCAGCCTGATCATCATCACCGGCTACAGTCCCGACTACGCCAAGGACGCGCGCCTGCTGGCGGAATTCAAGGGCCTGCGTTCGGTGATCACCCTGACCAAGCCGATCCGGCTGGCCAAATTGCGCGAGGTGTTGGGCGAAAACTGAACGGACGGCTCCGCCGCGGCCTGGGCCGCGCGCCCGGTTCCCCGAGCCGGATTTATCCCCGCTTATCCGCCGCCAAGGCCGAACCCATGCAAGAGTCCTCTTCCCAGCAAGACATCGCCGTTTCCAGACCGATCTACTACGTCGGCGTCGGCGCATCGGCCGGTGGCCTGGAGGCGCTGGAGGCGTTTTTCTCACGAATGGCGACCGACAGCGGCATGGCCTTTATCGTCATCCAGCACCTCTCGCCCGACTACAAGAGCATGATGGTCGAACTGCTCTCCAAGCGCACCGCCATGCCGGTGCAACGGGCCGAGGAAGGCATGCGGGTCGAGGCCAACTCGGTTTATCTGATCCCACCCAAGAAAAACCTGTCCATCTTCCATGGCAAGCTGCTGCTGAGCGAATCGGATCGCTCGCGCGGGCTCAACCTGCCCATCGACGTGTTCCTGCGCTCGCTGGCCGAAGACCAGGCGGAAAAAGCGATCGGCGTTATCCTCTCGGGCACCGGCAGCGACGGGGTGCGCGGTATCCGGGCGATCAAGGAAGCCGGCGGGATGGTCATGGTGCAAAGCGAGGAATCCGCCCGCTTCGACGGCATGCCGCGATCGGCCATCTCCACCGGACTGACCGACTGCATCCTGCCTCCGGACGAAATGCCGGAGAAGCTGCTGTCCTTCGCCCGCCACCCCTACGCCGCCAAGACCGATCGCCCGCCGGCGCTGTTGACGGACGAAGACAATCTGACGCGCATTTTCGCCCTGCTGCGCGAGCGCACGCGGGTGGATTTCACCTTTTACAAGCCCAGCACCGTGGCCCGGCGCATCGAGCGGCGCATAGCGGTTAACCAGCTTCCCGACCTGCGGGATTACGTGCGCTACATGGAAATCCACCCGAGCGAAGTGACCACGCTTTACCGCGAGCTGCTCATCGGGGTCACCAACTTCTTCCGCGACCGCGAGGTATTCGACGAACTGGAAGCGCGCCATTTGCCCCGCCTGTTCGAGCGGGCGAGCCATCAGGAGGCGCGGTTGTGGGTGGCGGGCTGCTCCACCGGCGAGGAAGCCTATTCGCTGGCCATCCTGAGCCGCGAGGTGCTGGAACAGATGGGGAAACGGCTGGAGGTCAAAATCTTCGCCACCGACATCGACCGCGACGCCATTCTGCGCGCCAGCAGCGGGATTTATCCCGACAGCATCGTTGCCGACCTGCCGCCAAAGCTCATGGCCAAGTACTTCCACCATAAGGAAGACCGCTATCAAATCGACCGCTCCATCCGCGAAATGGTGGTGTTCGCCCAGCATAACCTGATCAAGGATCCGCCGTTCACCAACATCGAACTGGTCAGTTGCCGCAATTTGCTGATCTACCTGCAGCCGGTGCTACAGCGCAAGGCGATGGAGCTGATGAACTTCTCGCTCAACCCGCAGGGTATTCTGCTGCTGGGCACCAGCGAAACGACCGGCGAAATGGCCGATCTGTTCGATTCCCTGCACCAGAAGTACAAAATTTACGCCTCCAAGGGCAAGCGCCGTCCGAATGCCGACAAACCGGATTTCACCCTTTTTCAGGAACCGCGCCTCACGCAGAACCGCGGCCAGCCGGCCGGCGGCGGACGTCTGTCGCGCGTTCAGGAAGAAGAACGCCTGCTCGGCCGCTTCCTGCAGGCGCTGGTCGGCGACTACCTGCCGCTGGTGGTGGTGGTCAACGAGCAACTGGAAGCCCTGCACATCTTCGGCGATCCGGACGGCTACTTCCGGTTGCCCTCCGGCAAGCTGATCAACGACATCACCAAGATCGCCACCAAGGATCTGGCCATCCCGCTGGCCACCGGCTTGCAAAAGGTGTTCAAGACCGGGGAGGAACTGAAATACACCAGCATTCGCACCAAATGGCGCGACGAGGCCAAAACGGTGCAAATCCGCATCCGCCCGCTGCCGGGGAAGCGCGGGCAGGAATTGCTGGCGGCGATCTTTATCGAAGACCTGGCCGCGCGGCCGGAGGAACGGAGCGGAAACGAGGCGCAGGTATACGACCTCGGTCAGGAGGTCGAGCAGCGCATCCACGATCTGGAGCAGGAGCTGCAATTTACCCGGGAAAACCTGCAAGCCACCATCGAGGAGCTGGAAACGGCCAACGAGGAATTACAGGCCACCAACGAGGAGCTGCTGGCCAGCAACGAGGAGCTGCAAAGCACCAACGAGGAGCTGCAATCGGTCAACGAAGAGCTGCATACGGTCAACGCCGAGCATCAGAGCAAGATCATCGAGCTGACCGAACTGACCAACGATCTGGACAACCTGATGGCCAGCACCCGGATCGCAACCCTGTTTCTCGACGAGAACCTGGCCATCCGCCGGTTTACGCCCGCGACCCGGCGCATCTTCAAAATTCTGGACGGCGACATCGGCCGTCCGATCAATCACCTGCTGCACAATCTGAACATCGACCTGTTCGCGGTCATCCGGGAAGTGGTCGAAACCACCGTCGAACAGGAGCGGGAAGTCCACACCGAGGACGGCGTCTGGTTTCTAATGCGGGTGCTGCCCTACCATGTAGGGGTGCGCACCATCGCCGGGGTGGTACTCGCCTTCATCGACATCAGCCTGCTGAAAACCACCCGCGCCGCGCTGAACGAGCGCGAGAGTCGCCTATCCAGCCTTTACCGTGCCGCGCCGGTGGGGATCGGCCGGGTCGCCAACCGCGTGTTCCTGGAAACCAACGACCAACTGTGCCAGTTACTCGGTTACTCCCGCGCCGAGTTGGTCGGTCAGAACGCGCGCCTGCTGTATCCCGCGTTCGAAGAGTTCGAGTTCGTCGGCAAGGAGCTGTACGAACAGATTCGGCTGCACGGGGTGGGGACGGTGGAAACCCGCTGGCGGCGCAAGGACGGCGCGGTCCTGCCGATTCTGCTCAACGCCTCGGCGTTGAATCCGGAGAACCCCGAGGAGGGCGCGATCTTCACCGTGCTGGATCTTTCCACGCACCGCAAAGCGGTGGCGCGGGCCCAGGCCAGCGAAGAACGCTACCAGCAACTGTTCGACACCATGGCGGAAGGGGTGGTGTACCAGAACGAGCACGGCGAAATCACTTCGGTCAACCCCGCCGCCGAACGCATCCTCGGCCTGCCGGCCGACCGGATCACGGGGTGGACCTCCGCCGACCCCCAGTGGCAAGCGCTCCGCGAGGATGGCGCGGTTCTGCCCGCCGACCAGCATCCCTCCATGATCGCCCTGCGAACCGGCCAGCCGGTGACGGCCACCGTGGTGGGCTTACGAAGTCCCGCGCTCGAGCAAACACGCTGGATCCGCGTCAACGCCATTCCCCTGTTCGAACCGGGCGCATCCAAACCCGCGCAGGTTTACGCCACCTTCAACGACATCACCGCCACGGTGGACGCGACGCGCGAGCTGGAGCGCATCCAGCGCCGCGCGCGCGAATCGGAGCGCTTCGCGCGCGCGGCGCTGGATGCCGTCTCGGCCTGCGTCGCCGTCCTGGATGAAAACGGGATTATTCTGATCGCGAACAAAGCCTGGCGCGATCGCGCCCGCGAGCGTTCGGGACCACTCGACGGCCTGCTCGAAGGGACCAATTACCTGCAAGCCTGCGAGCGCCCGCAAGACGCCGCCGGGGAAGCGAACGCCTTCGCTGCGGGAATACGCGCCGTGCTCGCCGGCGCCCGCCCGCAATTCATCCAGCGTTACTCCTCCTGCCGGACCTTGCCGGAACAATGCACGCTGATCGGACGCGCCACCGGCCTGCCCGGAGACGATCCGACGCGCGTCATTGTGGTTCACGAATGCACGGGCGCCGTTTTAACGGCCGCCCTCCCGCGGCGAGCATAAAACCATACAGGCTTTGGAGGGTCCGGCACGCCGCGTTCGCGCTCCGGGCAACACCTGCAACGACCGAACGGAGAAGGGGCCACATGACGCAACACGATCAGGAGGACATGACCCACCTTCGGGAAAAAGCCGAAGCCAGCATCGCGGAACGCCGGCCGGAAACGCCGGATCTCTCCATCGAACAGACTCGCAAGCTGGTTCACGAGCTGCAGGTCCATCAGATCGAACTGGAATTACAGAATGAGGAACTGCGCCGGCTGATGACGGAGCTGGAGCAATCCCGCAATCAGTTTTCCATCCTGTTTCACCAGGCGCCGGTCGGCTACCTGGTGTTGAACGAAGTCGGGCTGATCGACGAGGCCAACGAAACATTTTGCCGGATGGTGGGCCGCAACCGGAACCAACTGCTGGGCAATCCGTTTGCCGAGTGCATGGAAGGCGATGACCGCAACGTGTTTCTCTCGCGCTACCGGGCGTTTTTCAAGAACCCGATCAGAAAAAGCCTGGAAGCGCTCATCCGGTGCGGTCCGGGCACGGCGTTTCACGCCCACATGGAGGGAACGATCATCAACGCGTCCCTGGGGCGTCCGCAACGCGGCGGCCAACCCATGCTGTTGCTGGCGATCACCGACATCAGCGAGCGCAAGCGGGCCGAGGAAAGGCGCCTGCAACTGGAGCGGCAAATGCAACAGACCCAGAAGCTGGAGAGCCTGGGCGTGCTGGCCGGCGGCATCGCCCACGACTTCAACAACCTCCTGACCATCATCCTGGGCAACACCAGCCTGGCGCTGGACGAATTGCCGTCGCTGTCTCCGGCGAGCGAAACCCTGCTGACGATCGAGAAAACCTCGCTGCGCGCCGCCGAGCTCTGTCGCCAGATTTTGGCCTACTCCGGCAAGGGCCGCTTCGTCATCGACGACATCCGGTTGGGGGATCTGGTCGGGGACATGTTTTCCCTGCTGCAATCCTCCATCTCGAAAAAGATCACGCTCAACCTGAATCTGAAAGAACCGCTACCGCCGCTGCGCGGCGATCCAAGCCAGATTCGCCAAGTCATCATAAATCTGGTGACCAACGCCTCGGAAGCCATCGGCGACCGCAGCGGCGTCATCACGGTCTCGACCGGGCTGATGCAGTGCTCGCGCGAATACCTTTGCGAGGCGTACCTCTACGAAAATTTGGCCGAGGGTCTGTACGTGTGGCTGGAGATCTCGGACACCGGCTCCGGCATGGACCCGGATACCCAGCGGCGCATCTTCGAACCGTTTTTCACCACCAAATTCACCGGCCGGGGTCTGGGCCTGTCGGCCGTTCTGGGCATCGTGCGCGGCCACAAGGGCGCGCTCAAGGTGTACAGCAAGCCGGGCAAGGGCACCACCTTCAAGGTGCTGTTCCCCGCCGTGCTGGAAGGAAAACCGCCCGCCGATCAGGGCGGCGCGCCGAAAGCCGGCGGTTGGGACTGGAAAGGCGCCGGCGCCATCCTGCTGGTGGACGACGAGGAATCGGTTCGAACCCTGGGAACCCGCATGCTGGAGCGGATCGGGCTCAGGGTGCTAACCGCCGCGGACGGACAGGAAGCGCTGGACATCTACCGCAACCAGCGCCACGAGATCGCGCTGGTGCTGCTGGATCTGACCATGCCGCACATGGACGGCGAGGAAACCCTGCACGAACTGCGGCGAATCGACGCCAAGGTGCGGGTGGTGATCTCGAGCGGCTACACCGAGAGCGAAATCGCCCCGCAGTTCGCGGATAAGCCCCTGTTCGGTTTTTTGCAGAAACCCTACACCCTGAGCGCGCTGACGCAATGCCTGCACGACGCGCTGGGCAACGGCGAAACTCCGACGTAGCCGTGGGACGACTGGGGAGACGCGGGACCGGCCGAAGGCCTTGACGGCGCCCATCGAACGCGCCTGGAGCCGCCGATCCGCTCGGAACTCCGTGAATGCAACCCCCGCCCGAATGGCGAACTTGACCGGTTCGGCCAAATTATCGATGTCGAGTTTCAGTACGATTCGTACTGCGGCATCAGAACGGAAACATCACCGTAAGCGGGCGCCCTATTTTCCGCCAGATCCTCGCGTGGCCGGCGGCGGTTCGGCGTTGGCAGCATGCTGGGACCAGCCGTGGAAAAAATCGACGAAACGCCGATCCTGCATGCTGATATGTTGGGCCAGCAACGCCAGAATGGCTTCCGCCGCAGGCAAGGCGAGGGTCTGTTCTCCATCGCCGCCGTACTGTTGCTTGGCCACTTCCAGCTCCCTGATCAGGCGGTCGTGATCCGACACATGATCGTCGTAACCCGGATAGCCGCACAAACGCATCAACAGTTGTTCGGAAATGAAATGCACGTCGCTGTACGCAACCAATTGATCGAGAATCTCGCGCGTCAACGCCGCGTCCACGCCGGTGCCGGCGGCTTCGCACAAGGTTTGCGCCAAGCCAAGCTGAACGTGGTGCTCGGCGTCGGCGCCATTCAGGTAGGGGTTTAAATTCATGGAGTCGACCTGGTGAGTGAGGGCATACCGATTGACGCTATCACAAAATCTCCGCAAGGGCGAAACCCGGAAACGGAATCGAAGCCTTGCCGCCGCGTCACCACAAGCCGGGCTGCAACACGAGGGGAACCGCGATGACCCGACGCGGAGATGCGCCCGGCCCAGCCAATTTGGGCCTTTGAACCGGTCAATCCGAACGGGCTGGACGCCACCGTGATTTCGGGCAGCCGACTGGGTGGTGGCCAAGGAATTGGGGAGAGTTATTTCTATCCGCCTTCCGTCAAGTAGTTACATCCTGTCGTCAAGAATCGAGGCCGATTGGCGTGAAACCTGCTTACAGCAGGATCAACCCATTCCATCCTAGCGAAAGAGGACACCACATGTCGCCGATGATCGCCTCTCATTTTTTACTGAAAACCGTCCGTGGCGAAGACCGCCGGGCGGCGCACGGTTTGTCGGCCCATCAGATGCGGGATCTAGGGTTGTCGGCCGGTCAGGCACTCGCCCTGGCCAGCCATGCGCCGAGCCGGACAGGATGGTGGGAACGCTTGTGGGCCAAGAGTGGCGTCGTACCCTTTTTCCAGGCCATGGGAAGCCGGCCGTCATGACTGGTTCCATCGACTTTTATGCCGACGATTGCAAGGTAACAATCGCGACGGACTGGACCGGAGCCGGCGATTATCAGTTGGTCCGCACGGATGGCATTGTCACGCCGCTGGGCGCCTGCCAGACGCTGCCGGATATGCTGAGCGCCGTGCTGGATACGGAATGGTCCAGCGAGATGGAAGGGGCGCGGGTCGAGAGACAGCGACCGTAGGTCAATGCCGCCGCGCCACCGGTTTTCCGGCGCGCGGCGGGTGGGCTTGGACGGTTTACTTCAGCACCCTTGCCAAAAACTCATTGAACAGTGCCCAGGATTTGCGATCAGCGTCTTCCCGATAGCTCTCGCTACCGAATACCGTAAAGGCGTGAGGCGCACCGCCGTAGGTCACCATCTCGTGCTTGACGCCCGCCGCCTCCAACTCCTTGGCCAGCGCGGCGAACTGATCGATGGTGACGGCGGTGTCAGCGGTGCCGTGCATCACCAGGATTTCGCCCTTAGTCTTGGCGTAATCCTGCCCCGCCGGGGTTTCGAGACCGCCATGAAAGGTCGCGAAGCCTTTCAGGTCGGCGCCGGAGCGCGCCAATTCCAGTACCGCCGCCCCCCCGAAGCAGTAACCCATGGCAACCACGTTGGCGGTGTTCGCCCCCTTGGCGCGGGCGGCGTCAAGCGCTCCCATCATCAGGGCGCGCATTTTCTCGCGGTCCTTGTAGAGCTCGCCGGTGTGCTGGCGCTTGTCGGTCACTTCGGTGGGCCGCACGCCCGCGCCGAACAAATCCGCCGCAAACACGGCATAACCCTTTTCAGCCAGCATGTTGGCGCGTTTGATTTCGTAATCGGTCAGGCCGTCCCAGTCGTGGATCAGCAGCACCAGCGGCGCCTGCGCGCCTGGACTGACGTAATAGCCTTCATAGGACTGACCGTCGATCTGGTAGGTCACGGCTTGGCCGGTGGCGCCCAGCGCCAGCAGCGGCGTTAAGCTCAGCAGCGTTGCGGCAATCCAGTTTTTCATGCGCTTGATCTCCTCGCTGTGGACGATCCGGCTCGCGGCCGGCTTGTTTAAGTGACTCTCCCTCATCCGACGGGTTCCCGCGCGTCGTCAGCGGAGCGCCCGCCCTGAGTCAAACGCTCGACCAGAACCCGCTCGCACGCCTTGAACAGCAGGTAAAACAGCAGGCTCAGGTAACCGTAAGCGACCAGTTCGACCAACTGCCGCAAGGCGCCATCGTCGATCACCATTGCGCCGTGTTCCAGGTACAAGGTGAAATTGGCCTTGAACAGCATGAACAGGTTGAGGGAACTGACTCCGAACGCCACGAAAAACACGCCCATCCAGATGAAGGTGATCCACTCGCGCTTGAACAGAATTTTCATCATGAACTGCCGCATCGCGTTGCTCCGGGAATGGGGTGGTCCTGAAACCGGCCCGATGGAAAGATCGGCCGGCACAAAGTGAAAAGCTTGCTCCATTCGATCAAGTTTATACTGAGCTCCTGTCGGTTGGCTGTCAGACCTCATCAGGAAATAGGATCCAGGCATGAACAAGAAATTGCTGTTGCTGGCGCCGGTACTGCTCGCGGTTGGCGGCGGCGTCTACTGGTGGCGGCAAAAGCAGGAGGCGCCGCGCGATACGTCGCAGCTCACCCTATACGGCAACATCGATATCCGCGAGGTGGATCTGGCCTTCGACGCCAGCGGGCACGTCGCCGATATCCAGGTGCAGGAAGGCGACCGAGTGCAACCGGGCCAGATACTGGCGCGCCTGCGACCGAACAAGCTGGAGGCGGCGCTGGCGGTGACTCAAGCCACCGTGGAAGCCCAGGAGCAGGCGCTGGCCAAACTCAAGGCCGGCAACCGCCCGCAGGAAATCCGCCAGACCCGCGCCCAGACCGACGCCCTCGCGGCCAAGGCCCGCATGGCGCAGATCACCTACCGGCGCTTACAGAAAATGGCCCAGCAAAAACTCGCCGCGCCGGAGGAAATCGATCAGGCGCGCGCCGCCGCCGAGGCCGCCGAGGCCGAGGCGCACGCGGCCGAGGAAACCTACGCCCTGGCCGTCGCCGGCCCACGCGGCGAAGATATTGCCCAGGCCGAAGCCGCGCTGGCGGGGCGGCGGGCGGAATGGATGCTGGCGCGAGAACGGCTGGCCGATGCCACCCTGCTGGCCCCGGCGCCGGGCATCGTGCGCGACCGCATCCTCGAACCGGGCGACATGGCCTCGCCGCAGACGCCGGTGCTGACCCTCGCCCTCAATGACCCGCTCTGGGTGCGAACTTATGTGCCGGAATCGGAGCTGGGCCGCGTCCGGCCCGGTATGGCAGCCGAGATCCATACCGACAGCTTTCCCGACAAAATCTACCGCGGCTGGGTCGGCGTTCTGTCGCCTACCGCGGAATTCACCCCAAAGAACGTGGAAACCCCGGATTTGCGCACCCGCTTGGTCTATCAGGCGCGGATATTCGTCTGCAATCCGCAGGACGAGCTGCGCTTAGGCATGCCGGCCACCGTGGTCATCCCCCTGGATGCGCCCGACTCCAGAGCCAAACCACCCCCACACTGCGCGGAATGACGGCGGTGACCGCCGATGCCGATGTTGCCCGGCCCGCCGCGCTCACCTGCCACGGACTCGGCAAGGTGTTCGCCAGCGGCAGCCGGGTCATCCAAGCCCTGGATGGCATCGATCTGACGGTCGCACCGGGCCGGATCACTGGCCTGATCGGCCCGGACGGCGCCGGCAAGACCACGCTGATGCGGTTGGCCGCCGGCCTGCTGCGCGCCGACGCCGGCGAATTGCGGGTGCTGGGTCTGGACGTGAGCCGCGAGCCGCTGGCGGTGCAGTCGGCCATCGGCTACATGCCGCAACGCTTCGGCCTGTACGAGGACTTGAGCGTCCAGGAAAACCTGGACCTGTACGCCGACCTGCAAGGCGTGGTGGCCGCCGATCGGCGTGGACGCTACGTCGAGTTGCTGCACATGGTGGGTTTGGCCCGTTTCACCGCGCGACTGGCGGGACGCCTGTCCGGCGGCATGAAACAAAAGCTCGGACTAGCCTGCACCCTGGTGCGGCCGCCCCGTCTGCTGCTGCTGGACGAACCCACGGTCGGCGTCGATCCGGTGTCGCGGCGCGAGCTGTGGGCCATCGTCCAACGATTGGTGCGGGAAGAAGGCATGAGCGTGCTGCTCAGCACCGCCTACCTGGACGAGGCGGAACGCTGCGACGAGGTGATCCTGCTGCATCAGGGCCGCCTGCTGGGCCAGGGAACGCCCGCCCGCTTCAGTGAGCCGCTGGCTGGCCGCTGCTACCTGGTGAATGCACCGGCTATTTCCAAGCGCCGGCTGCAAATGCGGCTGGCCGCACTGCCGGCCGTGGTGGACGCCATCATTCAGGGAGAGAGTGTGCGCGTGGTTGCCCGCGTGGCCGGGCCGCTCGATCTATCCGGACTGGATGCGGAACCCTCGGGTGTCGAAATCCGCCCGGTGGCGCCCCATTTCGAGGATGCCTTCATCACCCGCCTGCAAGGGGAGCGCAGCGAAACCGTGGTTGAATCGACACCCCTGCCGGTGGCGACGATGGAGGACGGCGGCGACATGGCGGTCATTCGGGTGGATCGGGTCCAGCGCCGTTTCGGTGAGTTTTACGCGGTCAGGAATGTCAGTTTCGAGGTACGACGGGGCGAGATCTTCGGCCTGCTGGGCGCGAACGGCGCCGGCAAGTCCACTACCTTCCGCATGCTGTGTGGGCTTCTGCCAGCTTCCGGGGGGCGGCTCGAAGTGGCCGGTCACGACCTGCGGCGCACGGCGGCTCAGGCCCGCAGCCGCATCGGCTACATGGCCCAGCGTTTTTCCCTCTACGGTAACCTGACGGTGGCGCAGAACCTGCGTTTCTTCGCCAGCGCCTACGGTTTGACGGGTCAGCGGCGGCGGGAGCGTATCCGCTGGGCGCTGGATGGCTTCGATCTGGCACGCTACGCCGACATGGCCAGCGGCGATCTCCCGCTGGGCTATAAGCAGCGTTTGGCCATGGCCGCCGCCCTGATGCACGAGCCGGATATCCTATTCCTGGACGAGCCGACCTCCGGGGTGGACCCACTGGCGCGGCGCGAGTTTTGGCATCGCATCAACTTGCTGGCGGAACAGGGCGTCACCGTGCTGGTGACCACCCACTTCATGGACGAGGCCAATTACTGCGACCGGCTGGTGATCATGGCCGATGGCGAGGTGCTCGCCCAGGGCACCCCAGCGGAGACGAAGGCGCGCTTTCGCGACGCCGAACGGCCGGACCCAACGATGGAGGATGCCTTCATCGCGCTGATCGAGCAGCGTGCGCAAACCACCGGGGAATCGGTATGAGCGCTCGGCGAGGCGGCGCCCTGATGCGCCTGCGTGGGATGGTGCGCAAGGAAAGCCTGCAAATCCTGCGCGATCCGTCCAGCATCGCCATTGCCTTCGTCATGCCGGTGGTGCTGTTGTTGTTGTTCGGCTACGGGGTCTCGCTGGACGCCCAGCACATTCCGCTGGCGGTGGTGATCGAACGCCCCGACGCCAACAGCGTCAGTTTCGCCGCCGCCTTCCAGCAATCCGAATACTTCAGCCCGCGCCGCTACGACAGCATCCAGGATGCCGAACAAGCCCTGCGGGAGCGCAAAGTGGATGGCATCGTCTGGTTGCGCGGCGATTTCAGCCGCCGCCTGCTGGCCGCCGGCGATGCACCGGTCGGGGTGATTCTGAACGGCGTCGATGCCAACCAGGCGCGGATCACCTCGGGCTACATTCAAGGTGCCTGGCAAAGCTGGTTGCACGCCTACGTGGCGGCCCAGGGTCGGGAACTGACCCTGCCGGCGGCGGTGGAGCAGCGGATCTGGTTCAATCCGGCCCTGCGCAGCCGCAATTTTCTGGTTCCCGGCCTGGTGGCGGTAATCATGACCCTGATCGGCGCCCTGCTGACCGCTCTGGTGGTGGCGCGGGAGTGGGAGCGGGGCACCATGGAGGCGCTGATGGTCACCCCGATCCGCATCGGCGAGCTGTTGCTCGGCAAGTTATTGCCCTATTTCGCGCTGGGCATGGGCGGAATGCTACTGAGCGTGGCCATGGCCCGCTGGCAGTTCGGGGTGCCGCTGACCGGCTCGTTCTGGCTGTTGCTGTTGACCTCGGCGCTGTTCATGCTGGTCGCGCTGGGGATGGGACTGCTGATTTCCACCGTGGCCCGCAACCAGTTCGTGGCCGGGCAGATCGCGATTCTCGTCACTTTCCTGCCGGCTTTCATTCTATCGGGCTTTATTTTCGATATCGGTTCGATGCCGGCGCCGATCCGGTTGATCACCCATGTGGTGCCGGCGCGCTACTTCGTCGCCATTTTGCAAACCCTGTTTCTGGCCGGCGATGTCTGGCCGGTGGTGCTGGGCAACGCCGCTGCCTTGTTATTGATGATGCTGATCTTCTTCGCCGTCCTGCGGCGCAAGGCCCGCAAGAGTCTGGAGTAACCCATGCTGCAACACATCCTCGCCCTCGCCCTGAAGGAGTTGCTGGCTCTGTTGCGGGACAAGCGCAGCCGCTTCGTGCTGGTCGGCCCGCCCATCGCTCAATTGCTGGTGTTCGGCTTTGCCGCCACTTTCGACCTGCAAAATGCCCCCATCGCTTTTTACGATGAAGACAAGGGCGCCGCCGCCCGGGAACTGATCGCGCGTTTCGAGGGCTCGCGCAATTTCGAGGTGGTGGCGCGGATCGACCACGATGCTCAAGTCGCGCCCCTGATCGACGACCGCCGGGCGTTGGTGGTCTTGCGCATCGGTCCCCGCTTCAGCCAGGAGATTCTGCGCGGCGGCAGCGGTTCGGTGCAAGTGATCCTGGATGGGCGCAACTCCAACACCGCCATGCTGGCGCTGAACTACACGCGCAGCATCGTCACCGACTTCAACGACGCCTGGGCGGCGCGTCACGGTCGGCCCGGTCCGCCGGTGCGTCTCGAAATCCGCCCTTGGTACAACGCCAACCTGGAATCGCGCTGGTTCGTGGTGCCGGGCATCGTCGGCCTGCTGACCCTGGTGGTGACGCTGATCGTGACCGCCCTGTCGGTGGCGCGGGAGCGCGAGGCCGGCACCTTCGATCAATTGCTGGTGACGCCGCTGCGGCCGGTGGAAATTCTGATCGGCAAATCCATTCCTGGACTATTGATCGGTTTGCTGCAAGGCAGCCTGATCGTAGCCATCGCGGTCCATGGCTTCGGTATCCCGCTGCGCGGCTCGGTCGGTGCGCTGTATCTGGGGATGGCGCTGTTCCTGTTGTCGGCGGTGGGGGTCGGGCTGATGATCTCATCGCTGGCGGTGACGCAACAGCAGGGCTTGCTCGGCGCCTTCCTGTTTTTGGTGCCGGCGGTGATTCTGTCCGGGTTCGCCACTCCCATCGCCAACATGCCGGAAGCGGTGCAATGGCTCACTTACATTAATCCCCTGCGCTACTTTCTCATCGTGCTGCGCGGGGTGTTCCTGCAAGGCGACTCCTACACTTTGCTGGTGGATCAATACTGGCCCATGGCGCTGATCGGCCTGGTCAACCTGAGCCTGGCCGGTTGGTTGTTCCGCCACCGGATGTATTGAAGGGCGCCGCCAGCGGGGTGGCTGCTCGAAACCCCGTCCGTAAGCATTTGATCGAACGAACTTCGAAAATGGAGAATGCCATGAAATGCCACACTGGATCTGGATTGATCTTGCTGAGCCTGCTCGCAACGTCGGTGCTGGCGGCCAACAAATGCGTCGATCCCAGCGGCCGGATCAGTTACCAGGCCGAGCCGTGTCCGGCCAACTCGCACGGCGGCGACATGAGCCTGAACGTCAATCGCCCGTTCACCGGACAGGCCGGAACTCCCGCCACGGACCTGCACGCCGTCACCACGGGAAACGAGGTTTTACCGCCGCCCGCCGGGCAGGACCGGGAGGTCCAGTCACGGGATGTCGAATACTAGCGGCTCCCGCCCACCTCCGGTAACTTAGAGAATACCGGGAATGACGGCCAGAATCGTATCTTTGACGGGCCTGCGCTCAAACGACTGGTGTAGTGCAACCTTCGAGTAGGCGCAGAAAAGCGGCTGGCAGTACAGCGATGATCGAGGTTTTGCGGTGCATGGATGTCGGCTCGCTCCCTACCAGCGGAAAGTAGCGCCCAATGCGGGGCCGGCCATGCGCAGATCCTGGAGGATCTCGTCGCCGGTCGTCGAGTAGGAGAGGTTGCGGTACACCAGCTCGACGTCACCCCAGTCGAAGCGATAGCCGATCCCGGTCCATCCCTGCCAGGTCCAGTTCGAGTAATTGCCCGCACCGATGTCGAGGTAATACGGCACGAACCAGTCGCCGCTGCCGCCGAGCCGCACCGCGCCGCGCACGCCGACGACCCCATCCCACACGTTGAGCTTGTCGGAACTACCACCCGAACGCCCGAGCACTCCCTCCGGCCCGGAGAAACTCAAGTCGGTCGATGCTTTCAGGCCCAGATAGCGAACGCCACCGAACACGTCCAGCGTTCCGGCGGAATTTCGCGCCACGGTGTAGCTGCCAATGCCTTCCCAGATCAGCGCCTTGAGGTCCACGTTCACGTTCGTGTCGACCGGTAACGACTCGTTGCCGCCCGGCCCTTGCACGGTTTTGATCTTGCCTCGCTGGCCGCTAAAGTCGTTGTAGACCAGGTCCATCGCCAGCGCCCAATCACCTTTGCGCGCCTCGAAGGTCCCCATCAGGGCAAAATCCAGGTTGCTCAGATAGCTGTCCGGCTTGACCTCGACGTTGACGGTTTTCCCCCCTCCTAACGGGGTGTCGAGCTGAAGCGTCTGATAGATGTTCGGAAACCAGGCATACGGCGTAAGGCTGTAGTGCCATTGCCCGTCGTACATGTCCACGCCAGCGGCCGATGCCGCGCCGCCCGATACCAGGATGCCAGCGCCAGCGATCAACGCCCACCGTCCTGCCCTCAATACCTTTTTCCGCAACATGGTATGCCTCTCCGGGTTTCGTCCCGGGTGATGGGGATAGCGTCTTTCTTCAAAGCTTCTCATTTGGATTCTGAATCTGTATCCGTCGCCGATGTTTTGGTTTGTTCGGACGAATTCTGGGTGGAATATACCGCCACCAGGCGGGACACCAGTACCGCCATATAAAAAATGCCGGAAATAGTTTCCATCACCACGAGCATGCGCGCCACATTGGAAACCGGAGTCACATCGCCGTAACCCACCGTGCAGAGGGTTATAAAGCTGAAATAGAAGGCGTTGAAACCTTCCATCACGCTTCCGTTTTGAGGTCCGGCGGCGAAAGCAAATGCGCCCGGCGTCAGGCGGGCGGTTAGCACGTAGGCTGGGACCCACAGTATTCCCAGCATCAAGTAACCGGCAAGACCGGCGCAGAGTATATTTGCATCCACCCTCGGAGTACGGAGAATGAACCGGAGTAACCGCCCCACGATAAAGACGAAAAACGCTGCGGTTGCGACCAGAAACACCGGAGCAGGGACCAGATTGGGGGCGAAATGATTGAGCCATTTCCCGGCCAACGCGGGCGCGACCAGCGCGAGCGTGATCGCCAAAGTCCAGCGTTTGCCCCCGGTGGCCAGTACCGCCGACACCATGACCAACGTCACCAGGATCGATTCGATCAGCTTCCCGTGAGGCAGGATCTCCACAAAGGGGGCGGCCATGAAAAGGAGTAACAATGCCACCAGCAGTTCGATGGCGGAGTAGCGAAAACGGCCCGCCCATGGACGGAACATCCCTGAAGGCGGGTCGGTGAGGACTGGTGTTTTAGGCGCGGGCTTCATGGGGTGTTTCAGTTCCGCGATGGCATCGGATGGCTTTGCTATTTGCCGGATGAGGACAAAGGCTTCGGCATGACCTGCAGCACGTAGAACCCCCTGCCGACTGCGGTCGGGAAGTAGATCCGCCCGCCGAAGCCCGGCGGCGTCAGCCCATTGATGGACAGCGGCTCGAAGAAATCGGACTCGGCCAGGATCTTGCCGGTGGCGGCCTCACGCCAGGTGAGCTGCTCCTTGTAGTTCTCGGTGAAGAGGGCGGCCTTGATGGGCTCCTTCTCGACGTTGAGCTTCATGTTGGTCAGTAGCAGCACCCGCTTGTCCTTCGGGCCGATCAGTGGCTGGAAGGTGGTGGTCGTATCGTTGAGCACGAAGGCTACCTTCAGTTTGCCGGTGGTCTGGTCGATCTGGATGCCGGCTACCTTGCGTACACCCATGTCGGCTGAATAGATCATGCCGTTCTCCAGATCGGCCCCGTTCTTCGGCGGTGCGAAACTCCACTCACCCTTCTTCAGCTCGCCGAAGGGAAAGATCGTATGAACGCGGCTGGCATCATCCTGGTGGATCACCACGATGCTCGATGCCTTCTTGTCGCTAAAGAGGCCATTGGTCTGGATTGCCACCCAATCGCCGACCATGGCTGGCGCGGTCATGGCATTCTGACCTTCCGCCAAAGGCTGGATCATCCAGCTTTCGTCGGTCGAGAGCTTCTTGGTCACGGGGTCCCAGAAGTACCGGGCCACCCTGTTAATCATTCCCATGTAGATGGCAATCTTGTCGTGGTAGGGCGCGATGATGTGGGGCGAGGGGGCCGGCTCCGGTAGCCGAAGCGAGTCGAGCACGTCCAGCGTCTGGGGATCGACTGCAACCAGCACCGAGTTCGGCTGTTTCATGCCTTCCGCTGCGCACTTGATGATCGCCATCGTGCCCTGCAGCGTGCAGCCCACGGGGCGCGTCTGGTCCTTGAGGATGAGGGTGCCGTCGGGGGCGATCGTGAGATGCTTGAAGTTGACGTCCTCGATCGGCGCGTCGCCCGGAGGCAGGCTGTTGGTCTTGAGGATCAGACCCGTGTCCCCGTCGATCAACGCGATGAAGTGCGACCAAGCGAAGGCGATGTTGCCGTTCGGAAGGATGTTCAGGTTGGCGTTGCCGATCCAGTGCCCCGAAGCGTTGAGGTTGTCGAGGTAGGTGCGCCAGATCTGTTTGCCGGTGGTGGCGTCAGCCTTGGCGACGAAAGGTCCAACCATGTTCGGATCGTCGAGGGTCGGATACTCGCCGCCGACGATGTACAGTTCGCCCGGTTTGCGGTTGTTGATGTACGAGATGCCTGGGTAATCGTCGGCGCTGCGCCAAGCGTAGACGCTGTTCGGGCCGTCGCGCGAGCCGAGGAAGCTCGCGCAGGGGAAAAGCCCGCTGCGCTCGCTGTCGGAGATTTCCGCACCGTTCAGCGAAGAGTAGTAGCCCGGAGTGGGGATCTGCTGCTGGCAGGCCCACTCCTGCGCGTACAGGCTGACCTCGCCGGACAGCGGGCCGTGAGCGGCGATCTGGTTCGGGGTCAGACCGACCTCGGCAATACGGCGTTCGATCTTCGGCTCGACGACGGTCCCGAACAGCCGATATGCGACGACCAGGATCAGGACAACGACCGCAGCAGCGACCAGTTTGATGATTGCAGATTTTTTCATATCGACTTCCTCATTATTTCACCTGGCTGTCGCCAGTAGCCGGCTTCTTCAGCCCCACTGCCTCGAATTCCGCTTTCGTGGTGTAGTAGCCACGCGGGTAATAAGGTCCCATCACGGTTTCCTCCATCCCCGGTTTGGTCACATGGCTGGGGCTTTCCGACCAGCTTGGATCGTTAGCGATGAAGCGCAGCATCAACATGCCGAAGTCCTCGCGATTTTTCGGCCCGTCGATACCTTCGCCGCGCGGGCTCCACTCGATCCAGGCCACGCCGTTCTCAAGGGTCGCATTCGCCGGCCGGTCCTCCCTACGACTGTAGACGATGGTGTAATTGCCGCCCGCGTCCAGCGGCGCCTGCATGTCGGTCAGGGCATCGACGATCTGCCCGGACGGCATAGCCTCGCAACTAACCAACGACCAGTACTGGGTCTGCGCCGCCGGCATCACCTCCAGACCCTTGCCGCTCGCGCCGGCGTAGGTGTTGGGGAAAATCGGCATCTTGCCACGCATCACGTACACCGGGCCGAACTTGCGAGAGAGCTGGATGAACATGTATTCAGTTTCCGGATCGCCGCCGCCGTCGATGGCGCTGGCGTAGGGGATCTTGGCGCGCTCTTCTGGCGTCTTGAATGAGCCGAGAATCGAGTACTTGATGTTCCAATACTTCTCCCATTTGGGGATCTTGCGCGCCGGCGCAGTTGCCGGGTCAAGGGCGGGGTCGTTGCCCTTAGCATTCACCAGCATGCCCCACTGCTCGGTGGTGACCGGTTGTTTGGTAGCGCCTTCAATGGGTCGACCGAATTGCTTCACGACTTCCTCTGCTGAAAGTTGGGTCCCATCGGCGAGGGCGCCTTCGTAGGTCGGCAGTCCGGCTTCCGTGGTAGGCGTATCCGCTGAACCCCAGCCCGCACCATCGCTACCCTGGTCGGAGAGATAGGTGCGGTTAACGAACATCAGTTCGCCGCCGTCCTTGCCGACGTACAGGGTGTTCGTCGGGCGTTTCACCGGGTCTTTCGGCGAGTCATCCGCCAGGATGCGCAGAGTGAAGTCACGCTGCTCGGCGAGCCGGCCGGCACCGACCCGAAACGGGTTGGTGGAGCCGGGGTTGGGTTCGATCTGTGGCCCCGAGAGGTCTTCGCCGATGGAGACGAAAGTGCCGTGTTCGGCCTTGTAGAGCGCGAACTGGAAGTAGCGGGCGTGCGGATAAGTGTAGTGGAGCGTCAGACTGCTACCAGCGGGCATCGCCAGGCGACCGATGAAGTAGGTCGACTGCATGTCCGGCCAGAGATTGGGGTTCTGAACCGGCCGGGGGTATTCAAGGTAGTTCCAATAACCCCAACCGCGTGGGCCTTGAAACAGGCCGTCATGGCCGTAGCGCGTGTCGGTGCGGATGAAGTTCTCCAGCGACTTATCGCCGAAGCGCTTCACGTCCAGCGCGTTGCGGTTCTCCACCGGCACCAGGGCAGGCGGCTGCCAGCTCCCCTTGCCGAGCGGAAAGACTGAAGGAGCCTCGGTCTTTGGCCAGTACAGGCGCATCACGACGAACATCGGGCCGTCGGGCGCCGGGAGCCAGTTGGACTCCTTATCCTTACCCGGCGAATCCTTCTGAATATAAATGGTGAGCGAACCATCGGCGTTCTTCTTCAGCTCCGACAGCATCGGTGAATTGATGAGATAGCGGTTGATCGGGTTGTCGATCAGGAGCTGGGTGCGCCCGTCGTACATTGTGATCGACCAGAAGGCGTTGACTGGAGGCAACTGACCCGCCGGGAAGGTCATCTGATAGCTATGCTTGCTCCCGTCGAGGGCCATGTCGTTCATGTCGTGGCGGGTGTAGGGATAGACGGCCTCCGCCTCGCTGTTACCGTAGATGCCCAGCTTGGCGGCAGCGGCGCGCAGCGCCCAGTCGCCGTTATAAAATTCGCGGCTGCCGGCTGCCGCGCCGATATGCCAACCGTTGATGTCCGTGCCGATACTCTCGGCGGTCTGCCCGATCTTGGCGAAGGCGGCCTTCACGCCAGATCCAAGCGCGGCTTTCACCTCGGGCGGAAGATCCTTGTGCGAGGCTTTTTTGCCCGAACCGATACCGATCTTGGCGAGTTTCTCACGCAGCGGCTTCTCTACCTCGGCCGTTCCGACCGGCGGGCAGAATTGCAGCAAAAAGTCGAGAGTCTCGGCAAAGTGAGTGGTAAAGCCATCCTGCTCGAACTTCAGCCAGTCGACGGTCGGCGCGGCGGGGGGCGCGGGTTGGCCCAGGAAGGCCGACAGCGCCTCGACCTTGTAGCCGGATTGGATCTTCTGGACGTTGTCCATGTCCTCAGGGTTGAAGAGCTGGGTGCGGTAGATCACCAGGCTGAACTGGGTCTCGCTACGAAAGACCTTGGCGATGCCTTTAGGCATCTCACCTTTCCAGTCGGGTCCGGCAACCAGGTAGCAACCCGGGCCATTGCCGGTGATGCGGCTGCCCATGTAGCCGTAGTTGTCGGTGTACAGGTCCACGAGCTGCACGTCGTAATAGCGGGCCTTTTCGATCTCGGGCATGCACAGCACCATGGGCTGGGCACGCAGATCGAGAAATGCCATCGAGTAGGGCGTGTCGCTGTTGGGCGTACTGATCCCCGTATCCTGGGGCGTGAACACCCGCGCCTCGTTGTGAATCTGGTTGATCGGGGCCTTGAACTGCCCCGACTTGGAGTCGATGAAATACTTGTACAGCACGTCGTACCCGACAATCATCGGGAAACCGTAGAGATAGGCTTCCTCGGCAATAGCATTGGGTTCGGCAAGGGCATCGGTTGGTCCCTCCTCGGCTGCGCTGGTAGTCACCACCAGTTTCTGACCTACATCAATCTCGTTGGAGCTGAGCTTATTCCGTACCTTCAACTCGGCGACCGTGACCTCGAAGCGTTCAGCAATCGCGTCCAGGTCGTCGCCCGCCACCACCCCATAGATAGCGGTGGCGGCATCATATTGGCCCTGCGCGTGACGGTGCGGTCCTGTGTCGGCGGCCTGGGCGTCCGCAGCAAAACAGACCACCAAGGCCAAAACCGCGCTGACACCAAGCCAACTCCTGAACAACTCCCAATGAAACTGGGGAGATAACTGCTTCGTCATGGATGTTTCTCCAGGAAACAATGGTCGAGGCTTATTAGAACCGCAATTCGTTGCTGGATGGCGTTAGCTTGTTGAGATTGCACATGAATTTGCATGGCGTCTGGTAGTCGATTTATTGTTGGAAGCGTACCAAGACCCTGCGTGCAAAACTTGTGATTTTCTAGCAGACTTGCCTATGACGCTTGATCTACGGTCATTTCGTGTTTGATATCGCGAAGTGCCATCACGCGGTGAGCGCCACCGCCTCGTAACGACGCAATGATGGGCGATTTCCCAGGCTATGCGTTTCAGTCATAGCCTGGGTTGCAGTGACACCGATCATTCGACTTCAGTCCATTGAGAATCCGGGCGTGTTCCTTCGTCTCGGTCGTGAGAGGCAGTCCGCGCATTTCACAATCAAACTCATCGGTTCACTGGACTTTCTGCACCGCTGGAATCTTCCATGTCCCATCGATGATAGACGGCGGTGTTTCCTTCGGCCAGTAGAGGCGGAGCATCGGAATGAATTTACCCGACGGGGCGGGCAGCCAGTTGGACTCCTTGTCGGGACCGGGGTTTTCGTGTTGCAGGTACAGGTCCACCGATCCATCGGCATGGGTCTTGAGGGCATTGCGCGCGCTCAACGTGTAACGATTGAGCGAATTGGCCGCAAAGAAATACTCGGCGTTATACATAGTCAACGACCAGAAGCCATCGACCGGCGGTAACTGGTCTTTCGGGAAATGCATGACGTATTGGTTCGCGCCGGTGTAGGGCTGGCCTTCGCCATCCTTTTCCGAAGTGGGATAGACCGCATCCTGCGGACGGTTGGCGCCCAGACCAATCGCCGTGACCAGGGCGCGCTGGAGATAATCGGCGCCATAAAGTCCGGTCTTGGTGGTGAACACCCAGCCATTGATGGCCTCACCGGCCTCTTTGAAGTGCGCCATGATCTTCTCGAATCCTGCCTTGGGTACGTCTTTCAGCGCCGCCTGCACCGTGGGATCGAGTTTGTCGAACGCGAACGGTTGGCCTGGAGCAATGCCGAGTTTTGCCATCTTCGCGACTATCGGGGCATCCGCTTCGGCAGGCGGGTTGTCCTTCATGAGCGCGGCCAGCAAGTTGAAGTAGGCGGCGATGTCGAAGGCATTCACTTGGTCGCGCACCGGGGTTTTCATGTCGATACTCGGGTCCACTTTGCCCGGTGGCGGTGTGTACGGTTTGCCGTAGGCGCTGAGCGGAACGAGCGATACTTCGTCCTGCATCTTGTGGACGGCGGCGTAGTCCTCCGGCGTGCCGGTGCAGTAGATACGGCCGAGCAACCAGACAAGGCCGGTCGGCGATTTGTACTCCTTCACCCCCTCGGGAAGCGTGCCTTTCCAGCCAGGACCGGTGATGGCGTATTTCTGCGAGCCGGTGCCGGTGGTGCGCTTGCCGGGCGCCTGAAAGACATCGGTCCAGCCATCGAGCATCGGGAAGAGGTAGTAGCGGTCGTGTGCGTCGGGCAGGCTCAAGACCCACGGCTCCTTGGTCACGTCAATCCAGGCGGTGGTGTAGAGCGTATCAGCGTTCGGGGCAGTGACATCCTTGAATGCCGCCGTCGGGTACTCGCGAACTCGAATCAGATGCCCCATGGGTCCTCGGGTGCCCTCCGTTTCGGCGACGTTGGTCATCACGCGGCGGGTCATTTCCATCGTCACGAGCGAGTAGCCATAGATATACGCTTCCTCGGCGATCACTTTGGCCTGCTCCGGCGTCAGCGACGGCGCACTGGCCCCGCCGACTGCTACAAGCAGCTTTTTACCGATCTCGATCTCGTCAGAGGGCAGCTTGTTCCGCACCTTCAGCGCATCCACGGAAATCTCAAAGCGCTCGCCGATCGCGTCCAGATCGTCGCCCTCGACCACCACATAGGTAGCGGTGGTGCTGTCGTACTCGCCTCGCGCATGGTTACGCGCGCCCTGGTCGGCGGCCTGTGCGCTGCCCATCGCCAGACAGACCGCCAGTGCCAGAATCGAGAAGACAGTTTTGAGCCCCGTGGTCAAGGGCGATTTTAAGAACTGGGATTTTTTCACTTCTCGATACCTCACGATGGATTGTTAAGGGGAGTCATCAGGGAAAATCGTGAGTCGCCCTGTTTCGTCGCACAAAAAAAGGCGGGCGATGCATTAACGATAGAACGCCCGGCGATAACTCCGGCGGGCGACGCCGGCGTAAGACAACGGCGTCAACGGCATGCCGATAATGTCAATGAACAGCGAGACCGGGCCGCCCTGGGCCGGCATTTCACCCTCCAGCACCCGGATGTTGTAGCTCAACTCGTCGCCTTTGAGTTCCGGGTCGCGCAGTTCCACGACTACGTCATTGACTTGATCTTCGTGGATGATGGAGAGGGTCGCGTTGGGCGGATCGGACAGAAAGCTGTCCTTGCCCTGTGACCAGAACGGCACGAACCGCGCGGTGGCCATGTGGCCCGCGATGCGTTCAGGGCGGTCGGTGAACATGATGGTGGTCGGGCTGACCCCCTTGAGGGTCAGCTTGCCGTCGGCATAGTGAAGACCTTGCGCGTTTTGCACAAACAGAAAGTCCGCTTGCTTAGCCGCCTCTTCGGTTTTGGCTTCCGCTTTCCTGGCCGCTTCTTCGGTAGCTTGCGTCAGACCGGGAGCCGCCAAAAATGCTGCTAATAGCGTCGTAGCCGTCATCAGGGAACGTCGGGTCATCATGGAAAATCCTCATTTGCACAGGGGGTTGAGAAATTAATATGCGGTTATCGGTCATGGATTTAATCCAGCCGCACCCGGAACGGTTGCGTCCTCGAACCTACCGGGAACCGGACGCCGGTCAGACTCGCCGCCTTACCTCGCTGTCGTCTTCACAGCAATGTCCGGTGCGGGCGCGTCCTCCCGGAGATAAAGCGTCTGGCTCGGGAATGCCATGCTTAGGCCGTTGCGCTGGACGATATCGCAGCAGCGGTAAATGACGTCCTGCTTGACCTTCAGCCACTCTTCCCAGTCGACGCTCTTGGAGAAGCAATAGACCATAATATTGATCGAACTCTCCCCGAGATTGTCCAGGTAGACCAGCAACGTCTTCATCACGCCCTGACTATCCAGGGCATTGGCGATCCTGGTCAGATGCTGCTGGGTGTACTGGGAGGTGTCGGTGGTGCTGTCGGAGGTCTCCGGATGCTCGATGAGCATCGCGCGAATGTCATCGACGGTCTTGCGCACCATCGCCATGTCGCTGCCGTATTCCAGTCCAACGCTGAACAGGATGCGCCGCCCGAGCTTGCGCCGGCTCCAGTTGCGCACGGCTACCCCGGCCAGATAGGCATTGGGTATGAAGACGATCGCATTGTCGAAGGTGCGGATCTTGGTGCTGCGCAGGCCCACATCGATGACCGTGCCATCGGCGTCGGGGGTCACGATCCAGTCCCCTTCACTGAACATGTCGTCGGCGATGATGGAGATGCAGCCGAACATGTTAGCGATGGTCTCCTTGGCCGCAAACGCGACGGCCAGCCCGCCGATACCGAGAGACGCCAGCAGCGTGCTGATGTCATAGCCCAGGTCGTGTAGCAGGTAGAGCGCCGTGACGATGATGAGGGTGAAGCGCGCCAGGTTGGACAGGAAGTTGATCAGCTCGCCCCGGAGGTTCGGGTAGCGCTGGTGTAGCGGCTCCGAATACACGATGACGACGCTGTCGATAAGCCGAAGCAAGGCCCAGACGACGAGGAGTACGACCAGTACGTCGTACACCGTCACCAGGCCGGCATCCGGCTCGCGCAGCAGCAGGATGCGACCCGCCAAACCCAGCGCGAACAACAACAGCAGCACCTGCAGCGGCCTGCCGAAGGAGAGTCGCAGCAACTGGGTGAGCCGCTGGGCCTCCGTGGGACGGGTCCGCGAGCGGGAAAGCGGGCGGCTGATGCGCCTGACCAGCAGCGGCAGCAACAGGAACCCGATGCCGGTGAGCGCCAGGAACACGACGACAGCAGCGACCACCTGGCCCAGCGTCAGCCGCCGGGATGCGGACAGCGCTGCATTGACATCGGCAATGCCCGGCAGGGTGTTTACCCTTTCGATGAGGGCGCCGATGTTGAGCCAGCGCAGCAGCGGGTCGCCGCTGATGGCCTTGGTGAAGAGGTCCTGGAGGGATACGAGGACGGCGTGATAGGCGCCCGTGTGTTGCTGGTACGCATCGTAGGCGTCGACCAGCGCGACCTCGTCCGGGCTGCGCTGCGCTGCCGGCAGGGCATGGATACGGGCGACAGCCCGCTGGAAGGGAATCGGGTTGAAGCGGGTGTGCTTGCGAAATGCCGCGAACGACCGCTCGAAGGTAGACGCCGGGGCGAACGACGACCATTGCTCCGGCACGGCGTCGAGCAAACGGCCGAAGGCGGCGTCCAGTATGGCGGTGTTCAGCTTCAGCACCGCCGTCATCTCCTTGGTCAGATCACCGCCGCGCCGCGCCTGCTCCACCTGGTCGCGCAGGCTGAGCAGTCTCTCGGGCGCGACCGCCGGCGCCAGGTCTGCCGTTTCGCCGGCGACCATGCGCCAAGCCAACTGCTGAAGCAGCCAATGGCGCTGAAGTTCCAGTTGCTGGCGCTGCTTAGGGTACTGGTTGGCGGCGATGCGGTTGTCCAACTCAGTCAGGGACAGCACCAGATCAGGCGCCACGCCGCTGCTGCCGCTGAGATTCTCCGCCGATATCACGGTTTCCGCCATCCCTGGCGGCAGTGCGAGCCAGCCCAACACGAATGCCAGAACGAATGCCAGAACTTTGAGTCGTGCTGCCATTGTCGTTGTCAGTGAGGCTTTTTATGGCAACAGTTCAATCTCACCGGGACGCCAAGTCTTGTCGAACCAGGCACCCAGCGGACCGTACAGGCGCAGGATCATGAACCAGCCTTTGCCGGGAATCGTCTGCACCCAGTTGTTCTCCATGCCTGCCGGAGCCTTGGGGCCGAAGAAGACATCCACCGAGTCGTCCGCGTTGACCTTGAGCCCCTTGTTTTGGCTGCTCACGCTTGGGGCCTGCTGATCGGTTTGCAGCATCGAGCGGGTCTGGTTGTCGTAGACGATGACCGACCAGAAATCCTTGACCGGGATGTTCGGCGGCAGGTGCAGCTTGTAGGTCTTGGCACCGTCGAACGGGTTGCCGTTCGCGTCCAGGGCGGTCCAGGGGTACTGCGACCCCTTGCCGACCATCTTCTCTTCCATCGCGGGGGTTACACCGGTGGCAAAGAAGTAGAAAAAGGCCGCGCCGTCGAGGTTGGCGACCCCCGGCGAGACCTCGAACTTGTAGCCGCCGAAGAAGGGCAGGCGCCACTGGCTGTCCGGGTAGAAAAAGGCGTCCTTTTCACGCATCTTGAACGCCAGGGCTCGCGCGGTCGTCGCGCCGATGTTGGCGGCGTCCGTCAGGATCTTCTTCATCCGCTCGTCCGGGCTGAAGGGCTTGCCCTTTTCGATGCCGATTGAGGCGAAAAGTCCGAGCGTGGTCGGGTCGGAGCCCTCGCTCGGCTCTTCCTGGACGACTTGGTTCAACAGCTCCCAGAAGCTGTAATCGCCGGGGAAGACGAAATTCGAGGGGATGCCCGAGGCATTGGCGAGCCTCACCGGGGCGGGATTGGCGGCATCGGCGAGCGGATAGATCTTCAGAGTTTTCTTAACCGACTCGACCCCGGGCTTGGGCGATCCATCCACGAGGAAGGTCCGGAAAGGTACCCAGTTGCCGTAGGTGCTCGGGCGTACGACGAAATAGCCTTGTGGAACCTCACCCTTGTAGCCGGGAGGCAGGATCAGATACTTGCCGCCCTTGCCCTTATCGGGGCCGGTAATGCCGACATCGGTGACCCAGCGATACCAGAAGTCGTCGACGGCGCCCAAAGACATCGGTGGGATCTCCAGCGCCACGGGTCCCTTGTGGGTATCGATCCAGATGAAGTTGTAGATGGTGTTGTCGTTTGCGGTCAGCTCCACGGTCTTGGAGTCGACCAGATCCTCCCAGATCACATCCGTCTGGTTGTCCGGTCCGAACTTGCGCAGCGAGTCGCGCATGCTGGCCTGGTTGACCATCGGGATGGCCAGCAGATAAGCCTGGAGTGCGCGCGACCGGTCCAAGTTGTCGTAGATCTTCTCAATGGTGTCGGGCTTTGGCACACCGTCCCTCAAGTACAACGTGCCGATCGAGGTTTCGAGCATGTCGGGCGTGGCGACGCCCGGTGCAATCGGCGTGGTCATCTTGTACTGGATCGCTGCCGCCGAATCCGGCGCTACAGCAGGAAGCGCCAGCTTCTGGCCAACCTCGATCTCGTTCGACGCAAGCTTGTTACCCGCCTTCAGCTCTGCCACCGTGACGCCGAAGCGCTCGGCGATGGCAACCAAATCGTCGCCAGCGGCGACGACATAGAGGGCGGCAGCGGCGTCGTACTGGCCGTTCGCATGATGGCGCGGACCCTGGTCAGCGGCCATGGCGCTGACCAGGACGAGACCGCCGGCCAAGGCGACAATCAGAGATAGTGCCCTGATCAGGTGAAAAGATAACTGTCTTGCAACTCTTACTGGCTTCATGGGCTTCATGTCTCCTTGGTGTCGACTGGTCTCGATTCGGGTATTGCTATTTCTTCTTCAATGCCTCTAGGGCCTTGGCGCAACCAACCGACAACTCCATCTTTTTCTGCATCAGGCACTCCTTGATCTTGCCGCCACCCGGCGGCACGTTCGGGCAGAGCCGTTCGATGTCGGGTTTGCAATAGGCGCGGAGCGCCTCGACTTCCTTATCCAGTTGTGAGGGTTGCTGGGCGAAAGCTGGCGCGGCGGCCGATACCAAAAACAACAGGGCAATCTTGCGAATAGTCATCAGAGCACCTCCTTAGAATCTCTACGGACCCATCATTCCCCGCAGCTTGCTGCGGGGTCGTTGATTTCGCGGGCCGTTTCGGTCATCCAGGAACAGCCCGCACGGTTCACGAGAAAGAACTTACTTCGCGTCGGCGGCTTTCGCCATGCCTTCTTCCAGTTTCTTGATATCCTCGGGCGACAGTTGCGGGCGATCAATCTTGATCGTCAGTTTGTTGAGCTTGGCGGTCAGCGGGAACGGCGGCAGGTAGTCGGCGTCGTCGATGCCGGTGATGGTGTCCGAGCCGATGTCGAAGCTCTCGTCCCACTGCAAGATCATCGGGATCGTCCGCTCCATCTTCTTCGTGGCAACTTCCTTGCCGTCCACCGTCAGCGTGCCTGTGCCGCCCCTGCCGACGCCGGCGAAGCTGTTGAACGCCAGTGTTGCGTCGCCGAGGCCGTCATACTTGAAGTCGAACACCACCTTGTGCTGGCCGGGCGCCAGCGCTTCCGGGGCCTCCCACTTGACCCATTCCAGGTTGAGCAGGTTCCAGTTGAACACCGGCTTGCCCTTCAGCAGATAAAAGCCCCAGCCAGCGAAGCGCCCACCCGAAGTTGCGATCATGCCCTCCGCGCCCCCTTGCGGCACGGTGATGTCCGCCGTGAGGGTGTAGGACGTGTTGAGCAAGTACGGCGCATCACCCTGCGGCACGCCGGTCATCGGCCGCGTGTAGGTCAGCTCGGTAAGGCCTGCAGTGAGATTCGGACGCGGCGCCGCGATCCTGGCTGCCACTGAGGCGTCTAACGGGAAGACCTGATACTTCTTCGCTTCCTCGACGAACATCTTGCGCATCTCCGCGACCTTGTCCGGATGCTGCGCCGCGATGTCCTCGTACTGGTTCCAGCTCTTGCTCAGGTCGTAGAGCTGGAACACCTGGTTGTTGAGCGGATCCGTATTGGCGGGGCCGAACGCGTTCCACGGCGCGCGGTCGACCTTGGTGCTCAACAGCCAGCCGTCGTGATACAGCGCCCATTGGCCCATCATCTCGAAGTACTGGGTCGTATGCTTGGAAGGGACCTTAGCGTTAGCCGCGTCGAAAGTGTAGGCGAAGCTGGTTCCCTCGATCGGTTTCTGCTTGATGCCGTCCACGACTTCGGGCGCGGGAATGCCAGTGACCTCAAGCAGGGTGGGCACGACATCGATGTCGTGGATGAACTGCTCGCGCAGCCCACCCTTGTCCTTGATGCGCGCTGGCCACGAAATCACCATGTTCTGGTTGGTGCCGCCGAACCGGGAGGCGTTCTGTTTGAACCAGTCGAACGGGGTGTCGAAGGCCCAGGACCAGCCCGCCGACATGTGGTTGTACGCGAACTCGGTGCCCCAGGCGTCGTAATACTTCATCTGCACGTCGACCGGCGGGCGCACGCCGTTGAAGAACGCGACCTCGCTGTAGGTACCCTCGGGTCCACCCTCGGCGCTGGTGCCGTTGTCGCCGTTCTGATAGATGATCAGCGTGTTGTCGAGCTTGCCCAGGTCTTCGAACGCCTGGATCACCCGGCCGATCTCGTAGTCGTTGTAGGCCACGTAGGCGGCAAACACCTCGACCTGCCGGATGAAGAGTTTCTTCGCCTCGGGCGTGAGCTTATCCCACGGCGTCAGCATGTCGGCGGGCCAGGGTGTCAGCTTCAGGCCCTTGGGAATGACGCCGAGCCTCTGCTGGTTCTCGAAGATCCGCTCACGCAGCTTCTCGTAGCCGTCATCGAACAGATGCATCGCGTGGATCTTGTCCACCCACTCCTTGGTCGGATGGTGCGGCGCGTGTGTAGCGCCGGGAACGTAGTAGAGAAAGATCGGCTGCTTGGGATCGGTCTGGTGGATCCGGTACATCCAGTCGATCGCGTCGTCAGCCATCGCGGTGACCAGGTTCCAAGACGGTTCCTTGCCGGTGACCGGCCAGGTCTCCGCCTTCGGATTCGACCGATCCATCTTCAGGGTGCCCTCATGACCGATCCAGGGATAGATCTGAGTCGTGTTGCGGAACAGGTTCGGCCCCCACTGGTTGGCGTCGCCGCCGACGAAGCCGTAGAAGTAATCGAAGCCCATGCCGGTCGGCCACTGAGTGAACGGCCCGACCTGGCTCGCCTGATAAGCCGGCGTGTTGTGGTCCTTGCCGAACCAGCTCGTCGCGTAGCCGTTGTCGCGCAGGATGCGGCCAATCGTCGCGTTGTCCACGCCGATGATGCTGTTGTAGCCGGGGAAGCCCGTGGCCTGCTCGGCGATCACCCCGAAGCCGACCGAGTGATGATTGCGGCCGGTGATCAGCGCGGCGCGGGTCGGCGAACAGAGCGCGGTGGAGAAAACCCGGTTGTAGCGCAGACCGCTCGCCGCGATGCTATCCATGGTCGGCGTGGGGATGACACCGCCGAAGGTGCTCGGGATGCCGAAGCCCGCGTCGTCGGTCATGATGAGCAGGACGTTGGGCGCGCCCTTCGGCGGCACGATGCGCGGCGGCCACCACGCTTTCGATTGGAGCGCGTCCTCCTTGATCACGCCGCCGAATTTCGGCTGGGGCGCGGGGAGTTGTGCGCCGCTGATCGTGGTGGTGGCGCTGGGCGAGCCAAGAACGCCGGTGATTTGCGGAGCGCCCGCCAGTCCTACTTTGGTCGCACTGGCGGCAACCGCCAGCTTCTGGCCGATCTCAATCTCGTTCGAACTGAGTTTGTTCTGCTCCTTCAGCTCGGCTACGGCGACTCCGAAACGCTCGGCGATTGCGTCCAGATCATCGCCCTCGACCACCGCGTAGGTAGCGGTGGCGGTGTCGTACCGGCCTTGCGCGTGATGGCGCGGCCCCTGGTCAGCCGCCTGGACGATGCCAATCGCCAGACTCATGATGACCATCAAGGTCACCGAAAGTATCTTCATATAAATATCCTCCAGAACAATGGCCAGATGGATTGCAGCATGATTCCTGATTGGAGTAGTCGGATTTTTAGGTGCTCGGACTGACACCAGGCCCGGATTGCCGGACTTGGCGAAAAATTTATTCGTTACCGACTTTCGGCTGCTTGAGGCTGGGCGTGGGCGCTGGCCCCACCGAGATGCCCAGTTCCTGAACGTAATGCGCCATGACCTGGTCGCCCACCTTCAGGTCTTTGAGATCCATGTCCGCCGGGATCTTCAAACTGACATGGTGGATCGCGCCCTGAATCAGCACCGTGCGTTTCTCCTTGTTGATGGCGATGATTGTGCCGATCATCTTCACGCTGTCCTCAATCGCCCCGCCCGGCAATGCGCCGGCCGGAGTGCGTCCGGCGCTCACCGTGTCTTCCCGCACGTTAATGCCACCGCTCTGGACTTTTTCGAGGGCCAGGGCCAGCGCTTCGTGATATTCCACCTTGACGACGGAACCCGGACCAATCTGCGCCAGGTTGCGCACTTCCGGCCCGGCATGGATGGTGAAAATTCTGCCGTCCGGATAGTCCTTGATGCTGACCAGCCGGCTCCTCAGATCCACCGACTGCACGACGCCTACCGCAGTCATTTTTTCGCGGGCGCCCATGGCGTCGGCAATGGTGGCCATGGTCGGCATGGTGGCTGGGGCCTTGTCCTGCGCCATCGCCGGGGCGGCTAGCAGGCTGGTGGCGGCCAAAATGGCCAACGTCATTGCTTTCTTCATGATGCTTACCTCGTGGGTTGGGTTGAATCAAAATGGGTTTGCAACGACCGTGTAGTACACGCCGTTGCTGCCAAAATGCGGCTGGTAATAGCTGCTGCCGCAATTGTAGTAAGTGATGCCATTGGTGGAGACACTGGTGCAGCCGCTGCCGGGCAACGCCAGAACCTCGCTGCCGATAGTCGGTCCGGTGACGTAGACCGGCTGTTGCACTACCACTGTCGGGGGGGGCCCCCCCCGCCCCCGAGTGGCCGCCCGCCGCGCCGCAGGACAACCCCCCCCCGGGGCCCCCCCCCCCCCCCAGAGCACCCACCCCCGCCCCCCCACCCC
>JAPUDV010000133.1 GCA_027492875.1 Candidatus Competibacteraceae bacterium | reverse complement strand
GCGTGGTGCTGGTGCTGTACGGCGATGTTCCCCTGATCCGCGCCGAGACCCTGCGACCGCTAGTGGAAGCGGCCCGGCGCGGCCAGCTGGCGCTGCTGACGGTCGAATTGGCCGACCCAGCTGGTTATGGCCGCATCGTTCGCGATGATTCGGGGCGGGTGCACCGTATCGTCGAGGAAAAAGATGCTACTCCGGCGGAGTGCGGTCTGAGCGAGGCTAACACCGGGATTCTGGCAGTGTCCGCGGCGAAGCTGCGCGGCTGGGTGGCCGGGCTGGGCAACGATAACGCCCAAGGCGAGTATTATTTGACCGATGTAGTGGCTTTGGCCGTGCGTGACGGGGTGTCGGTCGAGCCGTTCACGGTGGCCGATCCGGCGGAGGTGCGGGGGGTCAACGATCGCCGGCAACTGGCGGAACTGGAGCGTTGCTATCAGGCGCGGCGGGCCGAAGCTTTAATGCACGGTGGCGCGACCCTGCTGGATCCTGCACGCGTGGACGTGCGCGGTACGGTCACCACCGGTCGGGATGTGGTGATCGATGCCAATGTGGTGTTCGAAGGCGCGGTGCGTTTGGGTGACCGGGTACGAATTGGGCCGTTCTGCGTGTTGCGGGACGCGATCATCGGTAACGATGTCGAAATCCTGTCGCATTGCCGGATCGAAGGCGCGGACGTGGGCGCCGGAGCCCAGATCGGACCTTTCGCCCGGCTGCGGCCCGAGACCCAACTGGCGCCGGGCGTGCATATCGGCAATTTCGTCGAGACCAAAAAGACCCGCATCGGTCCGGGTTCCAAGGTCAACCACCTGACCTATCTGGGCGATGCCGAGATCGGCGCGCAGGTTAATATCGGCGCGGGCACCATCACCTGCAACTACGATGGGGCCAACAAGCACAAGACTCTGATCGGCGATGGCGCCTTCATCGGCTCCAACAGTTCGCTGGTGGCGCCGGTGCGGATCGGCCAGGGTGCCACCGTGGGCGCAGGTTCATCGGTCAGCCGCGATGTGCCGGACGGCAGCCTGTGCCTGACCCGCGCCCCGCGCAAGGATGTAGCCCACTGGCAGCGGCCGGTCAAGCCGAAAAAAAGCTAGACCGCCTTTTTCCCTTCGACTTCGCACCTTGGACGAGCCGCCATGGTTAAGACCCGTTTCGCTCCCAGCCCCACCGGCTACTTGCACATCGGCGGTGCCCGCACCGCCTTGTTTTCCTGGTTGTACGCCCGCCGGCATGGGGGTCCCTTCGTGCTGCGCATTGAGGATACCGACCTGGAACGCTCGACCCCGGAGGCAGTGAACGCCATTCTGGAGGGCATGAACTGGTTGGGGCTGGATTACGACGAGGGGCCGTTCTACCAGACCCAGCGTTTCGACCGCTACCGGGAGGTGCTACAGCAGTTGCTGCGCGAGGGCAAAGCCTACTACTGCTATTGTACCCGAGAGGAATTGGAGGCACTGCGCGCCGAGCAGATGGCGCACAAGGCCAAACCGCGCTACGACGGTCGCCACCGCGACTATCGGGGGTCACCGCGCAAGGGTGTGGAGCCGGTGGTGCGCTTCAAGAATCCGCTTGACGGCGAGGTGGTGGTCGAGGATCTGATCCGCGGCAACATCGTGTTCCAGAATGCCGAACTCGACGATCTGATCATCGCCCGCGCCGACGGTACACCCACCTATAATTTTTGCGTGGTGGTAGACGATATGGATATGGGCATCACCCATGTCATTCGCGGCGACGATCACATCAATAACTCGCCCCGGCAAATCAATATCCTCAAAGCCCTGGGCGCATCGGCGCCGCAGTACGGCCACGTACCGATGATTCTCGGGCCGGATGGCCAGAAGCTGTCCAAGCGCCACGGCGCCGCCAGTGTGATGGAGTACCGCGATATGGGCTATCTACCGGAAGCGGTGCTGAACTATCTGGTGCGGCTGGGCTGGTCGCACGGCGATCAGGAAATTTTCTCGCTGGATGAGATGAGCGAATTATTCGATCTCGATGGCTGCAACAAGGCGCCCTCGGCGATCAACCCTTCCAAACTGATCTGGCTCAACAAGCATTATCTGAAAACCTTGGATCCGATCCACGTCGCCCGCCATTTGAGCTGGCACCTGGGCCAGTTGGGCATCGATCCCAGCGAGGGGCCGCATCTGGCCGAGGTGGTCCAGGCGTTCGCCGAGCGTTCCGACACTCTGCACGACATGGCCCAGGCCGCGATTTTCCTCTACCGGGAATTCGAGCAGTACGATGCCAAGGCGGCAGGCAAGCATCTGACCGCCGCCGCCGGGGAGCCGTTGCGGTGCTTGCGTGAGGCACTGTCGGCGCTGTCGGAATGGCGGGCCGGACCGATCCACGAGGCGGTGAAGGGAATGGCCGAGGCAAGTGGGCTGGCGCTGGGCAAGGTGGCGCAACCGCTGCGGGTGGCAGTGTCGGGCGCGGCGGTGTCGCCGCCGATCGACGTGACGCTGGAACTGCTGGGCCGGCGTCGGACCTTGGCGCGAATCGCGCGGGCACTGGCGTTCATCGAGGGTTGACAGGGCAGGGGAAGTGCTTTAAAGTTCGCGCCCTTAGCCGATTGGGGCCATAGCTCAGCTGGGAGAGCGCCTGCATGGCATGCAGGAGGTCGGCGGTTCGATCCCGCCTGGCTCCACCATCATTATCCGCCACTTTTTATTGGCGGCATTTTTTACCTCAGTCCCCATCGTCTAGAGGCCAAGGACACCGCCCTTTCACGGCGGTAACAGGGGTTCGAATCCCCTTGGGGACGCCAAGCAAATTCAACGGTACAAACCCGTGTTTGATCGATTCGTCGGGTGGATCCGGAATAAGTCTGGAGTTCCCCGTTGGTTCGGCGCTGCTTGGGGTTGTGGGCTGGCTTTGCGCGGCAGCGCTAGTCCCCGCTCGCGCGCTCCCTCAAGCTTTCCCACGCTCGTTCCGCCACTGCGGGAACCAGCGCCATGAGTGCCGTGCCGCCGCGCTTCGGTGCCCCGCGCTTTTTACCCTCCGCTCTCTTCGGGCTGATTGAGAACAATCGCGCCGATTAGGACGTGAGTCCGTTATGCAATGCCAATCCGCCATGCATGCTCACGCTTCTTTCATTTTCATAGGCTTAGGGCGTGTCCTCAAATAGGGGCTTTCCAAAAGGCCCGGCATATGATTCATGGGAAGTTGGCGATCCATCCGGGAGGTGCCGACGGATGACGCGACGCCATGTACGTATTCCAGTCCATTCGGCCACCCATTCCAGCGCGGATTCGGCCAGCGGTTCCGGGCGATTCGGCCGGACCGATGGCGCGAGGTGACGCGGGCGAGTGATTGTTACGCGCTGACGGGGATAGCCGTCAATGGGGTTTGCGTTTTCCGGAGTGATTCTCCTTTCAAGTGAAGTCGATAGGCGTTATGGACGAGCCGGTCGAGTGTGGACCACCGCCCAATCCGGCAGCGGACGGCTCAGGCCCGGCGTCCGCGCCGGTGGCGGATACAACCGCTGTTCCAGGTCGACATCGCTCAGCTCGGTCGGTGGCGGCCAAGACAGTCCGGACTCGTGAAAGCGGCGCAGACACTCGCTGACGGTACTGCGCGCCAGTTGCAGGCTCCCAGCAATCTGCCGGGCGGTCAGACCGGCTTCCAAGGTCAGCCGGAGTACTTCGCGAATTTTCCGCATCGATAAACGCTCCATTTCGAACCCTCGTCATGGTGGAGAAGGGTTCGAGCACCGTGGATGTTATCCCGCGTCGCCTCGGCCCGTGGGGATGGCCGAATGCCGCTGGAATCAGCGGCCGAATGGGGCTGGAATATGCACTGGCGCAATACGACAGTCAAACCGGGCTGACCGAGAAGATCAGCACGCTACAGGGGTGCGTCAGCGATTTTTTGAGCGGGCGGCGCAACATTGGCACCCAAATGGCGCGGCGGATCGAGCAGGTGCACCAGTTGCCGCATGGCTGGATGGACGTGGACCATGCCGAGGCGGGCACGGTGGATGCGGCGGGATGCGGTGGCGGGGCTGCGCGCCGATCAGATACAACTGCTACAGCATTACGATCAGCTGTCGCCCAAATATCAGGAGCTGCTGCGTGAAACAGCCGCAGGATTTGCCTCGATGAAACGGATGCAACAGCAGCAGTGATGATCCGTGTGCCCGGCGGGCTGAACCTGGCGCTGGCCGTGCAGGCGGGATCTCCGACGGGCCGGGTGGTGGCGATGGCCCGGCTCAACGTGGAAGCGGTGGGAAAATGCGGCCCGGATGGGTAGCGCGGCGAGAGACTGACTTTCTGAATCTTCCCTGCATCACACCTGGAAGATGTCGATTGAACCGCCCCGGGTTTTGAGGAGGCTTCGACTCTTGAGAGCATGAAGCCATGCACAGCAAGAAACCCACCCCGAAGTATTCCCCCGAGGTCCGCGAACGCGCTGTCCGTCTGGTGCAGGAGCACTGCGGCGATTATCCCTCGTTGTGGGCGGTCATCGAATCGATGGCTCCGAAGATCGGTCGCGTCCCGCAAACCCTGCACGAATGGATGCGTAAGCACGAGATCGATACCGGTCTGCGCGACGGTGTCACCCGTGACGAACGGGAGCGGCTCAAAGCCCTGGAACGCGAGGTTGGGTATTCCGGGCCCAATCGTCCACTGATTCCGGGCCCAATCGTCCACTGATTCCGGGCCCAATCGTCCACTGATTCCGGGCCCAATCGTCCACCCCGGCGATGCGTCGCCTCCGACTAGGATAACCCGATAGTCTTGCCTCTTTTTGCCCAACAGAAGGAGGCACCGATGTCGAAAGAGAGGTTATCCGCCGTGAAGATTAAAGACGTTTTACGCTTGAAGTTTGACGTGGGGTTGAGCCACCGGCAGATCGGGATCAGCCTGGGCATCTCCCATTCCACGGTCGCCGGATATCTGCGCCGAGCGGCGCGGGCCGGGATCGGTTGGCCGGTGCCCGAGCCGTGGTCGGAGACCGACCTGGAACGGGCGCTGTTTGTCGAACCACACCGGGTGGCGGGTCACGAACGGGCGCGAGCACGGCCGGACTGGCCGGACATCCACCAGCAACTCAAGCGCAAAGGGGTGACGCTGCTGCTGCTGTGGCAGGAATACAAGGAGCAACACGGCGCGGCCGGGTATCAGTACAGCCAGTTCAGCCATCACTATCGCCAGTGGCGGGGAACGCTGGAGGTGACGATGCGCCAAACCCATCACGTCGGTGAGAAGCTGTTCGTG
>JAPUDV010000132.1 GCA_027492875.1 Candidatus Competibacteraceae bacterium | reverse complement strand
ACATAGGAGTCAGCTCACGAAAGCCGCCTCACGAATGTAATACCGTTTCTGAATAGAATTGAGCTTTTAGCCCAGCATCCAGGCTCATTGTTGGGTTGGGCAACGCTACGCTTTTGCCCAACCTACGACCTACAGGCAATTGCGTAAAATCTATACAGAATTGGTATTAGAACCGCAAGACCAGTGTCGCCAGAACGCCGCCCAGCACCGCCCCGGCCAGCACGTCGCTGGGATAATGCAAACCCAGCACCACCCGCGACAGCGCCACCAGCACGGTAAACGGCGCCAGCAGCCAGGCCAGCGGCGGGTAGGCGCACACCGCCACGATACTGAACGACACCGCGTGCAGGGTGTGGCCCGAGGGAAAGCTGTACTCGTCCAGCGGCGCCACCGAAGCCCGGACGCGCTCGTGGCGGGCGCAGGGCCGCAAGCGGGTCGTGCGGGATTTCAGCCACTTGTAGAGCGCCAGCGCCAATGCGCCAACCGCCAGCATCCGCGCCACTACCGGTAGAGCGGTTTCGCCCAGGCCGAACAACAGTGCCAGCATCAAAGCGTACCAGAACGCCCCGTCGCCCAAGCGGCTGACCACGGCGAACAACCGTTCCAGTCCCCGGCGCTCGCTGGCCCGGTTGAACCGCAGGCACCAGTTTAGATCCAGTTCCGCCAACCGTCGCAACGGCAATACTTCGATAGCTCTGTTCATGGGGCTGGCTCCTCGCGGATCGAATCCAGATACCATCGCTCCAACTGCCGACCAATGCGCTCCCAGTCGAACGCCAGAACCGCTTGGCGGGCCGCCTGCCCCAAGGTCTGGCAGAACGCGGGATCGCCGGCCAACCGGCACGCCGACTCGATAAACCCGGTCTCGTCGCCGCGCGGCGCCAGCAGGCCGTTCTGACCATGGCTGATGTGGCGGCGGGCGGCGGCGTAGTCGAAAGCCACCACCGCCAGCCCGCTGGCCATCGCTTCCAGAGTGACGTTGCCGAAGGTCTCGGTCAGGCTGGGGAACAGGAAGAGATCCGCCGAGGCGTAATGCGCCGCCAGATCCGCGCCGCTGCGCGTGCCCGCAAACACGATTTCGGGGTGGCCGACACGCAGCCGCGCCGCCAGAGGACCGTCGCCGACCAGCACCAGACGCGCCACCGGTTGCATCGCGCGCAGCGCCCGATACGCTGCCAGCACCAGCGGCAGGTTTTTTTCCGCCGCCAGCCGGCCCACGCACAAGGCCACCGGATCGGTCGGATTCACCCCCCAACTCCGGCGTAGCGCCGGATCGCGATGGGCCGGGTCGAACAGCCGGGTGTCCACCCCGCGCGCCAGTACCCGCAGTTTGCGAAAACCCAGCGCCCGCAACTCCGCCGCCAGTTCCTCGGTGGGCACCAGGGTGCAATCGGTTCGGTTGTGGAAGCGGCGCAGGCCGGCGACGATGGGACGGGCCAGCAGGCCCATGCCGTAATGCCGGCTGTAGGCATGAAAGCGGGTGTGAAAATCGGAAAAGACCCGCAGGCCCAGACGGCGGGCCACCGCCAGCGCCGAATGACCCAATGGACCCTCGGTCGCGATATGCACTACATCCGGCGGCATTCGGCGCCAGCGTTCCAGCAGGAAACGACCGGCGGGAAGGCCGACGCGCAGCTCCGGATAGAACGGGATGGTGGCGCCGGCCACCGGCCACACGTCCAACAGTCCGTCGCGGCAGATATCGTCGTGCGGATGCTGGCGCGGCCGGATCAGTTGCACGGAATGGCCACCGGCGAGCACGCCCTCGACCATCCGGCCGACGGTCATGGCCACCCCGTTGATCTCGGGGCCATAGGTCTCCGTGACCATGCCGACCCGCAGCCGGCGCGCATCAGCACGGGCAAGCAGCGGGGAAGGATTGGTGCAATGGTTGACGCGACGGATAGCGATCATGCCGGCACTATGACCGGTCCGCGCAACACTTTTATGAAGGGGAAACGACCGTCTGATGACAGCCGGCGGGACGCGGAGTCGCCCGTTCTTTTCGGCCGCGCTTAACGGCTGGACGGATCGGGCGGCAGCGGGCGGCGCGACGCATCCAGCAGCCGGACCTCGCCCGGCAGCAGCCGGTGGACCACGCCGCGATAGGTGGCTCCGTCCAGCATCAGTTCGACGAAGGGGCGAGGCGAGGGGCAGAGCAGAACAAGTCGGCGGTTCTCGGCGACCGTGCTGTACCTTTTTGGCCCGACAACCTATGGTTAAGCGGGATCCGACCGCCGCAGGAGATATCCACCCGATGAAGAACACGCGCTTACTGCTGGGCGTTCTCGTGGTTCTGGGATTTTCTGGCACAGCTTCCGCCCTGGACCCCACGACGACCGTCCGCGTTACTCCGCTCCTCAAAACCACGACCAGTTGGGACGGCCAATCGCTGGCCTATCCCGCCGGGCCGGCGGAAATCACCGGGCTACAGGTGGAGATCGCGCCGGGCGGCGAAACCGGTTGGCATCGGCATCCCGTCCCGTCGTTTGGCCTGTTGTTGGAAGGCACGTTGGAGGTCACGCTGCAAGACGGTCAGGTCAAGCGCCTCAACCCCGGCGACGCGCTGGCCGAAGTGGTGAACACCACGCATAACGGCCGCAATGTCGGCGCGGTTCCGGTCAAGATCGTCGTGTTTTACGCCGGAACCCCCGGCCAACCGCTCACGGTGAAAGTACCCCCGCCTTGAGCGCGGCAGTCGAGCGGGAGACCGTGACGGTTCCGTTACCACCGCCTCGACTTCAAAGGCTCCGCCGTCGTCGGTCGCCTTGGCTTCCAACACTTCTTCGATGATCGAGCGCACCGCGTTGCGCGACCCGGCACTATTCGACCCGCTTGCGCTGGGGAAAACGTCACAATAAAAGACGGATTGCACCCCAAAGCGTATCCGTCCGTGATACAGGTGTTTGTAGTGATCAAATGCACTAGAATGGTTCCATAAAAGCGACAAGAAAAATCGCTAGAGGGCCATCATGGTCAACCGTCCGACCGCCGCGCTCGCGGCGCGTCTCGAAGTTACAGCCAGCAACTCCCTCGTGCTGGAGCCAAACAACCGCACGGAGGCGATGGGCCTCGATGAATGCTGGCCTGGCGTCATGCCGCAAGCCGGCCCGCCCCCCAGCGCGGCCTGAGCGCCCGAGGCCGCCATGCACGCCGAAGAAAACCGGCTCCGGCCGTTCATCGAACCCACCAAGCAATTCATCGTCCCGCTGTTCCAGCGCTTCTACGTTTGGGAAAAAACCTACTGGGACACCCTCTGGACGGATGTACTGGATCTCATCACCGACGAAGACGAGCAACGAACCCATTTTTTAGGTTCCATCGTCGTTATCCCCGCCGCCAAATCCTCGCCCAGCCTGCCCAAGTTCATCGTCATCGACGGCCAACAGCGCTTGGCGACCTTGCTGGTGCTGTTGGCCGTGCTGCGCGACCGCGCCCGCCAGACCGGCGACGGCCACTTGGCCGACGAGATCGAACAGACCCTGCTGGTCAACAAATTCAAGCAGGGCGATGAACACCATAAATTATTGCTCTCACAGGACGACCGTGTGGCGTTCCAGCACATCTTGCAGGCCAAAACCCCGCTACCCGACCACCGCCTGTGCCAGTGCCATGCCTTTTTCGACAAAAAGTTGGACGCCCGCGATGCGCCGGCCTTGTCCGCGCTGTTCGGTGCCGTGGCAGACCGGCTGTCCGTGGTGACCATCATTCTGGCCGCGCACGACAATCCTTACTTGGTCTTTGAGAGCCTCAACTTCAAAGGCCACAAGCTCACCGAGGCCGATCTGATCCGCAACTACTTGTTCATGTGCGTTCCCTCAGACCGGCAGGAAGCGCTCTATCAGCACTATTGGCGACCGATACAAGACGCCTTGGGCGACCGCCTCACCGAGTTCGTGCGCCACTACCTAATGCGCAGCGGGGCGTTCGTCAAGCAGTCCGAGGTGTACGTCACCCTCAAGAACCGCGTGGCCGTGGCCGACGCCACCACCGCCCTCAAAGAGTTGGCGCTGTTCGCCGGTTACTACGCCAAGTTGTTGGAACCGACCCAGGAACCGAACCGGGCGATCCAGGCCGGGTTGACCCGCATGAACCAACTGGAAGTCACCACGGTTTACCCCTTTCTGCTGAACGTCTACCGCGACTACGCGCAACAGACCTTGACCGCCGCCCACTTCGTGGACGTCCTCAAGGTGCTGGAAAACTACCTGATCCGCCGCTTTATCTGTGGGCTGGCCACCAATCAGCTCAACAAGATTTTCCCCGGTCTGTACGCCCACACCCAGGCGCAGAACACCGGTCATTTTGTCCGGGCGCTGCAATCCACCCTGCAAGGCAAGGGCTATCCCACCGATGCGCAATTCCGGGCGCGGTTGCCGGCCGTTAAGCTGTACGGCAAAGGCGGCTTGGAAAAGAAAGCCAAATTTCTGCTAGAGACCTTGGAACGCAGTCACCCGAGCAAGGAGCAAGTCCATCTGGACTATTTGACCATCGAACACGTCATGCCGCAGACCTTGACGCCGGAATGGAAAGCGCACTTGGGCGACGACGCGCAGACCACCCACGATCTGTATTTGCACACCTTGGGCAATCTGACTCTGACCGGCTACAACAGCGAGTTGTCGAACGCCTCCTATGCCGTCAAGCGCCAGAAGTTGGCGTGCAGTCACTTGGCGTTGAACGCCTATTTCCAGCAGGTCGAACAGTGGCGCGTGCCCGACATTCAGCAACGGGCCGCCGTCTTGACCGAACAAGTGTTGCAGTGCTGGCCCTACTTCGGTGACAGCGCGGCGGCGGTTGCGGACGGGGATACCGTGACGGGCACCCTTCCCGAGAGCATCACGGTGTTCGAGGACACGGTTGCGGTCAAAACCTGGCGCGAAGTGATGAGCGCGACGCTGGAGCGGCTGGCCCAAGCGGAACCCGTTAAATTTGCTCAGTTGCCTGACCGCTTCCCCAGCTACATCGCCACCAGCGGGCAGGGGTTCCGGTCACCGAAACCGCTCATCAATGGCTATTTCATCGAAACCAATTTGGGCGCGGCCAGCATTCACCGCTTTTGCCAGCGGGCCGTCGAGGCGTTGAACCTTCCGCCCGAAGCGTGGAGGGTGAAGGTGAAGCCCGCCACCAAGGACGCGCCATGAGTCTCCCCACCCTCTGGGCCGACGTCGGCTTTACCCCCAACCCCGCCCAGGAACAGGCCATTGGCCACGTCGCCGGCCCGTTGTACCTCCCCGCCGGACCCGGTTCCGGCAAGACCCGCGTCTT
>JAPUDV010000131.1 GCA_027492875.1 Candidatus Competibacteraceae bacterium | reverse complement strand
AATCCAGCTACGCTGCGTTTTCCCCGGCTCGCGGGCGGCAAGCGCGGGGTCGCCCGCACTGCCCAGCCACCCGAGTACATCCATGAAAACCGTTCTCGCCATCCGTCATGTGGCCTTCGAGGATCTCGATGCCTTCGCCCCGGTACTGGCCGAGCGCGGTTACGCCGTGCGCTATCTGGAGGCCGGTTACGACGATCTGGCTGCGCTGGACCCCTCGACCGACGATCTGCTGGTGATCCTGGGTGGTCCCATCGGCGTCTACGAAGACGATGCCTATCCCTTTATCCACGACGAACTGCGCGTGCTGCGGGCGCGGTTGGACGCGGGTCGGCCGACGCTCGGCCTCTGCCTGGGTTGCCAGATGATTGCCCGGGCGCTGGGGGCGCGAGTCTATCCGGGCGGGCGGAAGGAGATCGGCTGGAAACCGCTGGCGCTGACCGAAGCTGGGCGGGAAAGCTCCTTGGCGGCGTTCGCCGGCGGCGTGCCGGTACTGCATTGGCACGGCGATACCTTCGATCTACCCGAGGGCGCCGAACTGCTGGCCTCCACCGACCTGTATCCGCATCAGGCGTTTTCGTGGGGCGAGCACGCGCTGGCGCTGCAATTCCATGTTGAAACCACCGCGCGGGGACTGGAGCGCTGGTTCATCGGTCACGCTTGCGAGATCGGCCAGACATCGGGCCTGAGCGTGCCGGCGCTGCGAGCCGACACGGCCCGTTATGCTGCCGACGCCGCTGCGCTGGGCCGGCGCTGTTTCGCCGCCTGGCTGGATCGGGTCGGGCTGTGAGTCACCCAGGCCGCCCCTGCCGCTGACCCACCGTCGGTCGCGAACGGAGACCATGAGCCGCTATTACGCCGCCGACCGGCAGGATCTGGTGGATTTTCTGCGCCCTCACGGCTGCTCCGGCATCGTGCTGGACATCGGCTGCGCCGGTGGTCGCCTGGGCCGACAACTGCTGCAAGCCGGTCTGGCCGAACGCTGCGACGGGATCGAGCCCAATGCGGAAGCGGCGGCCCAGGCGGCCACCCAGCTTCACCGGGTATGGGTGGCCGACCTGATGGCCATCGCGGAGCAGATGCCCTGGACCGACTACGATCTGCTGATCATGGCCGATGTGCTGGAGCACTTGATCGATCCCTGGCACGCTCTGGCGGAATTGCACCGCCGCATTCGACCCGGTGCGCGCTTGCTGTTGAGCGTGCCCAACGTGCGCCACAAGAGTGTCGTGTTGCCCCTGCTGTTCCAAGGCCGCTTCGACTACGCCGACGCCGGTATCCTGGACCGCACCCACCTGCATTTCTTCACCCGCTCCAGCCTGTTGGATGCGGTCGGTCGGGCCGGTTGGCGAGTAGCGGCCATCGCACCCTACATCAAGCCCAAATACCGCCGCTGGTGGTATCCACACCGGCTGCTCGGCGAGTTCCTGGCGGTGCAGTATTTCCTGCTGGTGGAAAAATGAGCCTGCCGCTGGTCAGCGTGGCGGTGCCGGCCTACAACCACGCCGAATTCCTCGATGCTTGTTTGGAGTCGGTGAGGACTCAAAACTATCCCCGGCTGGAACTGGTGGTGGTGGACGATGGCTCGACCGACACCACCCTGGCAGTGGCCGAGCGCTTCGCCGCAACGCATTCCGATCGCTTCGAACGCCTGACCGTGATCCATCAGGCCAACCGGGGCGTGAGCGCTGCTTCTAACCGCGCCATCGCGGCCTGCCGGGGCGAGTGGGTGCATCTGCTGGGCTCCGACGACCTGCTCTATCCGGACAAGATCCGGCTCCAGCAGCAGGCCATCGAGAGCTGGAGCGATCCCCGTTTGGCCCTGATCTATGCCGATGTGAACTTTATCGACGCGGCAGGACAGGTATTGTCCGCCGCTACCCGGAACCGCCGGCCGCCCGGCCCCGATCATCGGGCCTATCTGTGGCTGCTGCGCTATAACGATATCGCCAATCCGACGGTGGCCTTGCGCCGCGAGGCGTTTCTGGCTATCGGCGGTTTTGATGAAACTCTGCCCCTGGAAGATCTGGATTGCTGGCTGCGCCTGTCGGCGCGGTACGCCGTGGCGCGAGTGGCTGGCCTGCTGGCGGCGTATCGGCGGCACGGCGGCAATGCCAGCCGCCGCCAGTTGATGATGTTCGAAGCCAATTGGGACACGCTGGCCAAGTTCGCCGAGCAACACGGAGATTTGATTCCGCCCGCGCTCTGGCGGGCCTGCTTCCGCCACCGCTTGCGCAGCTTTCTGCGCTGGGCGCGCAAGCGGGCGCCGGACTTGGTTCCGGTGATTCTCGGCGATGCGCTGCGCAGTCTGGTTCGTACTCCGGAACCGACCGTCTGGCGCCGCTACGCCGCCCGCTGCCGCGCGCTGCACGCCTGATATTTCCCCATTCTGCAGTGTGCCTTTTAGAAAAATTTGTCTTTAATTAAAATGTTATACTTTGGCGAATCGCTGGTTTGAGCGAGATTGCTCCCAACAGCCAAACCTATAATCCCGACCCTTGCGAGAAACCTGCCCTCTGAGGCGGTTCCCGCCACAGCTCACCAAAACACGATAAGGAGTGAACGGTGGAACGCGAAAGTATGGAATATGATGTGGTTATCGTCGGAGCCGGCCCTTCCGGCCTGTCGGCGGCCATCCGCCTGAAACAACTGGCGATGGAACAAAATCAGGACGTGAGCGTTTGCATCCTGGAGAAAGGGTCCGAAGTCGGCGCACATATCCTGTCCGGTGCGGTGGTGGAGCCGCGCGCCCTGAACGAACTGATCCCCGACTGGAAGGAACGGGGGGCGCCGCTCGACACGCCCGCCACCCAGGATCAATTTCTGCTGCTGACCCGCGAAACCTCATACAAGCTGCCCACCCCGCCGCAGATGAACAATCACGGCAACTACATCATCAGTCTGGGCAACCTGTGCCGCTGGCTGGCCACGCAGGCCGAGGAACTGGGCGTGGAAATCTACCCCGGCTTCGCCGCCGCCGAGGTGCTCTACAACGACGATGGCGCGGTGGTGGGCGTCGCCACCGGCGACATGGGCGTGGACCGGTCAGGCCAGCCGACCGAGCAATTCGCGCCGGGCATGGAACTGCACGCCCGCTATACGATCTTCTCCGAAGGCTGCCGCGGCTCGCTGACCAAGACTCTGTTCGAGCGTTTCAAGCTGCGCGAGGGCGTCGATCCGCAAACCTACGGCATCGGCATCAAGGAACTGTGGGAGATCGATCCCGTCCTGCACCTGCCGGGCAAGATCGTCCACACCGTCGGTTGGCCGCTCGATCCCGGCACTTACGGCGGCTCTTTCCTGTACCACATGGAAAATAATCAGGTGGCGGTGGGCTTCGTGATCGGCTTGGGCTACGAAAACCCCCATCTGTCGCCCTTCGACGAATTCCAGCGCTTCAAGACCCATCCCGACATCCGGCCCACGTTCGAGGGCGGCCGACGCATCGCCTACGGCGCGCGGGCGATTTCGGCGGGTGGCATTCAATCCATTCCCAAGCTGATTTTCCCCGGTGGCGTACTGATCGGCGACACCGCCGGCTTCCTCAACATGCCCAAGATCAAGGGCACCCACACGGCGATGAAATCCGGCCTGGTGGCGGCTGAGGCGGTGTTTGGCGCGGTGGCGGCGGGACGGAGCTCGGACGAGATCGCCGAGTATCCCGAGCAGTTGCGGCAAAGCTGGTTATGGGAAGAACTCTACCAGGTTCGCAACATCAAACCGTCGTTCAGTTGGGGGTTGTGGGCGGCAATCGCCTATTCGGCGCTCGATACCTACCTGTTCCGGGGCAAGGCGCCATGGACCTTCCACCACAAGCCGGATCACGCGAAACTGAAAAAAGCGTCCGAATGCCCGAAGATCGACTATCCCAAACCGGACGGCGTGATCAGCTTCGACAAACTGTCCTCGGTGTTCATCTCCAACACCAATCACGAAGAGGATCAACCTTGCCACCTGACGCTGAAGGATCCGAGTGTGCCGATCCAGGTCAACCTGGCGCTATACGATGCACCCGAGCAGCGTTACTGCCCGGCGGGGGTGTACGAAATCGTCCGCGACGGCGACGCCGGCAATCCACGCTTGCAGATCAATGCCCAGAACTGCGTCCACTGCAAGACCTGCGACATCAAGGACCCCACCCAGAACATCAACTGGGTGACACCGGAAGGCGGCGGCGGGCCGAATTATCCGAATATGTAATTTGGGAGCGAACGATCCCTGCCGCGTCCTCTTTCCGCCGAGAGGAGGGCGCTTGCTCCCCGACCTGTGGTTGCGTGCCGGGCGGTCACCCCTCTGATTCTCAGTTGGGTGACCGCCCGCCAGCGTTTTCCGGATCAGGGTGAAGACCTCTGCATGCCAATGTCCTCCTGAAAATCGATGGTGGCCGGTTGCCCGCTTGACAAGGTAACGCCATAGCGAACCGAGCCCGATGCGGATAGGGATGTGTTGCTATAGGAGCCCTCCATATTGACGGCAGCCACTTGGCTGCCGCCACTAAATAGGGCATAGGAAAATGAAAATCCGCCGTTCACAGCATTCGCGGTGTAGGAACGATCCCCTTCGCGAGTCAGCGTCGCTTCTATGCAACTCCCTCTTGAGTCAAAGTTATAGGTGAAAGACACCCCCTTTTTATCAAGGGTCAGCAATCCATTTTGCAAAGTCGCCGAGGCATCCGCAGGAGCGCAACGTTGGGGGCAGGATCCTTGAACCCCGTAATTTGCGGTCGCGGTGAAGCAGATTGTGCTCGTTCCGACATAAGACTGTATTAGCGACCGGATATAGCCGCTGTCCGGAGTGCTGTAGGTGCTGCACCCGGCGCTGTTGCAGGCGCGAATCGAATACCAATAGGTGATGCCTGCATCGGGCGTGAAATCGTCGAACTGGGTGGTGGATACGTCGCCGTCGAGCAGGTCGCCGGCGATGACCGAAGAGGTGGAGCGGTAGACCTCGTAGCGTGTGGCGCCCTCGACGGCGTTCCAGGTGACCATGACCCGATTGGCGTAGTCACCGTCGCTGGCCGCCACCGCGCGCGGTGGCTCCGGCGGCGCGGTGGGTTCGACCGGCGGCTCTGGCGGCTCCTCGCGCGGCAAGACCGGAGTTCGAGCGTCGGCGACCTGACGGGCTTGTAGCGCTCCGGCAGCCGGTTCCAGACAGGAAGCGGCGGTGCCGGCCGTGCAGGGAGCCTCAGGGATATCGGCGTCGGCTTGCAGAGCCTGCTGGACCAGTGGGTCGATGCCAGACACGGGCGGTTCGGCCGCCTTGGCGCGGCGGGTGCTGGCCTTGGTCAAAAAGCCAGAGATCAGCGGAGACTGGCAGGCGGCGGGAGCGACCAGGCCGCTCACCCCAGCTTGGGCGGCGGCGACGCGCACGGCGCACAGCGTTTCGCCGGCGGCGACGCTACCGTACCAGTAGCTGTTGACCAGCAGGGCGCTGAGGGTAAAGCGCGACAGGGTGGCTTGCGCCCGTGGGGAGGGCTCCGAACCCACCTTCGGCGCCAATTGGGAACCGTCCGGCACGCTCCGCACCGCTTGGCGCACCCGATCGGCCATGGTTTGCAGCGCCCGCAACCGGCTGCCATCGACCGGCACGGTCACGGCGCCGCCTTGCGGAGCGCCATTGCGGAAAAAACTCACCGTGATGCTGGAAGCGGTGTCGGTGAGATTGAAATTGCTGAAGCGCGCCTCGACCCCGCTGGAGTCGGTGTAGGTAGCGGGTAGGCCATCGGGTGCGAGCTGCATGTCGGTGGACTGGCCGGTTTGGCGGTTGGCCCAGGTTACGCCCTCCAGTTGGGTGGGTTGACCGTCGCCGCGCTTGGCAGCGCGCACGCCGGTGCTCTCCGCGTCCGCCGCCCCGGTGCCGTCGCCGGCCACGGCCATGGGGTTGAGCGCGTCGGTGATGGCGGCGATCAACGCCAGCCGGGAGGGAGTGACGGTGGTCCGGGCCACGATGAAGTTCTGTTGCGGTTCGGACCATTCGGCGGTGGTGGTCTTGCCGGTTTCCGGGAAGTTGTCGAAGGTGAAGCGGCCGCTGAGTCCGGTCAGAAACTCTCGGCCCAGGGTGGCGACGGCGAAATTGACGTTGGCGAATTCCACGCCGTCGAGATAGGCGCGCAAGTTATGGGTGCCGTTGCCAATGCGGTTCCAGTTCTGGGTGAAGCCGAAGCCGTTGTTGCTGTCGCCGCACACGCTCTGGGTGTCCAGCCGTTCGGTACCGTAGGCGATGGCCTGCCGCGACCCCCCGTCGATGCTGATCTCGATCCGCTGCGCCTCGCAGGCCCAGCCGCGGATCAGCCCGACCCCGCTTTCATGCGAGCCCTGGGATGGCGATTCCAGCACCGCCCGGGGGTTGGCCGAAGGGGGGGTATTGGCCGGAATCGTGGTCTGTTGGGTGAATACAAAGTTTTGATGGGGCTCGGACCAGCGCACTTGGGGCGAATTGCCGGTGCTGGGGAAGTTTTGCAGGGTGTATTGCGCCCGCAGGCCGGTCAGAAATTCCCGGCCCAAGGTGATGACCGTGAAGTTGACGTTGGCGAACTCCACCCCGTCGATGAAGGCGCGCAGATTGTGGACGCCGTCGCCAATGTTGTTCCAATTTTGGGTGAAGCCGAAGCCGTTGTTGCTGTCGCCGCACACGCTCTGGGTATCGAGCCGCTCGGTGCCGTAGGCGATCACTTGCAACGGTTTGCCGTCGATGCTGATCTCGACCCGCTGCGCCTGACAGGCCCATCCGCGGATTAGCCCCACCCCACTTTGCACGAACGCCCCCGCCGAGGGGGATTCCAACACGGCCTGCGCGTGGGCGCCGACAATCGGGCCGAACCAGGTGAATGCGATAGCCAGAAGAAATTGGAGCATCGTCAAGATTCGAAAAAAGGTATGTTGCATAAATACCTCCCGAATACACTAGATTTGTCACATATTAAGGGAGTTGCTTTTCCATTAAGGTCTTGTGATAGACGTTTTCTATTAAAGACAAATGGAATATTAGCATAAATGTCACATTATTAAAATCATTAAATGCTGGTAATGACATTAAACGCTCCTCTTCAAAGCCTTGCCTACTGTAAATTTTCCCGTGATCGCTGGAATCCGTTGTATGAATTAGGGCGTGGTCAATCATTTAATTCATTGATTCTGCCAATAGGTACGCCATGCGCTCACCCGATCCACGGCGCTGGTGACGGGAAAATGTACATCAGCGAAATACGGACACTTGGCGCGGTCATCCGCTGGAGTCGCGACGGTCCGGGACTCACCGCGATCCGCCGGAGACTCTGTCGCGGTTTTGACTTCATGCCAATCCCACCACCTGGCCCGACGGAGTCATTTGCCGCAAGGACAACTTCGGGACCTGCATCGCTCGCCGGTGCCTGCCCGTCACCCATCGCCGGCGATCCGGATCGCCGGCAAGATCGTGACCCAGATCGCGATTCTGCTGGTCCAATGGTTGCTGCGCGAGAGGACTTGAGGGCGCGCCCATGCGCGAGGTGCGGGGTTGGAGTAAAATTATGTTCAGGCAATTTCGCCCCAGCCTTGGCGTTTCCAGGCTCATGAATATCTTACCCCGCCGTTTTCTGATCGCCGCCGGCACCGCCCTGCTGCTGGCGGGTTGCGCGTCGACAGGGGAAATGCCGCGCGACGATCACGACCCCCTCGAAAGCTACAATCGTGCCATGTTCTCCTTCAACGAGGCAGTGGACAAGGCGCTGTTCAAACCGGTTGCCAAGGCCTATCGGAGAGTGCTTCCCGAACCGATCACCATCAGCATCGGTAACTTCTTCAGCAACCTCAACGATGTGGTGGTGCTGCTCAACAATTTGCTGCAATTCAAGTTGCACCTGGCGGCGATGGACAGTAGCCGAATCGTGTTCAACACGACCTTCGGCGTGGCTGGCCTGTTCGATGTCGCCAGTCGCATGGAGCTGCCCAAGCACAATGAGGATTTCGGCCAGACGCTGGGTTATTGGGGCTTCGGCAATGGTCCTTATTTCGTGCTGCCGTTTTTGGGGCCGAGCACGGCGCGCGATACCATCGGGCTGGTCGGCAATTTCTTCACCAATCCGATCACTTGGGCGACGGATTCCGAGGCGGTGGCCTGGAGCCTGTGGGGCTTGGATCTGATCAACCGGCGGTCCGACCTGTTGCGGATCGAGCGGGTTTTGGCTGACGATCAGATCGACCCCTACTCGTTCCAACGCAGCGCCTATCTGCAGTATCGACGCAACCTGGTATACGACGGCAATCCACCCGCGCCGGATTTCGAGTTTGATTCCAACCCGGACAACCCCCCGCAATGAACGCGCCCTGGGCCAGCCTGACCGTGTTCGATGCCTTGGCGCCGGCCGAGATCGCCCGAGGCCGGTTGCTGGCCGAGGACATCCCCTGCGTATTGGTGGACCGGTCGCTGCTGCGGCTCGGCATCGTCGCCGACGGGGTCGAGCTCCAGGTGCCGAAACCGGAGCTGGAACGGGCGCGCAGCGTGCTGGCGTGGGACTATTCCGGGGATCTCGAGCTGGGGTCATGATCCGGCGGGCGGCAATCACTGGCCTGTTGCGCCTGACCGCCCTGTTGCCGCTGCCTCTGGCGCACGCCATCGGCGCGCTTCTCGGCGAATTGCTGTGGTGGATTCCCAACGATCCGCGGCGGATCGCCGGCCGCAATCTGGCCTTGACTTTTCCCGAGATACCGGCTACCGACCACCAGCGCTTGCTGCGTCGGAACCTGCGGGAAACCGGCAAGCTGCTGTTGGAGTTGGGACCGCTGTGGCTGTGGCGGGGCGAGCGGGTGCTGGCTCTGGTCCACGGCGCGGTGGTCGGGGAGGAGGCGCTGGCCGATACCGTGCGCCGGCGGCGTGGGGCGATCCTGCTTACCCCGCATCTGGGCGCCTGGGAAATGGCCGGGTTGTACTACTCCAGCCGTCATCCGCTAACCATCCTCTATCGTCCCAGCCGATTGGGACTCGATGAGTTCAGCGTTCAAGGGCGCGGTCGGCTCGGTGGCAAGGTCGTCGCCACCGACGCCCACGGGGTGCGCAGCCTGTTGACCGCGCTGCGCGATGGCGAAATTCTCGGCATTCTCCCCGATCAGGATCCCGGCGACGAGGGTGGCGTGTTCGCGCCGTTCTTCGGCATCGCCGCCAGCACCATGACCCTGGTCTCGCGGTTGGCCCTGAAAACCGGCGCGCCGGTGTTCCTGACCTGGGCGGAGCGACTGCCGCGCGGCCGAGGTTTCGCGCTGCATCTGCGGGCGCTACCGGAGGTGACCGCCGCCGGGTCGCTGGCGGAGTCGGCGGCGGCGCTGAATCGGGGCGTGGAAGCGGCGATTCGCGCGCTCCCCGCGCAATACCTGTGGGCCTACAAGCGCTTCAAGACGCGGCCGCCGGGCGAATCTAAACTGTATTGAGTAAGCGGGCGACGGTCGCCCACGACCGCGCCCGACAACCGTAGGCTCTATATCCAGGGGGAACCCATCATGCACTTAAAGTTCGGACTGTCGCACGCCGTTCTTCTCACCGCCGGCCTGTGCGCGGGCTTGGCCCAGGCCACCGACCCGCCGATCACCATCAGCACCGGTAAGAGCGGCGGTGGCTACAACACCATCGGCGAGCGCCTGAAAACCGTGCTGGCCGAGCAGGATCAGCCCGTTCAGGTGCTGACCAGCGCCGGTTCGCTGGAAAATCTCAAGCGGCTCGACGACCCCAGCGGCCCGGTCAGCGTCGGGCTGACCCAAGCCGACGCCTTGAAGTACTATCTCAAGGATCATCCCGAATTCGCCGACAAGCTCATGAGCCTGGGCGAGATCGGCAAGGAATGCGTGTTCATCGTCACCGGCAAGGACAGCGACATTCGCAGCGACGGCGACTTGCAGAAAGCGGGCAAAAAACTGATCGCGGTGCAGTCGCCCAACAGCGGCGTGGCGGTGACCTGGGAGTACATGACGATCCTGGAACCCGAATTCAAGAATACCGCGCCGGCCTACGTGGATGGGGCCGAGGCCCTCTTACAAATCAAGAGCAGCGGCAAGGCCAGCCCGATTCAGGCGGCGATGGTGGTGCAGCGGCCGATGGCTAAATCCACCGAGATGCAGGTGGTGCTGGAAAACCCCAAGGATTTCCGGCTGGTGCCGGTCAAGGATTGGGATTTGAACGACAAACTGCCCGACGGCAGCGCCGTGTATACCTTTGAGAACGTGACCGTGGCCGAGAAGAAGTGGGGTTTCGATACCACGGTGGACACGATTTGCACCCGCGGGTTGATGCTGGCCAACAAAACCAAGCTGACCGTCGACCAGCGCACCCGGCTGTCCAAGGTGATGCTGTTGGCCGCCAGCCGGGTGCTGGGCGATAGCGGCAAGTAGTTGGCATGAGTCCGGGCTATTAATTTCCAATGGGTCGGGTATAAACCTTCGCCTTTAGGCGGAAACGTCTTTGGCACGCACCCTTTCAGCGGAAGGAAAGAATGGATCGAGAGCGGGTCGCGGTCTAAACCCGGTTGTTCCTCGAACGCCGCCGCGCCGAACATCCGGCCCAAGATGAACAAGGTGTAACCGTTCAGGCACCGCTCAGACAGACCCGCAACGAGGTGGCCAGCCCTTGCAAAAGCTGGAAGTAGGCGTCGGGACCCGGCGGCAACTCCGCTCCCAGCGGATCGAGCACGCCCCGGCGGACCGGGCCGCCGGCAATGATCGTTTCCACCAGCGCCGGCTGGAACTGCGGCTCGCTGAACACGCAACGGGCCTGAAGATCGCGGATACGGGCCTGAATTTCCATCACCCGCTTGGCGCCGGGTCGCCGCTCCGCGCTCACCACCACCGAACCGATCGCGTTGAGGTCGTAACGCTGCTCGAAATAGTGATAGGCGTCGTGAAACACCAGATAGGGCTGCTCCCTGACCGGCGCCAGCTCCGTGGCCAGTTGTCGATTCAACTGGTCAAGACGCTCGATCAGCGCCGCGCCGTTGCGCTGATAATCGGCACGATGGGCGGCATCCACCTCGCCCAGCACGGCCACGATCTGGTGCACCATGGCCATGGCGTTGACCGGGTCCAGCCAGACATGGGCGTCGCGATCAGCCACGCGGGCGCGCCCGTGGTCATCGTCGCCGTCCGCCGCTTGCCCGCGATCATGTCCGTCTCGACCGTGCGAGTGCGGTTCCCAGGCACCCCCCTCCCTCAGCGGCAACAGTTTCATACCCGGAGCATCCAGCAGCGCCACGGCACGGACCTGATTCTTGGCATTGTCCAGCGGCCTGAGCAGAAAGCTCTCCAGTTCCGGCCCGATCCAGAACACCACATGAGCCTGGTTGATGGCGCGGGCCTCTGACGGCTTCAGGCTGTAGTCGTGCGGCGAAGCGCCGCCGGACACCAATAGCAGCGGTTCGCCCACGCCCTGCATGACGCCGGACACCAGCGAATGCACCGGCTTGATGCTGGCTGCGACCTGAGGCTGGGCCAAGGCCATCAGCGGCAGGAGCAGCAACCCCCCCAGCAGTTTTTTCAGTACACCCGATCCCATCGGATTAAACTGCATCGCCTCACTCCTCTGTTATGTTATAGAATAACATTTATTATAAAATAACATTTCAAACATTCGGTCAAGCTGAAGTGACGGAGCCCCCATGCGGCAAACCGTGGATCTTTCCTGTTCACCTCCGGCCGACGCGCAGCAGGCGCTGGCGCGGGCGGAAACCTTGTGCCAGCAGCGCGGCGCCCGCCTCACCGACTTGCGCCGGCGCGTGCTGGAAATCATCTGGAACAGCGCCACGCCACTGGGCGCTTACACTATTCTCGACGTGCTGCGCGACGATGGCCGGCAGGGGGCGCCACCCACCGTGTACCGGGCGCTGGACTTTCTGTTGGCGCAGGGGCTCATCCATCGACTGGCCTCGCTGAACGTGTTCACCGGCTGCCGGCGGCCGGGCAGCTACCACAGCGGCCAGTTTTTGATCTGCCGGGATTGCGGCCGAGTCAGCGAACTGAGCAACCCGGCGATCGATGAATTGCTGCGCGCCGAAACCGACGCTCGCGGCTTCGAAGTATTGGCGCCGATCGTGGAGATCCTCGGCCGCTGCCCGGACTGCCTGGAGGAATCGGCGCGTCATGGCTGAATTGCTGCTAACGGCCGAAAACATCGGCCTGGCCATCCGGGGCAACCCGATCCTGCACGACGTCAGCCTACGGGTCGTGGCTGGAAAAATCGTCGCCCTGATCGGCCCGAACGGCGCCGGAAAATCCACTCTGGTGCGGGTGCTGCTGGGCTTGCTGCGGCCGGACAGCGGCCGGGTCTGGCTGCGGCCGGGCTTGCGGGTCGGCTACATGCCGCAGCGGTTGGCGCTGGACGACACCCTGCCGCTCTCCGTGCAGCGCTTCGTCACCCTCGGCACCCCGGCGGCGCGGGCGCGCGTGCAAGCAGCGCTGGCGGAAGTCGGCGCCGCCCATGTGCTCGACTCGCCGGTGCAGGCGATTTCCGGCGGCGAACTGCAACGGGTGATGCTGGCGCGCGCCCTGCTGCACGAGCCCGATTTGCTGGTACTGGACGAACCGATACAGGGCGTGGACCTGCACGGTCAATACGAACTGTACGACCTGATCAGCGGCCTGCGCCGCACCCGTGGCTGCGGGATTTTAATGGTCTCGCACGAACTGCACCTGGTGATGGCCACTACCGATCAGGTCCTGTGCCTGAACCGGCATGTCTGCTGCTCCGGTCATCCCGACCACGTCGCCCGTGATCCTGCCTACCTGGAACTGTTCGGTAGCGACGGTGCGCGGCGACTGGCGGTCTACCACCACCACCACAACCACCATCACGATCTGCACGGCGCCGTGGTGCCCGACCTTCCCCCCTCTCCCACGCGGGGAGGAGAAAACGTCCGCCGTCCGCCCATGGAACAGGATCATGGATGATTTCCTGGCGCGCGCCCTGCTCGGCGGTGTCGGCGTGGCGCTGGCCGCCGGCCCGCTGGGCGCGTTCATCGTCTGGCGGCGCATGGCCTATTTCGGCGACACCCTGGCGCATTCGGGGCTGCTGGGCATCGTGCTCGGCACCGTGCTGAATCTCAACCTGCAACTGGGTGTGGCGGTCACCTGCCTGTTGGTGGCGCTGGTGCTGGTGTTGCTGCAACGGCAGCGCCGGCTGGCGACGGATACCCTACTGGGCATTCTCGCCCATACCGCGCTGTCGCTGGGATTGGTCGCGCTGGCGTTCCTGGAAACGGTGCGGGTCGATCTGACCGGGTATCTGTTCGGCGATATCCTGGCGATCGGCCGAATCGATCTGTACTGGATCTGGGGCGGCGATCTGCTGGCACTGGGGGTGTTGGCCTGGCTGTGGCGGCCACTGCTGGCGCTTACCGTGCACGAGGAACTGGCGCAGGTGGAAGGCGTGCCGGTCTTTCCCGTCCGGCTGGCGTTCATGCTGCTGGTCGCCATCGTTATCGCCGTGGCGATGAAGGTGGTCGGCATCCTGCTCATCACCTCGCTGCTGATCATTCCGGCAGCGGCGGCGCGGCGGTTTGCCCGCTCGCCGGAAGGCATGGCGCTGCTGGCCAGCGGGTTGGGCAGCGTGGCGGTGGGGCTCGGCCTGTGGGCTTCACTGCGCTGGGATACCCCGGCCGGACCGTCGGTCGTGCTGGCCGCCGCCGCCCTGTTCGTGCTGGGTTCGGTCGTTCCCGGCCGGTCGTGGCGCTAACCGCTACAACTCCCGCAGGCTGCGCCAGGGAGGTTGGCTCAGCGTCGAGCGCGCGCCCAGCAATCCGGCCAAACCCACCCCCAGCACGCCCACGCCGCCGCCGAGCAGCCAGATCCACGGATTCCATTGATAGGGAAAGTCGAAGACCCGCACGGCCAGCACGTAACCCAGCACGGTCGCGGCGACGGCAGCCGGCACCCCGGCCAGCAACCCCAAAGTGGCGAATTCCGCCAGCAGGCTTTGCCGCACCAGCGCCCGACGCGCGCCCAGGGTGCGCAGCACGGCGCTTTCGAAACGGCGTTCGTCCTGGGTCGCCTGAATCGCCGCGTATAACACCACCAGTCCAGCCGCCAGGGTGAACAGAAATACGTATTCGACGGCGGCGATCACCCGGTCCATGATCTCCCGGACCTTGCTCATCAGCGCATCCACATCCAGCACCGTCACCGACGGATACTGGCGCACCAAGTCCGCCAGCAGCGGCTTCTGTCCGGCGGGCAGGTGAAAGCTGGTGATCCAGGTCGCCGGATAGCTGTCCAGCACGCCGGACGGGAACACTACGAAGAAATTGGCCCGGAACGAATCCCATTCCACGCTGCGCAGGCTGACGACTTTCGCCTGCAACTCCTGACCGGCAATCTGGAATCGCACGGTGTCGCCCACGGCGATGCCCAGAGTCTCCGCCAGCCCGGTTTCCACCGAGGCGACACTCTGACCCTGATCGCCCGCGTTCCACCAGCGACCGGCGAGGATGCGGTTATCCTCCTGCAAGCGGTCGGTCCAGGATAGATTGAATTCCCGCTCCACCAGCCGCTTGGCGCGCGGGTTGTCGTAATCGTCCTGCCCCACCGCCCGCTCGTTGAGCGCCGTCAGCCGCCCGCGCACCATTGGGAACAGCTCCGCGTCACGCAAGCCGTGCTCGCGCAGGAAGGCGCGCACCCCGGCCACCTCGCCGGGCTGGATATTGATCAGAAAGTGATTGGGCGCGTCGGCCGGCAGGCTGGCCCGCCAGTTGGCCAGCAGATCGGTGCGTACCAGGGTCAACATCAGCAGCGCCATCAAGCCCAGACCCAGCGCGACTATTTGCACCGCGCTGCCCGATCCACGCCGGGCAATGTTGGCCAGACCGAAGCGCCAGGCTACCCCGACCCGGTCGCGCAGCAGACCCAGCGATTTCACCAGCCCCCAGGCCGCCAGCGCCAGCGCTGCCACCGTTCCGGTCACGCCGGCGCAGACGTAGAGCGCCAGCCGCCATTCCCCCGCTTGCCAGACCAGCAGCGCCAGCGTCGCCGCCACGGCGGGGCCGTACAGCGCCAGCAGCCGTGGGTTGACCGGGCCGAGATCGCGGCGCAACACCCGCAACGGCGGCACATCCCGCAACCGCAGCAACGGCGGCAGACCAAAGCCAAGCAGGGTCACGAAACCGGTCGCCAGCGCCGGCAGGACCGGTTGCCAGGACGGTGCCGGCAGTTCGCTGGTGCCGACCAGTTGGCCGAGCACGCCGCTCAAGCCGTACTGGGCGAGGTAACCGACCAGCAAGCCCGCCGCGCCGGCCAGCAGCGCCAGCGCCAGCAGTTCCAGCAGAAACAGTCGGACGATCAGCGCCTCGGTGGCGCCGACGCAGCGCAGGATGGCGACGCTGTCCCAGTGGCGGGCGGCGAAACGGCGGGCGGCGATGGCCACCCCGACCCCGGCCAGAATGACGCTGACCAGCGCCGCCAGGCTCAGAAACCGTTGCGCCCGGTCCAGCGCCGCTCGCAGTTCGGCGCGGGCATCGCGCACGCCTTGCAGCTTTTCGCCGCTCGCTAGCCGGGGTTGCGCCCAGGTTTTGAAGGCGTCGAGCGCCGCCGGCTCGCCGGCCAGCAACAGGCGGTATTCGACCCGGCTGCCGGGTTGCACCAGTTGAGTCGAGGGAATATCGGTCAGATTCATCATCAGGCGGGGCGCGATGCTGAACAGATCGCCGGCCCGATCCGGCTCGTAGGCCAGCACCGCTCCAATCTGAAATTCGCGACTGCCGAGGTTCACCCGATCACCGACCTGAAGATTCAGCGCTTGTAGCAACTGTTCGTCCGGCCAGACCTGCCCCGGATCGGGGATGGAGTTGATGGTGCGAGGGGTATCGAACAGCCGGTCGCTGATCTTCACGACGCCGCGAAGCGGGTAACCAGGGCCGACCGCTTTGACCTCGGTCAGTTGGGTCAGGTCGCCGGTCAGCACCACGCTGCGGAAACTCAGGGTCTCCGCGACCCGCAGATTTTGCCGACGCGCTTCCTCGGCTAGCGCGGCTTGAATCGGATTCGGCGCGGACACCACCCAGTCGGCGCCCAGCAACTCGCTGGCCTTGCGTTCCATGGCCTGCTGGATGCGGTCGGTGAAGAAGCCGACGGCGGCGACGCTGGCCACGGCGATCAACAGGGCAATCGCCAGTACCCGCAGTTCGCCGGATTGCCAATCGCGGCGCAGGGCGCGCAAGGCCATGCGGCCGACGTTGCGCCAGTTCGGGACGCTGGTTTCGAGCGGGGAATGCGGGGTCACGGCTTTCGGCATGGCTTTAAACCTCGAGGGCTTGGCGTGCCCGATCGGCGCGCAAACGACCATCGTCCAGTTCCAACACCCGGTCGCAGTAGGCGGCCAGTTCGGGATCGTGGGTGATCAGAATCAGCGTGGCGCCCTGTTCCCGGTTCAGCGCGAACAGCAGTTCGATGATGCGATGGCCGGTTTTCTGGTCCAGATTGCCGGTCGGTTCATCGGCGAACAGCACGTCGGGATTACCGGCGAAGGCGCGGGCGATGGCCACCCGCTGCTGCTCGCCGCCAGACAGTTGCGAGGGATAGTGCCGGGCTCGGGCCTGCAAGCCGACCCGTTCCAGCAGCTCCAGCGCCTGCCGGCGGGCGTCGGGTTGACTGGCCAGCTCCAGCGGCAGCATAACGTTTTCCAGCGCGGTCAATCCGGTCAGCAGTTGGAAGGACTGGAACACGAAACCGACCCGCCGCGCCCGCAGCAGGGCACGACCGTCCTCGTCCAAACCGCCGAGATCGACCCCCGCCAGCCATACCCGACCCTGGCTGGGCACATCCAAACCGGCCAGCAAACCCAGCAGGGTCGATTTGCCGGAACCGGAGGCGCCGATCACCGCCACGCTTTCGCCCTTGACGATGGTGAAGTTGATGTCGTCGAGGATGAGCAGCGGACCTTCTGGACTGACGACCTGCTTGCCCAGCCGCTCGGCCCGCACGATACCCCCGGCGTTCTGGTTGTCCGCTGGCGGCGCGGCGGTTACGCTAACCCCGCTGGCCGCTTCCAGGTCATGATCCACGCGCATTGCCAGGTTCTCCGATGATGAAAACGAATCGCTCACCTTGTTTACCGCTTTTGCTGTTGGGGCTGGTGGTTTTATTCGGTTCCGCGGCCCGCGCCGAATCGCCGGTGATTCTGGTGCTGGGCGACAGCTTGAGCGCCGGTTACGGGATTCCGGTCGAGAAGGGCTGGGTCAACTTGCTACAACGCCGGTTGGCGGAGCGCGGCTTCCCGTATCGGGTGGTCAACGCCAGCATCAGCGGCGACACCACCAGCGGGGGGCTAAGCCGGCTGCCGGCGGCGTTGGAGCTGCATCGCCCCGCCATCGTCGTGCTGGAATTGGGCGCCAACGATGGCTTGCGCGGACAACCGCCGATGGCGATGAGCCGCAATCTGTCATGGATGATCGAACGATCCCAGCAGGCCGGCGCGCGGGTGCTGTTGGCGGAGATGCGCATTCCGCCGAATTATGGCCCCCTGTACGCGCAAAAGTTTCAGGCGACGTTCGGGGAGTTGGCCCAGCACTACGCGATTCCCTTGATTCCATTCCTGCTGGACGGCGTGGCGGGCGATCCGGCGCTGATTCAGGACGATGGCTTGCACCCACGCGCCGAGGCGCAGCCACGAATTCTGGACAATGTTTGGGTGGTGCTGGAGCCGGAGTTGAAGTCGTGACGGTCCATCGGGCGGCAAACCCCCGCCGGTGATCGCTTTGAACAGATTTGCACCCCGCACGGGATCGACCACCACCTGATCAAACCCAAGCACTCGCCGACCAACGGCTTGCGGATCATGGTTCCAAACCTGCGGTGCGACCATCGCGGCGATTGTGGCGATTGTGGCGGGTGGGCCGGGAAAACCAGTTCATCATACGTCTGCGACGGATGAAATGAGGTGTTTGTCATTTTTTGAGACAACCGGGCCGAAAAGCGTGTCCTTAATCACAGCAGATTTTTAAGAGATTTTTCTATAAAACAGTGACTTGTATTGTGACAGTCGAGTTTGCCACCATGAGTTTTACGGAACTCCATATCGGGCGGGCTCACCGAACCATTCTGCCGGGGTGTGGTGGGCATCAAGACCCTGTCGATTCTACACATTTTGATTCCAGGAACCGCTTGCCCCATCTAAAAAGGCAGGTCAAGAGGCATGAGGCGGACGGGATGACGGAGAGGGCGAGGGCGAGTTGGGCGGCGGCGGAATTGGGCGGGGCGAACCTGGGGGATGCCCGATTGAACCGGCGGTTGGTCCGCGTGGCGGAACGGCTGGGTGCGCGGCCGGGGGCGAGCATCCCGGTGGCCTGCGGCGGCTGGGCGGAGACACGCATATCGGCTGCTGGCGAACGAGGCGGTGGATTGGGAAGGGGTGCTGGCGCCACACTGGGACCGTAGCGTGGAACGGATGCGCAGCCAGCCGTGCTGTGCATCCCCCACGCCTTCGGCGAACGGGCCGTCCTGAAACGGATGTTCGCCGCCCTGGCCCGCGCCAGCCAGTCCTGGCGGCGGCGGGTCATCAGCGAGTTCGAACTCAAACAGATCGAGGAACTGCAAACCGAGCTGCAAACCGGGTTCCGGCAACCGACCACGGTGGCGGCATCCCACGCGATTTACTCGGATTTCTTTAATCCCTAAAAATTACCTAAGTCCGGCAGGAACAGTTTTGCAGGAGGCGCGGCTAACGCAATTTCATTGGACACCCAGCAACGCCAACATGATCCCGCCCGAGATGGCGGTTCCAAACACTCCGGCCAGATTGGGACCCATGGCGTGGAAGATCAGATGATTGTGGGGATTTTCCTGGTTGGCCACGATATGGGAGACGCGGGCGGCGATGGGAACCGATGCGATGCCGGCCGAGCCGATCAGCGGGTTGATCTTGGTCTTCAGGAACAGATTCATGATCTTCGCGGTGATCACGCCGGAGGCAGTTCCGAACAGGAAGGCCAGCAGGCCGAGCGCGACGATCAAGATCGTATCCCAGGTCAGGAATTTATCGGCCGCCATGGTGGAGCCGATGGCCACGGTCAGGGTGATGATGATGATGTTCATCAACGCGCCGCCCGCCGTTTTGGCCAATCGCTCGGTGACGCCCACTTCTTTTAGCAGGTTGCCCAGCATGAGCATGGTGATCAGCGGAGCGACCGGCGGGAAGAACAGATTGACGATGATGGCGATCACGGTCGGAAAAACGATCTTCTCCAGCTTGCTGACCTTGCGAATCTGCGCCATCTCGATCTTGCGCTCCGCCGGGTTGGTCAACAGCCTCATCACCGGCGGCTGGATCATGGGCATCAAGGCCATGTAGGAGTAGGCGGCGACCGAGATCGGGCCGAGCAGATGCGGGGCCAGCTTCACGGTGACGAAGATCGCCATGGGGCCGTCGGCTCCGCCGATGATGCCGATAGCGCCGGCTTCGCTGATGGTGAAACCGCACAGTTTGGCCAGAATCAGCGCCACGAAGATGCCGAGGTGCGCCCCCGCCCCCAGGATAACCAACTTGGGGTTGGCGATCATGGGACCGAAATCGGTCATGGCGCCCACGCCCAGGAAGATCAGCGGCGGGATGATGAGCTTGGCGACGCCTTCGTAGGCATAGTGAAACAGCCCGCCCTCCTTCACCACATAAAGCAACGCGGAAATCGGCGGTCCGCCGGGCATGTCCGGCGGACCCGGCACGTTGGCGACGATGCAGGAAAAACCGATCCCGATGAGGAGCAATGGTTCGTAATGCTTGGCGATCGCCAGGTAAATCATGGTCCCGCCAATGGCGATCATCACCAGGTTGCCCCACGTAAAGTTGGCCGCCCCGGTTTGTTGCAGCAGTGCATTAAAAAAAAATAGAACTTGATCGAACAACGTCCACCCCTCCGGTCTTGATTATCGGCGTGTCCAGCGATTGCTTGGGATGTGGCGGGAGCCTAATGACCGCCTTCCCGCAGTTTTTTCTCGTCGATCTCTCCTAACCGGTTCAGGTACGGGAAGAGCGAAAGGACAAAACCAATGCCGGAGATCACCACAAAGCTCAGAAAAAAATCGATGATGCTTAACAAGATGGCTCCATAAACCGTATCTGGGATCACCGTCGTTTACCTCTGCTGGAATGGATGCGGCATGACTTGGGACTACCCGCGAGATCGGTCGGGTGGTTAGGAATAGAGATCGATCAATCGACCGCGGATACGCAACGCCAGGTCGCGCAATTCACCCGGCTCGCGAAATGCCGCCAAGGCGGTATCCGCTTCTTGCCAGTTTTCGTCGTGGACGCAACGCCGAGCGGCCATGGCGAACCGCTCGTAAGTGGTGCCCGCAGCGAGGTCGAGCAACTGTTCGATATCGGCCCTTGTCTCTTCCATCGCGGCTTGATCGGGCGCGGTCTCCTCCAAAGCTTTGATGCGATGGGCGAGCGCCCGAATATCGTCCCGAGCCATCGCCAACAGGGTGAGGGTTTCGATCAGCACGTCCTTGAGCGCCGCCGTATCCTGAGCGACTTCGGCGTGGCGAATCAGATTCTCGGTGGATTGGTCTTGCGGTTGGCGGGGCATGGCCGGTTCCTCACGATGCTCGCGGTAGGCGTGTGAAAACTCGAACTTTCTACCCGAAGAGTCGTAAAGAAGTCGTAAAAATGGCGGGGCGCCGTATAAAAATTTTATAAAAATCGGAGAGAAGCCAGCAGGGAGGGTCGGCGATTGCAAGGCCGCTGAATTAAGAGGCGTTTTCGTACAGCCTCTGAGGACTTTAGGCGTTGAAAAACAACCCCCACCCCCAACCCCTCTCCCGCGAGCGGGAGAGGGGAGTGAACGGCTACCCCATGGGGAGAAGGCCGTTTTGCACAGGCTCTAAAACGGGAAGGCCGCCGCCGGCAGCGTGGTCAGGAAGGGCAGAATCGGTAACCGATGCCGGTTTCGGTAAGAAAATATTGCGGTCGCGTCGGGTCGGCTTCCAGTTTTTGGCGGAGATGACCCATGTAGATGCGCAAATAGTGACCGCGCTCCACGTAGGCCGGTCCCCAGACGTCCCGCAGCAGTTGGCGGTGCGTCAGCACCTTGCCGGGCTTGGCGACCAGCGCGGCCAGCAATCGAAACTCGATGGGCGTGACGCGGACCGGTTGGCCGCCGCGCGCCACCTGTCGGTGTTCCAAATCCACGCTCACCTCGCCGAAGATCACGACGGCGGCGCCGTCCGACTCGCGCACCTGACGCCGGCACACCGCTCGCACTCGCGCCAGCAGCTCCGCCACCCCGAACGGCTTGGTCAGATAGTCGTCGGCGCCGGTATCCAGCGCCGCAACCTTGTCGTATTCCTCGACCCGGGCCGACAACACCAGCACGGGTATGCCACTCCATGCGCGTAGATCGCGGATGAAATCCACGCCGTCGCCGTCCGGTAGACCGAGATCGAGAATGATCAGATCCGGTTTGCGAGTGCCGGCTTCCAGCAAACCGCGCTGCAAGGTGTCGGCCTCATGCACCCGACAGCCTTCGCCTTCCAGCGCGGCGCGCACGAAGCGGCGGATAGCCTGCTCGTCCTCGACGATCAAAACGGCCAGAGCGGGTTCAGTGGTGGCGATCATGCGGGCTCCGGATCGGATTCATCATCGGTCTCCAGCGGCGGCGGCGGTTCCAGCGGCAGGGTGAACGTGAAGCTGGCGCCGCCGCCAGCCCGGTTTTCGGCCCGGATCTGGCCGCCGTGGGCTTCGATAACCGCCCGGCAGATAGCCAATCCGAGGCCGACCCCCGGCACCGCCGATTCAGCCTGACCGCGAGCAAATTTTTCGAATAGAGCCGGCTCCCGCCCGGCTGGCAGGCCCGGCCCTTCGTCCCAGACCTCGACGGTCAACCGGTCGGCACTGGCGGCGGCGGTCACGCCGATCACGGTGCCGGGCGAGGTGTACTTGGCGGCGTTTTCCAGCAGATTCACCAACACCCGCTCGATCAACACCGCATCGCAGTTGACCAGCGGCAGTTCCGAGTCGAGCGCCAGCCGCAGCGGATGATCGCGCAGTGGTTGTTCCAGCAGCCGCGTGGCCGAGCCGAACAGTTCCTCCAGCGACTGCCAGTCCTTGCGCAAGCGGACGCCGCCAGCCTGCAACTTGGCCATGTCCAGCAGGTTGTCGGCCAGCAGCGCCATTCGCACCGCCTGCTCGCGGATCGCCGCCAGCGATTCCTGGTGGGGGGACTGTTCGGCGGTCAACTCCAGCGCCAGCGTTTCCGCCAGTCCGATCAGCGCGGTCAGTGGCGTGCGCAGGTCGTGGGACAGCGCCGCCAGCAGGGAATTGCGTTGTCGTTCCGCTTCCATCTTCACCAGCGTGTCGCGGGCGACCGTGGCGAAATGCACCCGTTCCAGGGCGATGGCGATCAGCGCGGCAAAGGTATCCAGCAACCGGCGCTGTTCCGGAATCATCAGCAACCGCCGCTGTTCGGGCGCCACGGCCAGCACCCCGCGGGTGCGCAGCGGCGCCTTGAGCGGCAGGTACAACAGCGAAGCGGCGGGCAGAGTGTCGGTGCCGTGGCCGGCCGGATCATTGTGGTCGAAACACCATTGCGCGATGGCTATATCCACTTTCGGCCGGCCGGGCCGCACCGGTGGCGGTTGCAACCGGTCTTGGTCATCTGGCAGCAACAACCGCACCTTGACCCGGAAGCTGGCTTCGACGCAGCGCTCGCCGATTTCGATCACCTGCTCGGCGGCCAGCGCCCCGGACAGTTCGCGCGACATTTCGTAGAGGTAGCGGGCGCGCTCCTCGCGGGCGGTGGCCACCTGGGCCTGATAGCGGAACCGGGCGGTCAACTGGCCGACGATCAGGCCGACGATCAGCATCACCGCGAAGCTCAGGATCGATTGCAAGGTTTCGAACGCGAACGCGAAGTACGGTGGCACAAAAACGAAATTGAACGACAGCACGTTAAGGACCGCCACCAGCACCGCCGGGCCGCGCCCGTACCGCACCGCCACGCCGATCACCGCCAGCAAAAACAGCATGACGATATTGGCGTGATCGAGATAAGGCAGCAACGGCATGGCGGCCAGCGTGACGCCCAGAGAAACCAGCAGCGCCACACTGTAACCCCGTGGCACACCGGGTGGATCGACCTGTTCCCGGATCTCCGCGTGACGGATCGATCTGGTGACGCGCCCCTGTCGATGACGCGGCGCCCGCGCTAGCAGATCGAGCGTCGGTTTGAGCCCGGCAAACCGTTCGTTCGACAGCCATCGCAACCAGCGCCAGCCAGCGCGCGCCTGATTTTCCTTACTCTCGTGATCGAACGGTAGGTCGGATTCAGGACGGTAATCGTTCATCTCGGGTTCATCGGGGGATCTGTCCGCGGGTATCAGCCTCGGTGCGCATGGAGTTCCTGGCGCGTCTTCAGCCTCCTGGCTACGCAACTGCAACGCCAGATCGAAATTGCCCAACAACCGCTGGCGTAACCGGCGGAAACAGAACTGGGCGGGGCATGAAGCGCAAGCACTCCGTTGACGGCAACCGGCGCATCAGCCACGACGAAGCCGTGGGGTCTGGAATCTATCGAGGAGCGGTGAGCGCGCGGTGCGTGCGGTGATTCCAGTCCCCTTTCCAACCCGTGCCAACGCTCGCTTTCACCGGGTGGATCGGCGAAAAATCGCGGGCCGTCGTCATGGGCGGTATTCCTGAGCGATAGCCCACGATACAGCCTCAGGTCGGGCCGTCGGCCGCCTGATCCAATCGCCGCCACACGCAGGCGCCGCCGCTTTTCTTGTCCAGCATATTCAGATATCGGTCGTGGGCGGCGCGTTCTGCGGCGCTGGCTCGGATCACCGGCAGCGGCGGCCGCGCCCGAGGCAGCGCCGCCTGTCGGCTCTCCTCGTTGCGCCGCACCGTGGCCGCGCTCTCCTGAACAAACAGCGAATCCTGCTGGCGGGTCATCGCCAGGTAGACATCGGCCAGAATCTCCGCGTCGAGCAGGGCGCCGTGCAAAGCACGCTGTGCGTTATCGATGCCGTAGCGCTTGCATAGGGCATCCAGGTTGTTGCGCTGGCCGGGATGGCGCTGGCGAGCCAGCAACAGGGTATCCTCGACCGTGCAAAGCTGCTCCAGCGCGCTCTGGCCGCGCCCGCAGCGTTGCAACTCGTGGTTGAGAAAGCCCAGATCGAAAGCCGCGTTGTGGATGATCAGTTCGGCGCCCCGGACGAACTCCAGGAATTGCTCGGCGATCTCGGCAAAGCGCGGCTGGTCGGCGAGGAATTCGTTGGTGAGGCCGTGAACCCTGATAGCCCCTTCGTCGATGGCGCGCTCCGGTCGCAGGTAGACATGAAACCGCTGGTCGGTCAGCCGCCGGTTCCGCAGTTCGATGCAGCCGATTTCGATGACCCGGTGCCCCTGACCGGGATCGAGGCCGGTGGTTTCGGTGTCGAGCACAATTTGTCGTTCGTGCATACTCATCGCTCCGTTCAGACTCTGCTGGATTTGATGCGGGAAACCGCCGCCCGCGCCAGTTGGTCCACCCGCTCGTTTTCGGGATGGCCGCTGTGGCCGCGCACCCATTCCCATTCCACCTGATGTGGGGTCAAGGCGGCTTCCAGTCGTTGCCAGAGATCGACGTTCTTGACCGGCTGGCGGTCAGCGGTTTTCCAGCCGCGCCGTTTCCAGGCCGCCAGCCATTCGGTGATGCCCTTCATGACGTACTGGCTGTCGGTGCAGATACGTACCCGCATCGGGCGTTTCAACGCCTCCAGGCCATGGATGACCGCCAGCATCTCCATGCGGTTGTTGGTGGTGGCCGCTTCGCCGCCGGACAGTTCTTTCTCGCGCCCCTGGTAGCGGAGTAACGCGCCCCAACCACCGGGACCGGGGTTGCCGGAACAGGCGCCGTCGGTGAACAGCGCTACCCACTCCGATTCGGTATTCCCGGTTCCATTCGCCATTAGATCGACACCGCGCCGTTGCCGGTCGCCTCCAGATTCAAGGCCGCCGCCAGCAGGGCCTGGGTATAGGGATGTTCGGGTTGCGCGAACACCCGTCGCGCCGGACCCGCTTCCACCACCCGGCCGTTCTTCATCACCAGCAGATGATTGGCCAGCGCCCGCACCACCCGCAGATCGTGGCTGATGAAGATATAGGCCAGCCGGTGACGGCGCTGCAACTCGCGTAATAAATCGACGATCTGCGCCTGCACCGACACATCCAGGGCGCTGGTCGGCTCGTCGAGCACCAGCAGTCGCGGTTGCAGGGCCAGGGCGCGGGCGATGGCGATGCGCTGGCGCTGGCCGCCGGAGAATTCGTGCGGATAACGATCCTGCATGTCCGGGTCCAGCCCGACTTCCTCCAACGCTCGGGCGATCCAGGCACGGCGGGCGGCTCGATCACCGGCTAGACCATGCACCAACAAGCCTTCCTCGACGATCTCTCCGACCGACAACCGGGGACTGAGCGAACCGAACGGGTCCTGAAACACGATCTGCATGGACTTGCGCAACGGCCGCAGCGTCTTGCCAGACAGCTCATCGATGCGCTGGCCCTGGAAGCAAATCGCGCCCTTGCTGGACAACAGCCGCAGCAGCGCCAGTCCTAAGGTGGTCTTGCCGGAACCGCTCTCCCCCACCACGCCCAGGGTCTGCCCTTCCCGCACCCGGACATTGACCCCATCAACCGCCTTGACGTGATCGGCCACTCGCCCCAACCATCCCCGCTTGAGCGGAAACCAGACCTTGAGATCGTCGCCGGTCATGACTTCCGGCGCATCGTCGCTTTCCGGCGGCGGCTCGCCCCTGGGCTCGGCGGCCAGCAATTGCCGGGTGTAGGAATGTCGCGGGTTGGCGAACAACTCGGCGACCGCACCAGTCTCCACCACCTCGCCGGACTGCATCACGCACACCCGGTCGGCCATCTTGCGGACGATGCTCAGATCATGGGTGATGAACAGAATGGCCATGCCGAGCCGCCCCTGCAATTCCTTGAGCAGTTTGAGGATCTGGGCCTGGATGGTGACATCCAAGGCGGTGGTCGGCTCGTCGGCAATCAGGATGTCGGGATCGTTGGCCAGAGCCATGGCGATCATCACCCGCTGGCGCTGGCCGCCGGACAGCTCATGCGGCAAGGCGTTCAAGCGATGCGCGGCATCCGGCAGACCCACCAGGTCCAGCAGCTCGACGATCCGCGCCCTGAGCTTGTCGCCGCTCAATCCCTTGTGCAACCACAGTGTTTCCCCAATCTGCTTTTCGATGGAATGCAGGGGATTGAGCGAGGTCATCGGTTCCTGGAACACCATGGCGATCTGATTGCCGCGCACCTCGCGCAGGCGGGCCGGCGATGCCCCGATCAGATCCTCGCCGCGCAGGCGAATGCCGCCGCCGGGATGCCAGGCATGAGGATAAGGCAGCAGTTGCAGGATGGAGAGCGCCGACACCGACTTGCCGGAACCGCTCTCCCCGACCAGCGCCAGGGTTTGGCCGCGCTCCAGCGTGAACGACACCTGCTTGACCGCCGGGGTCGTGCCGAAAGAGACGGCCAGATCGCGAACTTCGAGGAGGGGTACCACATCGATTGCCTGCATGTTCGATCCAGTGGGCTACATGAATGAGCCGCTATCAGTCCGATGAAAACAGGGGGACCGGTTTTCCCGCGAACCGGGACGGTGCCGACAGTGCCCGCAACTGTGCTTCCCGCTCCGACGGTGGCAGTTGGCCGATGGCTTCCGCCGCCCGATAAAACGCCGCGAAATCCCGACCTTCCCGCTCGTACAGCACCAGAAACGCCGGCACTTGTCGATGGTAGGTACTGACCCCGGCCAGCTTGGCGTTGTTCAGATCCTGTTCGAACCAGTGATCGTAACCCGCGTAGCCGCCCCAGGTTTGTTTAAGCGCCTGATAGCGCTCGCGCAGTCGCGTCAAGATACGTTGTTTGTCGGCCCGCTTCGCCGCTTCATCGCCAGACGAAGCATAGACCGCCGCCAGGTGTTCGCGGGTGTCCGCCGTCAGTCGCAGGAACTGCTCGCGGCGGCGGACATCGGCGGCATATTCCTCCCGCTCGCGCGGCGTGCCGCGTCGCGCCAGCCAGCGTTCCGCGCCCAGGCGACCCACGGCGGTCGCGAACGCTTCGTTGAAGGCGGTGTCATCGGTCACGTACACGCGCTGGTGGGCCAGTTCGTGGAACATCAGTTCCGCCAGCCGCCCGACCGGCCAGCCGATGAAGGTGTTCAGCAGCGGATCGTCGAACCAGCCCAGCGTTGAATAGGCGGAAATATCGGCGACGTACACATCGTCGCCGCCGGCCCGCAGTTCCTCGGCCAAGCCTTGCGCGGCCCCGGCATCGAAATAACCGCGATAGCTCAGGCAGCCGGCCACCGGGAAGCACCAGCGGCGCGGCTCCAGGCTCAGCTCCGGCGCGGCGAAGATATTCCTGACCACCCAGGGTCGCCCGAGATCGGCGTAACCCTGATAGCTACCGTTGTCGGGCAAGGCCAGTTCGGCGCTGGCGAAGACGCGCAAAGCCCGAGCGGTTTCCAAGCGTTGGCGCAAATCCGCAGAGATCGTTGGATCGGCCAGCACCGCCGCCACCGGCCGGCGGGCTTGGAACAACGCCCATTGCCCCACCGCCGCCTGCCGGTAATAAGCCAGTTCGGCGCAACCGGACAGGCCCAGCGCGAACCCGGCTCCCACCGCCAGTGTCCAGAATATCGACCGTATCGCTCGCAGCCGCATTTTATTTCCGAAAATTCGCCGGGCCGGCGAACCACAAAACCCGCATGGCGACCCGTCAGGTATCATGAGGGCCGTCCAACATAATCGAACACGCGATGAACGCAAACAACATGGAAATCTACCTGGTCGGCGGCGCGGTGCGCGACGAGTTGTTAGAGCTACCGGTGCGGGAGCGCGACTGGGTGGTAGTCGGGGCCACGCCGGACGAGTTGCTGGCGCGCGGCTTCCGGCCGGTCGGCAAGGATTTTCCGGTGTTCCTGCACCCGGACACGCACGAGGAATATGCGCTGGCCCGCACCGAGCGCAAGACTGCGCCCGGCTACCACGGCTTCAGCGTTCACGCCGCGCCGGAGGTCACGCTGGGCGACGACCTGCGGCGCCGCGATCTGACCATCAACGCCATGGCCCGCGATGCCGACGGTCGCCTGACCGACCCCTACCACGGCGCTCGCGATCTCGAAGCCCGCTGGTTGCGCCACGTCTCGCCGGCTTTCGCCGAAGACCCGGTGCGGATTCTCCGCGTCGCCCGTTTCAGCGCCCGCTACGCACCGCTAGGCTTTCGAATCGCGCCAGAAACGCTGAATCTGATGCGGACCATGGTCGCCAGCGGCGAAGTCGACCACCTGGTACCGGAGCGGGTCTGGGCGGAAACAGTGCGTGCCCTGGGCGAATCGCGGCCGGAGCGCTTTTTCGAAACCCTGCGCGACTGCGGCGCGCTGGCGCGGATTTTCCCGGAACTGGATCGCTTGTTCGGCGTCCCGCAACCCCCCGCCCACCATCCAGAAATCGACACCGGTATCCATACGCTCATGGCACTGGCGCTGGCCGCGCGACTGGGAGCGGACGCAGTCACCCGCTTTGCCGTACTGGTCCACGATCTCGGCAAGGGCGCCACCCCATCCGAGGAGTGGCCGCGCCATCACGGTCACGAACAACGCGGCGCCGATCTGGTCCGGTCTTTCTGCCAGCGCTTGCGGGTTCCGAACATGTTCCGCGAACTGGGCGTGGCGACCGCCCGCTGCCACACCCATTGCCACCGTGCGCTGGACCTGCGTCCGAAAACTCTGCTCAACACCTTGCTGGGGTTGGACGCCCTGCGCAAGCCGCAGCGCTTCGAACAGTTCCTCCTCGCTTGCGAGGCCGATGCGCGCGGCCGATTGGGGCTGGAAAACCGGCACTATCCGCAAGCGGATCTATTGCGGCAGGTTCACCAGGCCGCCGCCGGCGTGCGGGCGCGACCACTGGTGCAACAGGGTTTGAGCGGGCTGGCGCTGGCCGAGGCGCTGCGACAGGAACGACTGGCGGCGATCACCGCGGCGCGGCGGGCGTTCTCAACCGGCAACGAGGCTTGACCCGATGATTTTTCTGCTTATAATCAGCGCCCCCATGAACCCGATAAATTGCAACCCCCATTTCTCATCCATCGCCGACCGGTATCCGCCGGCCTCGCGCGGCTGCGCGCCAGCGGTGGAGCCGACGTAGACCCTACGAGATTCAGCTCGGAGGGTCGGCGCAAGGCAACCCTCCGAACGGGAACCCAATAACCCCGGCCGGCGGTTTGCCTTCCGGGGTTTTGCGTTTTATCCCGTTCACGCCCCTCGCCCGCTGGCGGGAGGGGGATGACCAGTTCGAAGTAGCCTCGCCGCCGCACAGCGGTACCGGTTCTGAATGCCGGTCCGGCGCGCCCACGCTAACCATTGCCCGGCGTGTATCGGGCGACGGCGGGACTTCGAAGCGAGGAAAGTAGCTCAGTGGGTAGAGCATCTGGCCACGAACCAGACGGTCGAGGGTTCAACTCCCTCCTTTTCACTGGATAAGGCCCTGAACAGGCTTGCGGTTCGAATCCGCTCTGGATGCTACCAACATCCATCCTCGCAACACCCGGGAGCCGTCCCGGCGGGCGGTTGTCGACCTCGCGTTTCGGCGTGATATTGAGGACCGGCCCGCAGCGCCCGCGCGGCTTTGCGCGGCGGGCAACGGATCGACGCCGATGAGCGGCCAGCCGATCGCGGCGATAGTGGGCAGGGATGCCTCGCGTTGCGGCAGGCCCGCCGGTCATCGGCCCGGTCCGCCCCGTCGCCCGCCGCACGGGCGTGGGGCGCGCTCCCAATCCTTATAACCCTGTTTGTTCACTCAATAACCGGCAGGAGCCGTTCTCAATGACATCCTGACGCTCGCTCGGCGGTGGCGGACCGGAATCGGTGCCGATAGCAACACGTCACGCTCGCCCGCCGGATACGGCGGAACAGGAAGACCCAAAATATGTTCACAAGGAGAATCAAGATGTTGGGTTTCCAACGAGTCGTCATTGCCCAAAACGAGCGTGGGCTTCACCTGTACGACCGCCGGTTGGTGGCCATTCTGGAACCGGGGGTCTACCGCTGGTTCGATCCGCTGCGCCGCCACGAGGTTCAGCGCTACGATCTGACCGTGGCCGAATTCAATCACCCGTGGCTGGATGTGTTGCTGCGGACCGAGCCGGCTTTGGTGGAACGGCACTTCCAGGTGGTGGAGACCGGCGAACGCCAGGTCGGCCTGATCTACAAGAACGGCCGCCTGGAAGGCGTGTTGCCGCCGGCGGCCCGCCAAGTCTACTGGCGCGGTCCGGTCGAGGTGAAGGTGGAGCTACTGAACACCGGTACGGACTACGCCTTGTCGCGGGCGCACGCCGCCCTGCTGACGCGGCCGTCGGCGGCCCTGGGCAAGAACCTGAACGGCTTCATTCTGGCCGCCGAGGTCGAAGACAAGCACATCGGTCTGCTGCTGGTGGATGGCGAACTGGTCCGCACTCTGCCGCCCGGTCTGCACGCCTTCTGGCGCTTCAACCGGGTCGTCAAGGTGGAAACCGTGGATCTGCGCTTGCAGACCGTGGAAGTCTCCGGCCAGGAAATCCTGACCAAGGACAAGGTCAGTCTGCGGGTGAACCTGTCGGCGGTGTACCGAATCGCCGATCCGGTCAAGGCGCGCGGCGAACTGGGCAACATCGCCGAGTACCTGTACCGGACCTTGCAGTTCGGTTTGCGGCAAGCCATCGGCACGCAGCCTTTGGACGGCTTGCTCGGCGACAAGGACCCGCTGGATCAGGTCGTGCGGAACTACGTGGCGGAACGGGTCAACCCACACGGGCTGGAACTGGAAACGGTCGGTATCAAGGACGTGATCCTGCCCGGCGAGATGAAGGAGATTCTCAACCAGGTGGTGACCGCCGAAAAGGCGGCGCAGGCCAACGTCATTCGCCGGCGCGAGGAAGTCGCCGCCACTCGCTCGCTGCTCAACACGGCGAAGCTGATGGAGGAAAACCCGATTCTTCTGCGCCTCAAGGAACTGGAAGCGCTGGAGAAGGTCGTGGACAAGGTCGAACGGCTGACCGTGTTCGGCGGTCTGGATGGCGTATTGCGCGATACGGTGCGCATCGATCTGCCGGCGCACTGAGGGCTTTGCGGACGGCATCCCTCACGACCACGCCCACCGCGACCGCATCCCCGACGGACCCCACCAAGCCGAAGAAACGCAGATCGGTCCGCCATGCCCAATCCATCCAGCACGACCGGACGAAGCGCCCGATCGGCGGAAGCGGCTGACCGCGACTTCCCGCGCGGTTCATGGGTCTGGTCGGGAGATGCCAGACTGACTGCCTGACGCCACAGGGGCGGAGAAGCGGACGGCGATCCGGTTACCCCGGTCGCATCGGACACGGATGCCGATGTGTTAAGAATCCGGTCATTATCCCTATAATGGCGTTCTTCGCCCGCCACCCGACTCCCAGACCCTCTACAACCGGCATGGAACTCATCCGCGGTCAACACAATCTTCGGCCCCGCCATCGAGGCTGCGTCGCCACCATCGGCAACTTCGACGGCGTCCATCTCGGTCACCGGCGGATTCTGGACCAACTGGCCGAGCAGGCCGCGCGGCTGAATCTGCCGCGACTGGTCATCACCTTCGAGCCGCAGCCGCAGGAATTCTTCGCCGGCCCCAACGTCCCGCCGGCCCGGCTGATGCGGCTGCGGGAAAAACTGCTGGCGCTGGAGGATTTGGGCATCGAGCGGGTGCTGTGCCTGGAATTCGATCACCGACTGGCGGCCATGCCGGCGGAGGCTTTCATCGACGACCTGCTGGTGCACCGCCTGGGCATCCGCCATCTGGTGATCGGCGACGATTTCCGTTTCGGCCACCGTCGCGCCGGCGATTTCGCCCTGCTGGTTGCGGCCGGTCAGCGACACGGTTTCAGCGTCGCCGACAGCCACAGCCATATCCTGGACGGCGAGCGGGTCAGCAGCACCCGCGTCCGCCAAGCGCTGGCGGGGGGCGAGCTGGAATTGGCGGCGCGACTTCTGGGCCGGCCCTACGACCTGTGCGGGCGGGTGGCGCACGGCGACCGCCGTGGCCGCACCATCGGCTTTCCGACCGCCAACATCCACTTGCACCGCCGGGTCACGCCGGTTTCCGGCGTCTACGCCGTGCTGCTCGGCGACCCGGCGCTGCCGCCCTGGCCCGGTATCGCCAACGTCGGCCGCCGCCCCACGGTGGCGGGCGAGCGCGAGCGGCTGGAAGTGCATCTACTCGACTTCCAGGGCGATCTGTACGGCCGGCACGTCAAAGTCGATTTTCTGCATTATCTGCGTCCGGAACAGCGCTTCGAGTCGCTGGCCGCCCTGCAAGCACAGATCCGACGGGACGAGCAGACCGCCCGAACCTATTTCGCCGAACGGGACATCCCCATCCCCTCACCCCCAGCCCCTCTCCTACGGGGAGCAGGGAGCCCCTCACTCCCTCTCCCAAAAGGATGAGGAGCGTTCTCGCACCGGTTTTTAGAGGCTTACCGTGGCTGATTACAAAAACACTCTCAATCTTCCCCAAACCGCTTTTCCGATGAAGGCGGATCTCGCCAAGCGCGAGCCGGATCTGCTGCGTTATTGGCGGGAACTGGACCTGTATCGCCGCCAGCGCGCCGAATTCGCCGGACGGCCGAAATTCGTGCTGCACGACGGCCCGCCCTACGCCAACGGGGTGATTCACATCGGCCACGCCGTCAACAAGGTGCTCAAGGACATCATCGTCAAAGCTCGCACCCTGAGCGGTTTCGATGCCCCCTACGTGCCGGGTTGGGACTGCCACGGCCTGCCGATCGAGCAGATGGTGGAAAAAAAACTGGGCAAAGTCGGGGTCAAGGTCGATGCCCGCGAATTCCGCGCCGCCTGCCGCGCCTTTGCCGCCGAGCAGGTCGCCCACCAAAGCGTCGATTTCCAGCGCCTGGGCGTGTTGGGGGACTGGGAGAATCCCTATCTGACCATGGACTTCCGGGCCGAGGCCGACATCGTGCGCGCGCTGGCGCGGATCGTCGCCAACGGCCACCTGTACCGTGGTTCCAAGCCGGTGTACTGGTGCATCGACTGCGGCTCGGCGCTGGCCGAGGCCGAGGTCGAATACGAGGACCGCGATTCGCTGGCCATCGACGTGCGCTTTCCGGTGGCCAATCCCGAGACCTTGCTGGCCCGCCTGCGCCACGTCGAGGGCCACGAAGGCAAGGGGCCGCTGTCCGTGGTCATCTGGACCACCACGCCGTGGACGCTGCCCGCCAACCGGGCGGTGGCGGTCAATCCGGGATTCGAATACGTGGTGGCGCAGGTCGAAACCGACCGGGGTCAAGAGCGCTTGCTCGTCACCGAACCCTTGTTGCAAGACTCGCTGGCGCGCTGGCGCATCGACGACTATCAGGTGATCGCCTACGGCTCGGGCGCCGACCTGGAGGGATTGGCGCTGCGCCATCCGTTCTACGACCGCGAAGTACCGGTCATCCTCGGCGATCACGTCACCACCGAGGCTGGCACCGGCGCGGTGCATACCGCTCCCGCCCATGGCCAGGAGGACTATGTGGTCGGCTCCCGCTACGGGTTGCCGGTGGACAATCCGGTCGGCCCGGACGGCAAGTTTCTGCCCGACACCCCGCTATTCGCCGGCCTGCATGTATTCGCCGCCAACGAACGGGTGATCGATGTCCTCAAGGCGCACGGCATGTTGCTACGTGCCGCCCGGCTGACCCACAGCTACCCGCATTGCTGGCGGCACAAGACCCCGATCATCTTCCGCGCCACCCCGCAGTGGTTTATCGGCATGGATCAACACGGGCTGCGCGCCCGCGCGCTGAGTGAGATCGAGAAGGTGCGCTTCACCCCGGACTGGGGCAAGGCGCGGATTCAGGGCATGGTGACCAACCGCCCCGACTGGTGCGTGTCTCGCCAGCGCTCCTGGGGGGTGCCGATCACTCTGTTCGCCCACAAAAAAACCGGCGAATTGCACCCGGCCACGCTGGATCTGATGGAACAGGTGGCGCAACGCATCGAACAGGGCGGCATCGACGCCTGGTTCACACTCGATCCGGCGGAGTTGCTGGGCGCGGACGCCGCCCATTACGACAAAATCCCCGATACTCTGGATGTCTGGTTCGATTCCGGAACCACCCATGCCTCGGTGCTGGAACGCCGCCCGGAACTGCGCTTCCCGGCTGAACTGTACCTGGAAGGCTCCGACCAGCATCGCGGCTGGTTTCAGTCCTCGCTGCTGGCCTCGGTGGCGATGCGCGGCGTGGCGCCCTACAAGGGTCTGCTAACTCACGGCTTCACCGTGGACGCCCAAGGCCGCAAGATGTCGAAGTCGCTGGGTAACGTGGTCGCGCCGCAAAAGGTGGTCAATTCACTGGGCGCCGACGTGCTGCGGCTGTGGGCGGCGGCGACCGACTATCGCGGCGAGATGAACGTCTCCGACGAAATTCTCAAGCGCATGGCCGATTCCTACCGGCGGATGCGCAACACCGCCCGCTTCCTGCTGGCCAATCTCAACGGCTTCGATCCGATCCACCATCGGCTGCCACCGGAACGGATGCTGGCGCTGGATCGCTGGGCGGTGGACCGCACCCGCCGTTTGCAGGACGAGATCCTGGATGCTTACGACCAGTACCTGTTCCACCTGATCTACCAGAAGATCCACAACTTCTGCTCGGTGGACATGGGCAGTCTGTATCTGGACATCATCAAGGATCGCCAGTACACCACCCAGCGCGACAGCATCGCCCGCCGCTCGGCGCAAACCGCCCTGTACCACATCGTCGAAGCGATGACGCGCTGGCTGGCGCCGATTCTCAGCTTCACCGCCGAGGAAATCTGGCGAAACCTGCCGGGCGAGCGGGGTCCGTCGGTGTTTCTGACCACCTGGTACGATGGCCTGTTCGCGATCGATGACGCCGAACCGCTCAACGCGGCCTACTGGGACCGCTTGGTCGCGGTGCGCGAACTGGTGGGCAAGAAGCTGGAGCGCTTGCGGATCGAAGGCAGCATCGGTTCGGGGCTGGATGCCGAGGTGGATCTGTACTGCGACGGCGAGCTGGCGGCGGATTTACGGCGGATCGAGGACGAACTGCGGTTTTTCCTCATCACCTCCCACGCCCGGGTACGGCCGCTGGCCGAAGCGCCAGACAGCGCGGAACCGACCTCGTTCAACGGCCAGGCGCTAGCGATCCAGGTCGTGCCCAGCAGCGAGGATAAATGCGTGCGCTGCTGGCACCATCGCGCCGATGTCGGCCATTACCCCGAACATCCGGAGCTATGCGGGCGCTGCGTGGACAATGTCGCCGGCGGCGGCGAAATGCGGCGTTACGCCTGATGGCTGCATTTCGCGGGTGCTGGTGGCTGAGCGGAGCGGTGATCGTGCTGGATCAGGGCACCAAATTTCTCGCCGAAACACTGCTGACGTTTCATCAGCCGGTACCGGTATTACCTTCGTTCAACCTGCTGCTGACCTATAACACCGGTGCCGCCTTCAGCTTTCTGGCCGGCGCCGGGGGCTGGCAGCGCTGGCTCTTTTTGGGGCTGGGGCTGCTGGTCAGCATCGGACTGATCGTCTGGCTGCGGCGGCTTCAGCCAGCGGAAAAACGGCTGGCGGCGGCGCTGGCGCTGATCCTGGGCGGGGCGATCGGCAACCTGATCGACCGCGCCTGGCTAGGCCAGGTGATCGATTTCATCCAAATTTACTACCAGCGCTGGTACTGGCCGGCTTTCAATATCGCCGATTCGGCCATCACCGTCGGCGCGATGCTGCTGGTGCTGGACAGCCTGTGGTCCGGCCGATCCAGCAATCCGAAAACCCCGGCTGACGGCGCCTGACCCACGGCCGACTCGCGGGAGACCTGCATGAGCGTACACATCCACCTGGCCAACCCACGCGGCTTCTGCGCTGGAGTGGACCGGGCCATCGGCATCGTCGACCGGGCGCTGGAATTGTTCGGCGCGCCGATCTACGTCCGCCACGAAGTCGTGCACAACCGTTTCGTGGTGGACGACCTGCGCCGCCGCGGCGCGGTGTTCGTCGAGGAACTGGACGAAGTGCCCGAGGACGCGACCGTGATTTTCAGCGCCCACGGCGTCTCGCAAACCGTGCGGGAAGAAGCGGCGCGGCGTGGTCTGAAAGTGTTCGACGCCACCTGTCCGCTGGTGACCAAGGTCCACATGGAAGTCGCCCGCCACGGCAGCTCGGGCCATGAAGTGGTGCTGATCGGTCACGCCGGCCATCCGGAAGTCGAGGGCACCATGGGCCAGTACGATGCCGGCCGGGGCGGGCGAATGTATCTGGTGGAGACGGTCGAGGACGCGCGAACATTGACCGTGCGCAACCCCGCCGAACTGGCCTACGTGACCCAAACCACCCTGTCGGTGGACGACACGGCGCGGATTGTCGCCGTCCTGCGCGAGCGGTTTCCGGCCATTCAGGGACCGCGCAAGGATGACATCTGCTACGCCACCCAGAACCGTCAGGATGCGGTGAAGGAACTGTCGGGCCGCTGCGAACTGTTGCTGGTGGTCGGCTCCCGCAGCAGTTCCAATTCCAACCGGCTGCGGGAACTCGCGGAAAAACAGGGCACGCCGGCCTACCTGATCGACGGCCCCGAGGACATCCATCCGACGTGGCTGGCGGACAAGACTGCCATCGGCGTGACGGCTGGCGCCTCGGCGCCCGAAGTGCTGGTGCGGCAGGTGATCGCCCGCTTGCGGGAGTTGGGCGCGACGACCATCAGCGAAAGCGGCGGCCGCGCCGAAAATGTGGTGTTCGCGCTGCCCAGGGAATTGCGCTGAAGCATCGGTTGATGCCTATGCGGATCGTGTCGCCATGAAAGTGCTGATCGTCGATGATGAACCGCCGGCCCGCGACCGACTGCGGGAGCTGCTCGGTCGCCTGCCCGACCACGAACCCTGCGGCGAAGCGAGCAACGGCGCGGATGCCTTGCGGCTCGCCGCCAGTCTGCAACCCGACATCGTCCTGCTGGACATCCAGATGCCCGGCCTGGACGGTCTGGAAACCGCCCGGCGGCTGGCGACACTGCCCCAGCCGCCCGCGCTCATCTTCGTCACGGCCTACAGCGAACACGCGCTGGACGCCTTCGAGACCCACGCGGTCGCCTACCTGCTTAAACCGGTTCGGCTGGAACGGCTCGAACAGGCGCTGGCTAGCGCCGCCCGGCTCAACCGGGCGCAACTGGCCAGCCTAACGGTGGAGCGCGAGGGGACGGGGCGCACCCACATCCGTGCCCGGCTCGGCCAGCGGCTGGAGCTGATTCCGCTGGCCGACGTGTATTATTTTCAGGCCGACCAGAAATACGTCATGGTCCGCCACTGCCACGGCGAGGCGTTGATCGAGGAAACACTGAAAACGCTGGAACGGGATCTGGGAGGCCGGGTGGTGCGGGCGCACCGCAACGCGCTGGCGATGGTAGCGCAGATCGCCGGGCTGGAAAAAACCATCGACGAGAGCGTGCAATTGGTTTTTCACGAAATTCCCGAGCGGCTGGAAGTCAGCCGCCGCCATCTGCCGGCCGTCCGGCAGTGCCTGAAGCTTCTCTGAGCCGAGGCGAATCGAACCTTGTATGTCGGATTTGAGTGGGCTATAGTTCCCGCCCTAAAAAATTTCGCCGGGATAGCTCAGCCGGTAGAGCAACTGATTCGTAATCAGTAGGTCCGCGGTTCGATTCCGCGTTCCGGCACCATGAAAACAAAGGCTTGCAGGGATGCAAGCCTTTTTCGTTTCGACCGGCCAAAGATTGCCGGCGAATTCAGTGTGCCGGGTCGCTCAGGTCCAGCCGGTGTTCGATGCGTTCCACGCGCTGCTTGAGGCTGCCCAGTTTCGGCTTGCCCGAGTAGACGACCGCGTCAATGTGCCAATCTGCTGGCCTATCACCGATAGATGCACTTCGATCATGGCCAGCCGTTCGCCGTGTATCGCCCTGGGCGATACGAGACGCTTCGCCAGCCACGTTTCAGAAATGGTCTGGCAGAAACTACTAAATGAACGACCACCGCCTTGAAGGCGGTGGTTTCGGAGGACGGCTCAAGCCGGC